>CAWGNL010000054.1:0-14263 GCA_963823885.1 uncultured bacterium
AAATGCGCTTCCTCATCACCACGCCGTGCCCGCTCCTCAAATCCCGAAACACCGACAGTAATTTATAAGAGCAAAGCTCGGGGGGCTCGGCTGACCGGGGTGCAACTGATGATGGCATGTTCGGTGTTTCGGGATTTGAGAAGCGAGCACAATCGTTCGGACAGGGCGCAAACGTCTCAGTCGCTTCGGAAATCCCGAAACGAAGCGGCCTTTCGCTACAGCATCAAAGGCTCCAAGTCTAGCCAACCGGTTCCGCTATGTCACAGCCTTGGCCCGGCGTGGTGTTCCCTGCGCATCACCTCACCTCGTTTCGGGATTTCCGGAGCGGACGGTAAATGCGCATCCTCGTCATCACACCGTGCCCGCTCCTCAAATCCCGAAACACCGACAATAGCGGTAGTCAATAGCCATTTCTGTTTTTTATCGCAGAAGGCGGTTGAGCCGGCCCGGTTCGGACGTTACACTACTCCTGATGAGTAAACGGAAGCGACCAAACGAATTGCTTGCCGCAGTCGCAAAGCGCATCAGTTCCAGGCGGAAAGCATTGGGAATAACCCAGGAAGAGTTGGCCGAGTGTGCCGGGCTGATCCCCAACTACGTCGGCAAGCTGGAAATAGCTATGAACGCCCCCTCGCTCTCCACGCTGGCAAGCCTGGCGGAGGCGCTTGAAGTTGACGTGGGGTCGTTGGTCACGCTGGGGCGGGCGTCCAGCCACAGCGACAGCGTCCAAGAGGTTGCCCGAAAAATGGAGCGCCTGACCGAACGGGAGGAACGGCTGCTGATCGAACATATAGACTCCGCCGTGGAGATGATAGTGTCGCTGCGCGAGCAGACAAATACAGCCCACGAGTGATGCAGCGGGAACTCGGTGGTTCCGAATTCGCGAGACGATCACGGGCCTCGTTCCCGCCGGATAGGTGGCCTGTGCGGGCGCGTTTCGGGAAAAGGGTTTCCCGAAACAACGGGCGGGGATCGCGGGCCCCGTTCCCCGGCGCATAGCTCGGCTTGTGCGGGCTAATTCGACTTCAGAATAACCGTTATGTCGGAGGGCTGGCGGACTCGCACAAGGTTCGACAGAATCGAGCCGGACTGCTGACACGAGCATATGCCGGTGACACAGACATACTGCCACCCGGGGTCGAATGCCACGCCCGGCGGCAGGCTGCACGTGATCGTCACCCCGCCGCCGTCGCTGATCGTAAACCAACTCGGCGAACTTACCTGCTCGTAACCTACGACGCTGCCCCAGGTCGTGATCAGCAAGCCCATGTTATTGAGGCCGGTCGGGCGCACTCCCTGTTGACCTTCTCCGGTGCTTGCCACATACCCCCAATTACCGCCACCGACCCACTTGTTCGCCATCGCGAGAGGGCCGACCGTGCCCGTTCCGGCTATATCGAATGTCTGGAGGATCAGCGTCTTCTCGCCGCCCGTGACCGTAATGGCTCCGGCGACGTCGATTGTCTGCCCCACACTTACTCCGGCCGGGGCCGGGCTGACCCTCATTCCGGCGGTCCGGTCGGGTTCTTCGATGTAAATGGCATCACTGAAGCAGGCGGTGACTACGGATCCGGCGACGATCGCCTCCGCGTTACCCGGCTCCGCTTTTCCCTGGGCGAGAGTCACCGGGTTGCCGACAACTATGCTCGCGCTGGCCGGAGAAGATACGTTGCCCGCCGAGTCCACGAACTTCGCCTCAACGCTCTCCAGCCCGCTGCCGCCGGCCAGCGTCCAGTTCGCGCTCGTCGCATACGCCTGCGGCACGCTCCAGTTGACGCCATCATTAGAGAACTTCATTGCCGCGACGCCACTTGAATCCGTTGCTGACAGAGTCAATGTGACCGAGTTCGACAATGTATAAGCAGCCCCGCCATTTATGACGATGCTGCCGGTCGGAAGCGTTGTGTCGAGCGTTATGCTCGCGCTTGCGGGGGCCGATGCGTTGCCGGCGCCATCCATGAATTCCACGTAGACGGTCTTCACGCCGTCGCCGCTCGCAAGCGTCCAGTTCGCGCTCGTCGAGTAGCTTGACGGCGCGCTCCAGTTGACGCCATCATTAGAGAGCTTCATTGCCGCGACGCCACTTGAATCCGTTGCCGACAAAGTCAATGTGACCGAGTTCGACGATGTGTAAGCAGCCCCACCGTTTATGACGATGCTGCCGGTCGGAAGCGTAGTGTCGAGCGCTATACTCGCGCTTGCGGGGGCCGATGCGTTGCCGGCGCCATCCATGAATTCCACGTAGACGGTCTTCACGCCGTCGCCGCTCGTAAGCGTCCAGTTCGCGCTCGTCGAGTAGCTTAACGGCGCGCTCCAGTTGACGCCATCATTAGAGAGCTTCATTGCCGCGACGCCACTTGAATCCGTTGCCGACAAAGTCAATGTGACCGAGTTCGACGATGTGTAAGCAGCCCCACCGTTTATGACGATGCTGCCGGTGGGAGGCGTGGTTTCGAGCGTTATGCTCGCGCTTGCGGGGGCCGATACGTTGCCGGCGGCATCCAGGAACTCCACATAGACGGTCTTCACTCCGTCCCCGCTCGTAAGCGTCCAGTTCGCGGTCGTCGAGTAGCTTAACGGCGCGTTCCAGTTGGAGCCATCGTTAGAGAACTGCATAGCCGCGACGCCGGTATTGTCCGCCGCGGAGAGGGTGAGCGAAACGGACGTTGACGATGCGTAAGCCGCTCCGCCGTTTATGACAACGCCGCCGGTCGGAGGAGTCGTATCGTTGCCGGCAATGACCTGCACTGGGTACCAGCGGTCGGTTCTCGTGCCGTCGCCGATCTGGCCGCAACAATTATACCCCCAGGCCCACACGCTGCCATCCATCTTCAAGGCCGAGCTATAACTGCCGCCGGCCGCGATAGCCGCGACTCCGAAAAAGTTGCTGATTTGCACTGGCTGATACCGGTCGGTGGTCGTTGAATTACCGATCTGGCCGTACTGATTATAGCCCCATGCCCAAAGGGTGCCGTCGGCCTTGAGCGCGATCGTATGATAATCGCCGGTCTGAGATCGCTTTCACCCCCGAAAGCACCTGCTCGGGGGTGTAGTTCGTGTTGGTGGCGCCGTCGCCCAACTGTCCATGCGTATTCAGACCCCAAGTCCAGACGTTGCCGGCAGTGTCCAAGACCACCGTGTGATACATGCCGACCGAGACCGCCGAAGCGGGGGGAAGACCCGTCACCTGCCGCGGACTAGTGAGCACGGTGGTCGGTTCGCCTTCCACGCCGGTCGAGTCGGACCACACACTGACGCCCCACGTCCAGACTGCGCCGGGAGTGTCCACCGCGCACGCGCTGTAATAACCGGCGCTTATGGAGACTACGTTTGTCAGGCCGACAGGCACCGGGTTCGGGCAGTCATTCGGAGAGGGATACTCCGCGCTTCCGGGGCCGATTGGGCCATACTGATTGTAGCCCCATCCCCATAAGCTTCCGTCGTTGGTGAGGGCCAGCGTAAACCCGTAGCCCGACGAAATCGCCTTTACGTTGCTGATGCTTGCCACCTGAAACGGGGTTGTCTGCTCCCCACCGGTGGTTCCGTTGCCGATTTGACCATGGACGTTCCAGCCCCAGTCCCAGACGTTACCGGAGCTGTCCAGAACCACCGTCTGGTCGATACCCGCGGAAATCGACGTGATTCCTGACATGCCCGCCAACTGCGCCGGGTATAAGCCGTCGATAGTCGTCCCATCACCGAGTTGGCCAAAGCAGCCCGAGCCCCATTCCCAAATAGTGCCATCGCTCATCAGTGCAACGGTTTGGCCCCCACCGGCCGATACCGAGGTTACCACCGCCCCCGCGGGAATACAGACAGTGACCGCGGACATTATCAGAATAAAGACCAGCCGGCGCTTCGTATGCTTCATTATGCAAATCTCCCTTCGGAAAATAGGAGTCAGGAGTTAGAATCCGGATCCCCAACCCGCGACGCCAACCTTCTTTTTCGTGTATAGTGATGAAGCCTGAGGCTTCATGGTCGCTTCCTTGATTCCCTTGAAAATAGCATTTAGTGGAAAGTGGAAAGCCCGGAACCCTCGCGCTCACAGACAACACGCTCCTGGGTGGCGATTCTCAAAATCGCCGCCGACCCCCTCCCGCCGAATCCGGCAGGATACACCCTCATTTTCATATATAAGTGCGAAAGCCGAAGGCTTCGTGCACGATTCCCCAGAAAATACGGATTCGCATTTCTGTTCTTTTCGAGGGAATCGTCCGTGAAGCCTCGGCTTCGCTGCTATAAAACGAAGATTTGTAGGGCGGTGGTCGCGGGGTCCCTTGAGACCTCCGACCCCGAAAAAGGGCGTTAACGCGCCAAGCAGGAATACCTCATCCTTATACCGCAGGCAGCCGGTTCATAAACAACCTGGTCTTTTCCCTAGCCGTATTTCACCATGCGAACCGTGGTGCCGGCCCTCGAAGCGAAAGTCCACCTCGTCCATGACCGCTTCCATGCAGTGTATCCCGCGACCGCTCTCCACGATCAATGCCTCCTCCAGACTGGGGAGTGCGCTTGGATCGAAACCGGAGCCGCCGTCGCTTATCGTAACCTGGAACCTCTCGGGAGTGGCCAGGCAGTAGATTGTAAAATACCCTTCTCCATCCTCGGAGCGGCCGTGTTTGACGGCGTTTGCGACCGCTTCGCCCACGGCGAGCATTATATCGCTTCGTCTGCACCTGCTGAAGCCGACGGCTTGCGCAACGCGGTCCACCCTCTCGCGCGCCTGCCCGCAATGGGCCATGGTGGCCGGCATGGCGAAAACGTCCATATCCCAGTTTGTCTCCGCAATTCCGCACGAGCCCGGCACGCATTCGCGCGTGTGCTCTTCGCGGCAGAACAGATCGGAGATGAGGTGCTTGTCGAGCAGGCTGTCCACTACGCTGCTTACACGCTTCAGGTGCAGCCGTTTCCGGCGATCCTTCAGGCTGCCGGCTCGCTGCGCTAAGCATTGCAGCGCCCCGGCGTCCATGCTTTCCACCTCGCCCAAATCCAGCGACACACAGGCCTCGTGCTCATCGGCTAACCGATCCAGCACCTCGACCACGCTGAGCATATTCGGCAGGTCCGCGTTGCCCGCCACTCGCAACGACGGCTGCCGGCCATGCATATCGACTGCTATGTTGACAGGAGCCTCATCAATTTCCAAAGTCATTTGTCATTACGACCCGTGTGGGTTGCGTGTTCCTATTTGGCAGGATACCATGGGAAAACAGGCTCGTCAAGACGTAAGATTACTAGTTTTTTTACCGGGTAGGGGCGTGAAGCACAAAAAACTTTGCGATACTGCCAGTACGTGACAGTCCCAATCGCGGGGGTTGATCCTCTCGTTTTACAAATCTACCGTGCCTTCGAAGCCATTCACGGTTATCGTCCACAAGGGGTTAACCCTTAACCTTGAGTCTTTAACCGCCTGTCGAGCACTGCGGGAGCAGACAGCCTGCCCTCGAGCCAAAGATCGTGCTTGCGGCGCGTCACCTCCAATGCGATTTCCGCGCGGCCATCTTCGCGGAGCCGGCCCGGCAGGGCTAGAAGCTCCTCGGGGGTGAGGTGGAATATGTCGGCGGATTCGGCCAGCGCGCCAGCCTCCACCAGCCTGCCCCCCATCTCCATGACAACCAGCCTAACGGCGGTGGATGCCAGCGCGAAAACGCGCTCGGCCCGGGCTCTCGCGACCGCGAGCTGCCGCGAGAGCCCCGGCAAAGCTCGCATGCTTCGAGGAGCCCGCGAAAGCATCTTGGCCGCTTCGCGCGCCGCCTCCCGCGCGCGATTCTGGGCGGCGGAGTGCATGGTGACCAGCGTAGGACGATTGTCTTGCCCTGCGCTGGCCGCGACGATCCTGAAGAGGCTCTGGGTGTCCTCCACCCAGCTTCTCCACGAAGCCAAATCCCACCCTTCGGCGTGGCTTCCGAACGAGTAACCGTACTGGAGTGCAAAGGCCTCGACCTCGCGCTTATAGCCCAACCACCAGGCCCGGTCGTTGACTTTGCCGGTCGCTTCGGCGACGGTGAATCGGTCACCGAACTCCTGCAGGCGCGCATCGCGCTCGATGGTGACATCCGGCAGGCCGCCGAGGAGCCTCTCCAGCAAGGATCCGGTCCGGTTCACCGGCGTATGCGGAGCCCGACTCCGGGCTTTGGGCTTTCTGCTCTCCACTTTCCGCCAAAAGCTGGTCCCGGCTCTCTGCTGGTTTCAAAGGAATCCGTTTTGCAATAAAGCACGCGAGCGCCTCGGTGAACATCTCGCAGGCGCCGCTCGCACTTAGCAGCCATTCGTGCGCGATCCTGGCGACCTCCTGGGCTTCTTTGAGCGAGCGCGCCAATCCCTCGTGGCTCACCCGGGTTAGGTCCACGGAGATAAGGTGTGCGCTTCGCGACCGCAGATCGGGCTCCCATTCCCTATTCCAGCTTTGGAGCATTCCGAAGGCTGCGGCTATATCCCGTCGATTGACCTCGCCCGAAGGCTCGGGGCCTCTTCCAGGTAAATATAGCCGTTGATCGAAACGCTTTTCGCGGCGAACGGCCCGCATTCTTCGCGCTCTCGGCGGAGCAACTCCCGCGAGAATGTCGAAACCGGCGCGCCGGTTACTCTGCGCATTTTGCGCGTCGCGTCATCGGGCGAAAGCATCCCGAGGGGAAAGTAGCCCGGCACTCTGGCAGTGTTCACCTGAATGGTCCAGATGCCATCTCGGTCGGCCGCCCAGTCCATCTCCACCCGGACCCGGCACATCTCCTCCGCCAGCACGGCCTTTTCCGCAACGGATGCGATCAACTCAAGGGCAGGCCCGCCGGCGTCATCGCCGCGCGCGCACTCAATCGATAGGTCGCCCAGCGACACCCTGTATCCCAAGCCCCTCCGCTCACCCGAACCACAACCTGGTGCGGATTCCCTGTGGCAGGGTCCGCGGTGATCGCCGTGCCCGACCACACGGCCTCCACCATCTGCTGGACAATGACGGCCATGCCAGGCTCGCCGGTCTGACTGGACACTGCCCTGCTTCGAGCCGCTTCCGGGCTCCACAGCGAGGCCCAAACCCGCCTCACGGCATCCACAAGCTCATCCGGGCCTGACACGTTGAGCAAACCGGCGTAAGCGCCGTCGGCGTGACCCTGGACTGTTGTTTCGGGAAACCCCTTTCCCGAAACTCCTGCCGATTCTTCCAGCACGGAAGCCCTTACGGCAACTTTGGGTTCGGGGAAACCAGTTTGCCAGGAAAGCCGCCGGTAGGCTTCACGGACGGCGGCCGCCAGATCTTGCGGCATCTCGTGCCCGAGTATAGCGGCTCTGATGGTTTCGGCGTCTGCCTCGGTTGGGTCCGCCGCGGCGACCCGGCGCGCCCCGCTTGCCCAGAGGTGGGAACGGTAAGCGTCGACGCCGATCACAAACCCCCTTGGCACGGCAAAATGGGCTTCGATCGGCTCTGACAGGCTGGTCGCCTTTCGTCCGGCTTTGGGGACCCGCCGCGCCTCGGCAAGCGGAATTGTGAGGGAGATGTTGGTAACTGACATTTGACCAGTAAGTCGATTATAGTCAGGAGAAAGCACAACTGTCAAACGCCACGGGGGTTCAGCTTCTTCTTGCAGTCTTCAGCCGCTTCCGAGGGTGTCCTGTAATCCCTGTCCTCTATCACAAACAGCGGGCGGGCGCGCCCGATGGCATCGCTCAAGCCGAAAAGCGCGGAACTCGTGCCGCATGCCCAGACGTCCACCAACGGCCCCCTGCCTAGACTGACGTCGGTCCACGTGCTCAGCATTGCCGCCTCGTAGCCAGCAACATCCCCCTCGCAGAGGATCGCTACATCGCCCGCCCTGGTATACCGGGCGTGGTAGTCGGACCTTACGGCGGTCACCGGGTCTCCTCCGGCTCTCCCATGTCGATCAGGTTGCCGTCTTCCGCCGCCATTCTCCTGAGTTCCAGAGAGTGAGTGGTCACGATGTATTGATTGTTCAGTCCGATCCGGGGAAGGGCTCTATATAGCTGCCGTATCCAGCCAGGGTGCAGGTGTACTTCAGGTTCGTCAATGAGAATGAGGCTGCGGTTCAGGGGGCTCGGGTAGTTCAACCGCGTGATGTACTCGATGATGACTTGCTCACCGGAAGCCGCCATCTGCAGCGGATAGTACGAATCTCCGTCCTTGAAAAAAGGCGCACCGTTGGGGTCGTCCTGCTCGTACATAAAGCCCAGATATTCCTTAGGCGCACAAATGCTGTTGAACTGGCTCTGTATTCGCTTGTCCCAGTTCTCTTCGTCCGGTAATTCCTTCATCCTGATTCGCGCGTATTGGCTGAGATACTGCAAGATGCCCCATATAGACATCGGCTCCCTCTTGCGCTGCTCGGCATCGATCCCGTCGTCCGGCTCCGCCAGCCGCCCCTCTCCGCCCCCGTTAGCCCCCGTAACACGGGAACGCAGGTTCCGATCCTGCGGAAACAGGTAGATGCCGCCAATCCGGTCCAGCAGCCGGCGGTCGCTTAGCTTGCGCTCCCTCCAGCCACGGATCGCAAGACCTCTTCCGCGAAACGCATCGATGGCGGAGGAAGGGCTGTAGCTGTTCAGGTAATTAGGGGGCTTTTTTGTCCCGTCGGGAAAACGGCCCGACGGATATACCCATTCAACGTTTGCCTCCCCCCCCGCCTCCGACAGGCTTGATATCTCGTCGTCTTCCTCCCCCAGATCCCTAAGGACCTGTGCCACGGCAGCCAGCTCTGAACGCTCGAACAGCAGGTCAAGCTTGACGGAGGCAGATGGTGGAATTCTGAGAGACCAACATGACCTGAACGATGTGCCTCGAGGTCGCTCGGGTCTGGTACATCAGTCGTGTTATAACCCATGACACGACGAAGGGTTTGGATTATAGCAAATAGAATGGATGTCTTCCCACATCCGTTCGGACCAGCTAGCACGGTAACGGGGCGAACGGACCCAACTTATCTTCTTGAAGGTCAGGTCAAGGTGTCTTAGCGCCCGGAAATTGCGTATTCGGATTCTGGTGAGTTGCATCTGACACGCTCGCAACAAATAATGATGTTGTCACTCCCACGCCGCTGACGTGCTGACAACGAATTCCCAGCCGGTAAAAAGCTCGGCGAGTCCGTGCTCAGGAGTGCTCCAGCGCGGCTTCGCTCCCAACCCGCAGGTTGAGTTTACTGCACCCTGTCGACACCGAGAGGGCAAGTGGGTTCCTTACGGCCCCAGCTTTCAGATTATACCACGTTCACGGGGAATGAACAAACGCCACGGGGGTTCATCGGACTGCGCACTCTGCTGTCCATTTTTACGATTTTTCCGCCAATCCGCCCAATTGGCACGATTCTTGCACATAATCATGGTGAGAATCTTTTTTCTCCTTCCTAAAGTGTTGTGGCTTATTACCCGTGAAGAGGGCTTGCGTCCTCAAGCGGCCCTGCCGACGATTTTGGTCTGCGGGATTTTTCTGGACCGGCTAACCTGGCATAGCCCGAAGGAGATTTCATCACGAAAAGGGAGTTCAGGAATGAATTTCTGTTTAGCTGTTTCGAGAAACCTTTTTTCTGGTACTCCGGTGCATAAGACTCATGGGGTTTCGGGAACAACTAAAACCTTTTTGCGGATTTTTTCCTGCAATCCGCTCGATTGGCACGATTCTTGCAGGTAGATATACTGAGAATCTTTTTTCTCCTTCCTAAAGTGTTGTGACTTAATCTCCGTGATGAGGGCTTACGTCCTCAGAAGCGGCCCGCGGACTATCTTGGTCTGCGGGATTTTTCTTGTACGGCTAGCGCTGGGAAGTCTGAAAGTCGAAAGTCGGGGAAGGGATGCGCTGATCCGTATTGCTGGTTTCCGCTGACCTGTCAGCCCTTCTTTCCGTTGTATCGGGAAAGGGGTTTCCCGAAACGACTAATTCATTTTTGCCGAATCAGTATGCCCATCTAGAAACACAGTGTCCCAGTGGCCGAGGTTAGGACCGGGAATTGAAAACCCGCCGATAAGGGTTGCTCCATATGGACTGTCTCCTATGAGCGGATATGTCCTCGGATTGCACATGGGTGAATCTTGCCTTACCCCGTCCATTCCGGCTCCTAGTTCGGAGCAAGCCTGGTATGTCTGACATGCGCACGGTTTCACTGCTCTAATCACTCTCAACGGTTACAGGTACGCTGGCCCTGGGACATCGCGAAACCGAGGGCACCCCACAAGAGAACACCGGCGTAGACCCTACCGTGCGAATTTCGGGTCAATGCCGACCACCCATTTCGGTTCATGTCGACCAGTGATTTCGGTTTATGCCGTCCACTCATTTCGGTGCTGTCGACCACCCATTTCGGAGCTGTCGTCCACCGATTTCGGAATGTGACGACCACTTAAGGGAGCGCAGGGCGCTGGACAATTAAAGTGCATCCTACCATGGATCCATCTGAACAGATGGAGGTAGGCATGACACAGGAAGGATTGTCCATGCGCAAGGTAAGAGAAATACTTCGGCTCAGGATCGGGTGCGGGCTCTCGGCCAGAGCAGTCGCGAAATCCTGCAAGGTCTCGCACTCAACGGTGCTGGAGTATCACAGAAGAGCCATCGCCGCCGGTCTTGGTTGGCCGCTGCCGGAGGAGATGGACGATGCGGCTCTTGAGAGGATAGTTTGTGGGCCGCCCGATGCTCCCACGGGCAGGCGGGAGATGCCCGAAACCGGCTATCTCGTCTCGGAGATGAAGAGGCCGCACGTTACGCTGTACCTGTTATGGGTGGAATACAAAGCGGCCAATCCGGACGGTTATCAATACACCCAGTTCTGCCAGCGCTACAGCGAAGCCAAGAAGCTGGTCGACGTGGTGCTTCGCCAGGAGCATCGCGCCGGAGAGAAGCTGTTCACGGATTATGCTGGTGACACAATAGACATCACGGACCCAAGAACCGGCAAGGTCAACAAGGCCTATATCTTCGTTGCCGTTCTTGGGGCCAGCAACTACACCTACGCCGAAGCCACGACCGACCTCTGTCTTCCAAGTTGGATTGCCTCCCACATCAGGGCGCTCGAATATTTCGGAGGAGTCCCGCAGATCGTGGCGCCGGACAACACCAAATGGCGCGGTTATCAAACCCGACCGCTACGAGCCGGACCTCAATCCCGCATTCGCCGATATGGCGGCGCACTATGGCACCGCGATAATCCCGGCCCGCGTGCGGAAACCCCGTGACAAAGCGCCAGTGGAAGCGGGGGTTTTGTTGGTGGAGCGCTGGATTCTGGCGGCGCTTAGGAACCGCACATTCTTCAGCATCCACGAGGCCAATGATGCCATAGCAGAGCTTCTTGAAAAGCTCAACGAGCGAAGGTTCGAAGAAGATGAACTCAAGCAGGATCGAGCTCTTCGAGAAGCTGGAGAAGCCCGCCCTCATGCCGCTTCCGGTGCGCCGCTACGAGTTTCTCGAGTGGAAAACGGCGAAAGTCGGTATCGATTATCACATCTCAGCCGATAAGCATCTCTACAGCGTCCCCTACCAACTCGTCGGCCAGCAGGTCGACGTGCGGCTGTCCGCCCTAACGGTTGAGATTTTGTATAAGAACCGAAGGGTGGCGAGCCACAGACGAAGCATCATGGAGGGCGGCGTCACCACCAGCCCGGATCATCGCCCCAAATCCCACCAAGAGCACCTCGAGTGGACGCCATCAAGGATTGTTAATTGGGCGAAACAAACGGGTCCCGCGACAGCGGCTCTGGTCAAAAAGATTATGACCAGCCGCCCGCACCCTGAAGCCGGATACCGGTCCTGCCTTGGTATCATCAGGCTCTCCAAGTATTACGGCAAGGAGAGGGTCGAGGCTGCGTGCCTTCGGGGTCTACGCTCGAACGTCACCAGCTATAAGAGCATCAAAAGCATCCTTGAGAGCGGATTGGACAAGGTGCCGGTGGACTCCACGCCGCGCCACATCGTCATGACCCCGCACGCCAACGTTCGAGGAAGCGAATATTACAAGAGGCTGAAAGGGGAATGAAATGCCTAATGTCAGAAAATACGCAAACGCCGCAGAGAAACAGGCCGCATATCGACGCAGGTGTTCCTCCCGTGACCGGGAGCAGACGCATTCGCCGCCTGCCCCCTCCCTCAAGAGATGGAAAGCAATGATGACCCAGGCGATATGCATTCTTGAGACAGCCGCCGGCGAGATGCAACTCTACCATGACCAAAGATCTCAGCGCTGGCAAGACTCTGAGCGCGGAGAGCAATTTCGCGACATGATGGAGTCGCTGGAGGAGGTGACCGCCGCACTTACGGACATCTGACCACCGCTGCGATCTGAATCGTAACGCGTTACGATTCCCGAATACAACGCAGGCAACCTTAACAACTTACAGGAGGAAACACACCATGCTTATTGAACAGACCATCGACAAGTTATACGCGATGAAGCTCAACGCCATGGCGACCGCTTTTCGCCAGCAGATGAACAGTTCCGAATACGCACAACTCTGTTTCGAGGACAGGTTCTCCCTCTTGGTCGACCAGCAATTCGATGAGAAGGAGAGTAGAGGCTTAATGCGCAGGCTCCAAGTTGCCAGGCTCAAGCAGCCCGCACTCGTCGAAGACATCGACTTTGCCACCCCGCGGGGTCTAGACAGGTCGGCAATGCTCTCCCTTTGTGAATGCGAGTTCATCTGTTCGCATCGCAACGTCATCATAACCGGCCCGACCGGAGTCGGCAAGACCTACATCGCTTGCGCCATCGCCAACAGAGCCTGCAGAATGAAACACTCCGTCAGATACTTCAGAACGGGCAGCCTGCTCTCAAGCATAGCTCTGGCCAGGGCCGACGGCAGCTATCCATCGCTCGCCCGCAGGCTGGAGCAGACCAATCTCCTGGTCCTAGATGATTGGGCGCTCTATCCACTCGAAGCTGACGGGGCAAGGGAGATCTTCGAAATCCTGGAAGACAGAAGCGGGACCGGCTCCACGATGATCGTAAGCCAAATACCCATCACCAATTGGTTTGAAGCAATCGCCGGGCCAACCATTGCTGACGCTATACTCGACCGCCTCGTCCACGGAGCATATCGGGTGGAGATGACGGGCCAGTCTATGCGCAAAAAAATGGCAGACCCTGCGGCTTTGCTCACGACAGGCTTGACTGATAGCCAAGACTAATCTATCATAAACTCGGCCAGCGTCGCTGCGCTCCGATTCCGGTGGTCGGCATCACCGAAACGCCTGGACGACATCAGCCGAAACAGCTGGTCGACATCGCCGAAATACGCACCACACTATCATCTGCCCTCATAAACGCGAATGCATCCTTGTTTTGTTCAAGGATGGAAACGTAGCTCGATAACCCTTTTCTCACAGCTGCGACCTCTGACTTACAGAACGCCTCAGGCTTCTTCATGCAGCCATTGCTCTCACAATTCTTAAAACATATGCTGCACAAGCGTGTAATCGGACAGCCAGAGCAACTCCCATGTGTCTGGTCTCTATACTGCTCAAGAAGGCGCTTAATCGTCTCGTAATCCAGGCCTCCCTCGCGAATATGGCCTATGGTGTTAGTTACCGTTTACTCTCTCGCAGATATTCAACACACCATCGACCTCGACAGCCAATCGAAAACCTGGAACGCAAACGCCGGTATACGGGAGGTATGGATTTCTCTGATCCATAAGTCTGGATCTGAATTGACACTCATGAACGAATAGCCAACCAAGCCCAACAAGTAACTATCCGGCATCTCGCCAGCGATAAGTTTTGATTTACATTCTTGCCTTAGCTCGTCTAACTGAGCGAGAATGTGGCACAATCGTCTGCCGACGTCGTCTCGTAATAATTCGTGTTTACCGGTTAACAGTTTAGCGAGCATAGAAGTTGGTATTATATCCCTGTTATCCTCAAAAAAAGAGGCGACTTCTCGGAGATTCGTCTTAAAATCGTAGGTAGATAATATCCGCATCTTTCCCAAAACTGAGGGTATTCCGCCTTGATGTGTGCGAGATTGGAAATTATCTTCTTGAAAGTTCCACGATTGGATGCGTCCACGCGTAGACGGTCGTGCTCCTCCTCCGGACCGTCCAAACTTACACCGACAGCCACATCATGCTTTGAAAGCAAGGATACATTATCTGGCGTCAACAGTGTGCCATTTGTGGTGAGCACCGGGATAAATACCCCTGGATACTTATCATCGCAATACTCCAAAGCAAACCGAATGAGGCGCCGACATTAAGAAGGCGTTCTCCTCCATAGAATGTCAATCCAAACTTCTTGGCAGGATTACGCCTCCTTTGCGGAGCAGAACTCTTAACT
>CAWGNL010000055.1:0-6695 GCA_963823885.1 uncultured bacterium
CCGAATTGGACATAAGCGTTTCCAACCACGCCGCCGGAAGTCGCCGAAACAGTCGCCATGACGTGGGCGGTGCTCGAAGTAAGAATCGCGGTCGCCGCCCCCGCGCTGTTCGTGGTGGTTTGCGCTGGAAAGATATCGCCATCGCTTGCCGACCAGGCGACCGCTGCGTCGGTGTTTCGGGATTTGAGAAGCGAGCACAATCGTTCGAACAGGGCGCAAACATCTCAGTCGCTTCGGAAATCCCGAAACCAAGCGGCCTTTCGCTACAGCATCAAATGTTCCAGGTCTAGTCCATCCGATTCCCGCGCTCATAGAACCGCCGAGATGTAATAATATCCCGGCCCTATGTCGACGTTCTTCCATTTCATCGTATGTCGTAGACTCGCCTCGGTCTGGTGTTCCCTGTGCGGTACGTCGCCTCGTTTCGGGATTTCCGGAGCGGACGGTAAATGCGCTTCCTCATCACCACGCCGTGCCCGCTCCTCAAATCCCGAAACACCGACCGATCTTGGTTGGCTTGCTCATAGCGCCTCCTTTAGCGGTGGGGCCGGGTCGCGCCCGGCCCGCCGCAGTTGCATGCGGATCGGCCCAGTTTTCGAGCGGCCCGTCGCCCTCAGCCCGGGCGGCCGGTCGGATTTCACCTGGGCACTGGGTCCCGGTCCGACGGCCATCTCATCCCCTTGGCCTTGAATATGGAGTAGACAACCTTGCCGAGGTCGTCGGAACGCAGGATCGACGAAACCACTGGCGCACGGCCGGGGTCAAAGCGACCCTCGATGGATATGTTTCCTCCTCCCCGCGCCTCGCTGACCACCCTTATTTCATCGACCGCATCCCGGTCCGGCCAGCCGTAGGTTGTACTCATCACCGTCACACGCCTCAGACTGCGCATCAGAGCGTCAATATGCGCATTATCTTCGGGAGGCTCCAGCATCAGGGAGGGTCCGTGATTCGGCCAGTCGAGGTCTATGAACACCACATCCACCTTTTTCATTCGCCTAACGACAGTCAGTTCCCTACTCGCGTATTGCGCCGACTCTCCGTTATCCCCACACAACACGATGTACGCGACTCTGACAGCGAGCAGTGCGACAATCGCGGCGGCAGGTATCAGGAGGATAGCGTCCCGCCCCTTCATTTTCATGATGCCTCCTTTAAGGGTTCAGCCAGGTCACGTCCGGGCCGCCGTAAAGGTACAGGAACTCCGCCTGGTAGCCGCCGTACCAGTTGTCAGCGTAGCCCGTGGCCTGCCCCGCGGTGTACCCCTCAGCAAGTTGCGACCAGAAGTCCTCCGTCCACAGCGATCCACAGCCATACAGGCCGTCGATGAAGGGGACGCGGATGCCGTAGATGGACCAGTCGGAGGATTCCGGCCAGTAATATGAGAACCAGCCTACGTAGGTTTTGCCGGATTCCACCGCGTCATAGTTTCCGAAGGCGTTCGGGATGCTCGTTTCATAGACTCCCTGTGCCCAGTACCCGCCCGACATGCACGAGTTCAACTGCACGATCCAGTACCTGGTCGGGGTTGATCCCAATGTCGGAAAATGCGGGGTAGCCATACCTTTTGGCCGGTACCTGCCAGTAGTTATCGCCGGGAATGGTCGTTACGCCGCCGGGTGCGTCCACAAACTCGACCCTCGCCATATTCCTGCCGCCCAACGAGCCGTGCGCCGCGTAGAAGAAGTAATGGTACGGCCCGACAAGCCAGCCACCGATGCTCAATCGCGGCAGATTGCCCATCTCTGAGTCGTTACCCCACGGATATCCGGGTGTCTCGACTCCATCCGCCACTTACCGGTCGACCCAGATGGGGTCCACCACAAGATACAGGTTATACCCTGTGCCCGACAAGCGTCATTTACAGCCGTCACCTCGGCGAGGTAGTCCATCGCGAAACGATCCTCATGATCGCGCGCTTCAAAGCAAACCAACGCCTCGGCGTTCGCCGGAGAAATCGTCGCGTAAGAGCGTCTTGCTCGCCAACTGTGCGCCGGTGCTGTCCAACGCATTTGTCGTGACGGTATAGATCCCATCCACGTAGCTTCCGTTCTGCTTTCCGTCCCACGACGCCGCCACCGTGCCCGGCCCGGCCCCGGAATCCGAGTATACCACATTACTGTAGCGGTCAGTTATCTCGACGGACCATCTACCTGGCACGCTCATTTGAGCGTTAAGCGATATAACGTTTGGGCTGGCATCGTCCGTGAAGATTTCCAGGCAGGTCGGCGTGAGACACGATATAGGGTTGTTCACGTTGATACGGACGTTCTGGGACCACACCGTATCGCCGTCCGGATTAAGGCACGCTACCCTTAACACGTGCTGGCCGTTGGTCAGTCTCTCCGTCTCGATGCCCGACGGTTCGGCATCGCCTGTATCGGGGTCGGGTATGGTGGTACCGCCCCCCGGCGCGCCATCGATACATAATTGGATGTCCGACAGCGGATATTCGGAGCCGTCGGCGTTGGTTGCCGCCACGTCCACTTCGACAAAGCCCGAGGCGCTGCCGCTGACGGGGTTTGTGATAAATATCAGAGGGTCGTAGGCGTAGCCAAACTGGACATAGGCGTTTCCAACCACGCCACCGGATGTCGCCGAGACGGTCGCCATAACGTGAGTCGCGCTCGAAGTAAGAATCGCGGTCGTCTCCCCCGCGCTGTTCGTGGTGGTTTGCGCTGGAAAGATATCGCCATCGCTTGCCGACCAAGTGACCGTTGCGCTTTGGACTGGATTTCCGCTGCTGTCGATCACCACTGCGGTGACCATTGTCTCGCTCAGCCCATCCGCCGGTATGAGCGTCTGGGCCGGAACGACATCGATGACCGCTTGAAGATCGGTCCAGTTTTCGTAAGCCCCCATATCGTCGTGCCGTCGGGGCCGGGCCTGGGATTGCCGGTATGTCCTGATACAGCAGCCAGGGAATTCCGAAGAAATCAGTCGAGCCGGCTCCGTGAAGGCTCGAACCCACAAGACGATGCTCAGGGGCCAGCACGCGTGCGCGTCTGCTCTCTTCCGTGCTTCCAACATTCCCTTACGACCCGGGTAAAGTCTGTGTCGCGGTCCCAGCTTATACGGATAAAGTCGATGGATTCAAGGTCGCCCTTACGCCGCTGCTGAAGAAGAATCACCAGTTCATTGCCGCCGCCTCGCCACAGGTCTCTGAAGGTTCCCGCCTCGGGGATGTCCCCCGGGTCGAGTTTTCTGAGAGCGGTCCAGATCGCTTTTTTGTCTTCAGCGCGCTGGGTGACGCGGACACTCCAAACGCCATGGCGAATCCAAAACACCTGAATCGCCTTGATATCCGATGGGTTGTGTACGTAGTCCTTGAAGGTGTCCAGTTCGTCTTTCCACGCCGTTTGCATGGTGCGTGAGCCGTACGGGGTGAACATACTCCAAACGACAAAAATGAAAAACGCGAGAATGCCCACAAGAACCCAATCTACCCTAACATGTTTTTCATTTCGCTACCTCAGGGAGCCTGGTCGACTCAGTCAGTCAACCAGGTGACCGTGCTCGACTCGTCATCATCGATCACCAAATAGAGCCACGGCCCGACATTATTCTCCGCCTGCGATACGCTGTAAAAGTCGCCGAGCTGAGCCCAGAACAGTTGAGTCCACGCCTCGTCGCCTAGCCCCATGGGGAACCACAGGGGGGCGTAGGATCAGTCCCAACCAATAAAAACGCCGCCGTCTTCCTCGCCGTCGGGCCCTCCCCAAAGATCAAACGCCGTAATGATATCCTGTCGTTCACTACTACCGTACAGCCAGAAGCCCGCGGAATAACAGGCGTTGATCTCAACTATATTCCAGGGATAGTTGCCCGTCCCGTAGTCTGTGAACGCGTGAACCGTCCCCGGCGGGTTGGTCCAGTTATTCGTGTAAAAAGCCCACACTCCGCCGGCGAACTTGAACTGGACGCGGTCCACGCCATCAGCGGACTGCTGCGGGCTTCGCCTCTCGCCGTGAGTGGCCAGGAACATGTTACGGTAACGGTGCAGCGTGCCCAGCCAGTAGTCGAGCCCCCTGATCCAAGGGGGGTGCCCTCGATACCAGTAAGAGGCCCAATGTGGGTCCGGGAGGATCGTTGCCCTGACCTGGCGCTCCGTGCACGCAGCGTTTACGTAGGTCATCTCGTTAACCACGTCGGCTCTGCTCCAGCCCGGCTCGCCCTCGACGACCCCCATAATAAGCATATCGCCGCCTGTGGCGTAACTGACGCCGATGTAGCAATCGGTCGGAGAAACGGCGCCGCTGCTGCTGACCACGCCCGGGCTGATCGACAGGTCGTATACGCCGGGCGTCGCGCCGGCACCGCTCCAGCTTATGCTGGCCGTGCCCGGCCCCGTGCCGCTCGATTGCGCAACCGCCGAGCTGTCCGAACACCTGTAGATCGTTATCTGCCAGCTTTCTGACGAGTTGACCTCGGCTGAGAGCGTCACCGGCTGGCTCGTCGAGTCGTCAAGGAACAGCGCTGTCTCGTTGACGCTTATCTCGGAAATCTCGTTGTACACGTTAAGCCATACGCCGTTGCTGTACGTCTCCGATCCCTCGGGGTCGATGGCCACGGCGGTGACCTCGTGTTGCCCGTTCGATAGCTCGTTGGAGTTGACGGTCGTGTCTCCCGTCTCGTCGCTGGCGTGGAAGCCGCAGAAGGCTTCACCGTCAACGAGCAACTCCGTCTGGACCGTTCCTCCGCCGCCCGCCGGCAGCACGTCCTGCCAGGAGATCGAGAGCGGCACGAAACCGCTGACGGCGGCACCGTTCGATGGAGAGGTAATGAGCAGCTTCGGATCCATCGCGTCCCCGAACTGGACATAAGCGTTTCCAACCACGCCGCCGGAAGTCGCCGAGACGGTTGCCATAACGTGATCGGTTCCGGAAGTAAGCATGGCGGTTGCCTCCCCTACGCTATTTGTGACGCATTGCGCCGGGTTCGGTGTTTCGGGATTTGAGAAGCGAGCACAATCGTTCGAACAGGGCGCAAACATCTCAGTCGCTTCGGAAATCCCGAAACCAAGCGGCCTTTCGCTACAGCATCAAATGTTCCAGGTCTAGTCCATCCGATTCCCGCGCTCATAGAACCGCCGAGATGTAATAATATCCCGGCCCTATGTCGACGTTCTTCCACTTCATCGTATGTCGTAGACTCGCCTCGGTCTGGTGTTCCCTGTGCGGTACGTCGCCTCGTTTCGGGATTTCCGGAGCGGACGGTAAATGCGCTTCCTCATCACCACGCCGTGCCCGCTCCTCAAATCCCGAAACACCGACAACAGCCAGGGAATTCCAAAGCTATCGGTCGTGCCGGCAAGAACCGATCCCGCCTGGGGGAGGAGAGTCGACCCGTAAAATTGGGGATCAAGGTACTGACACGTCGAGTCGGGCGTGACGAGGCCCGACTCATCGTAATACTGGACTGCGTCGGGCTGATCCGGGTTGTACGCATCGCAGTAGGAAATCGTCCCTGTCGCGCCATTAGTCGCCACGCTGTCACCGGCCTTAGCCCGGCCCGCCGGCCGGATCTCACCTGGGCACCGGGGCCCGGTCCGACGGCCATCTGACCCCCTTGGCCTTGAATATGGAGTAGACAACCTTGCCGAGGTCGTCGGAACGCAGGATCGACGAAACCACTGGCGCACGGCCGGGGTCAAAGCGACCCGCAATGCTAATGTTTCCTCCCCCCCGCGCCTCGCCGACCACCCTTATTTCGTCGACCGCATCCCGGTCTGCCCAGGCGTAGGTTCTCTTCATGAGTGTCACACGCCTCAGACTGCGCATCAGAGCGTCAATATGCGCATTATCTTCGGGGGGCTCCAGCATCACGGAGGGACCGCGCTGCGCGACATCGAGGCTTATGAACACGGCGTCCACCCTTTTCATTCGCCTGATGACACTCAGGTCCCTCTTCGCCCAGCGAATAGCCTCTTCACTGTGCCCAAAAACTTCGGTGAAGGCGATGCTGAAAAGGCGCGCCGCAACAAAGACACCCGCAAACCCCAGAAGAGCGATACCGGCCCACGTTTTCCTTTTCATTGTGGCTCCTTTAGCGATACAGCCAGGTCGCGTCCGCGCCGCCATAAAGATAGAGATATTCCGCCTGGTAGCCGCCGTACCAGTTGTCAGCATAGCCCGTGGCCTGCCCTGCGGTGTACCCCTCAGCAAGCTGCGACCAGAAATCCTCCGTCCACAGGGATCCGCACCCATACAGGCCGTCGATGAAGGGGACGCGGACGCCGTAGATAGACCAGTCGGAGGATTCCGGCCAGTAATAAGAGAACCAGCCTACGTACGTTTCGCCGGAATCTACCGCGTCGTAGTTTCCGAAGGCGTTCGGAATGTCCGTTTCGAAGACGCCGACTTTCCACCACCCGCCTGACCAGCATGCGTTGATCTGAACGATCCGGTACTGGTCGGGGTTGATCCCGATGTCGGAGAACGCGGGGCTATCCCACCTCCAGGACGGCTTCACCGAGTAGTTATCGCCGGGGATGGTTATTTCGCCCCCGCCAGAGTCCGCAAATTCGACCTCCGCCACGTTCGTCCGGTCATCCCAGAGGCCATGTCCCGCGTAGAAGAAGTAATGGTACGGCCCGACAAGCCAACCACCGATGCTCAATCGCCGCAGACCGCCCATGTCGACGTCATTCCCCCACGGATAGCCCGGCGTTTCGACTCCATCCGCGACGTAGCGGT
>CAWGNL010000056.1:0-19064 GCA_963823885.1 uncultured bacterium
AGTCAAGGTAGTGCGAAGTGCTTGGGCTCGCCTTCTTGATGCGTAAATCCGCCGAAAACGCTGCCTCGGGGCCAAACATGTGTTCTGCAAAGCCGCTATGCCTAGCTTACACACTGTTGTGCGCCTCTTTATACGTGGCGGATTTGCTCATAACGCAACAACCTCTACAAGGACTGGGGCTTCACAACCGATGTATTGTATGATATCATCCAATAGTTACCCAATAAACATGTCGTGGCAATGGTTATCAGACTGGGACCGCCACTCGATTTCCAGCGGAGAGTCATATGAGAAAACTTAAACACGAACAGCCCACCTCGCCAATCGGCGTTTTTGCCTATGCAAGCCCGGCTTTTTCTGCAGTTGCCGCCATTTATTGAAGAGCTTGGTATACCACGCGACGAGATCGCATTGGTTGCCTTTGATGAACCGATCCCGGGGCTTATTCGGAGGATGTTCTGTTCGTGAATGTGATACAGCCTGTTGAAGAGATGGGCAGGGCTGCCGTACGCTTGGCACTCAAGAGGCTGCGGGGCGTCGAAGGCTTCCAACAGGTGAGGATGAACCCTACTGTTCGAGTATCACACCGCGACAAAACTCCGGTTACATCGAACGGGACGCGGACGATTGAAAATGTGGCCGGAATCGGGGGTGATGCCGGTAGACAGGCGCTTAGCGCGCTCCTATAAACAATTTGTTGTCGCTAAGGCGGATTCGACGGCGCACCGCCTTTGGGTTTTCCGCTTTATGGTTGTTAAGGGATGGCGGATGAGCTATACTTGCTTTGCCTGGGCGGAGGGTAGGGCAACGCTGGCGTAGTTCTCCCGAGCGCCGACTCAGGTGTTGTTCAAGGGATGGGGGTGGAAATCTCCGCCCCCTCCAAATCATCCCTTAACAACCGAAAAGCGAAAAACCCGACCGCCTGCCTTGGTCAACTGCCACCGTAAGGTAAGAAGAAACCACCGACCCTCCGAATCACGGAAAGGCCGTATTGATTTTCCGGCGATGGTCTTCTTGGTTGCGGCTACGCCGCTTTAAGAGATCACTCTTGATGAGGACCCGTCAGTGCTGAACTCGATTCACTACCATCCCACAGGGAGCCGCCGCAGAAAAGTATGCCGTCCTGTTGGTTTGCCACAGCCGTAGCAAATCATGTCATTCCGAGCAATTGACGGCGACGCTGTCGCAGTCACATTGGAAAGAAACCCACCCCCGGTGTTTCGGGAATCTTGTTCCCGAAACTGGGGAGTTTCTTAGGAACGAATGTGAGGAATCTCAACGTTGCGCTTGGATCATCCTTTGGCACGTCAGAATCAACCGATAGGTCGAGATTCCTCACGTGCGTTCGGAATGACATAGCCGCCGCGTTTGCTCCGAGTCCGCCAGGGCTGTACGCTTGCGAATCGCGCCACCAAGAAAACCGAAAATGGGCATTTGGAAAGTCACGCGCTGACGAGCGTGAAATACCCCCAAAACAGGCCGTTTTGCCGAACTGCGGGACGGTAGTGAACTCGATTCAGCATCTCCTTTGCAGTTACCAGGTCCTTCTCTAAACACTAGTCCGGAAATTACCGGTAGAATTACCGGCTGGTAAAAGTGCCTGCAAAAAAACCAAACGACATACGAAAGGAAACCGACATGGATGAACCGACCGTACCGCCCTGCCTCCTCCCGGCACCACCGAAACCCACGCCCTCCCGTGGGCAGAGAACACCGCAGGGAAAGGCCATCGTGGCGCGCAACGCGACAAAGCACGGCCTCCTCGCCGCAAACCTCGGAGCCGACGAGGACAAGGCGGCACACCGCCGTCTGCGGGACGCGGTCTACTACGAATGGCAACCGGAAGGGGCGACCGAAGAGGCCCTCACCGAAATGCTCGTGGCTCAACTCTGGCGCCTCCGCCGCCGCCTCATCTGCGAAGCCGAACTGCTCGACATCGATTACATCGCATACCTCAAAAACATCGACATCCCCTACAAGGAGAACCCCCTCGAACTCCTCGCCCGGTACAAAGGCAAGGTACGCAACGGCCTCACCGACATACTCCGCGAACTGCGCATAGCGCAAACGCGCCGCCAGAACTACCGCCTAATGCGGGTCGAACCGGACGGGTCGCTCGCCGAACCCATACTAGAAAGCAAACCCAGGGGCCGCACGCGGCACGCACACCACGGCCCCGGGGACCTCTACCAGGTAGAGGGCCCCGTGTTTACGAATGACGGGTCCACACGATAGTGTCGTATGAGCCTGAATCAAGTTCAGGATGACGGTAAGACGCAAGCTGTTATCGCAGATGCCCGGACCGCAAATCCGCCCGAACAGTTGCCTCGACTTTGCTTTCCCGCCGCATATGTGGGTTGTGAATCATGAAGAGTGAGATGTTACCCTTGCAGGAGTTTATCGCCTGCCTGGCGTATCTGCTATAAAATGGGAAAGAATAACCGTCAGCTATTTCGGGTGGCGATTCTCGAAAATCGGCACCCAGGGGAGGGAACATCCCTTCCCCGACTTTTGACTCTTAGACTCTCGACTTGTCCGCAGGAGGATCACACATAATGATGAACAAACTGGTTGTTTCATCCGAGCAGATGGGCGCTCTCGACCGGATGGCCATCGAGGAGTTCGGCATTCCGGGGCTGATTCTCATGGAAAACGCGGGCCGGGCGGTCGCCGAGGCGTCGGTCGAGATGCTCAAAGAACGCGTCCAGTACAGCCGCGTTGTGGTGGTTTGCGGCCCCGGCAATAACGGCGGAGACGGGTTCGTGGTGGCGCGGCACCTTCATAACGCGGGGGCGCGGGTCCGCGTTTTTTACTTCGGGGATCGCGAGGCGGCCAAGGGCGATGCGCTGACTAACCTTCAGATAGCCGAAAAAATGGGCCTGGAGGTCGACTGCTCGCACGATGTGTCGGTCTTGGAAGCCGCCGTGGGCGACTCGGACCTGGTGATCGACGCGCTGCTGGGCACCGGCACGAAAGGCGAGCTGAAGCCCGAGGCCGCGGAGGTCGTCGGCGCGATAAATGCGTTCAAGCAGGGTATCTTGATAGCCGTCGATATTCCCTCGGGGATCGACGCCGACACGGGAGCGGCTCTTGGTCGCGGGCTGGATCGAGAGCACACCGGCCAGAGCGCGGTGCGCGCCGACGCCACGGTCACGTTCGGCTTTCCCAAGATCGGGCTGGTTACGGAGCCCGGCGCATGGTATGCGGGCGATTTGATAGTTGCCGACATCAGCATTCCCAAGGGGGCGGATGCCGTCAAATTGGGCGCGAACACATTCTTGCTCGATTCCGAGAGCGTCGTCCCATGGCCGATCGGGCCGCGCCCGCGCGATGCAAACAAGGGCGACTTCGGCCACGTGGCGATTGTCGCCGGTTCGGTGGGGATGACAGGCGCCGCCACCCTGTCGGCGGAAGGGGCGCTCAAGATAGGCGCCGGGTTGGTGACCCTGGCCGTGCCGGAGTCTCTTAATGATATAATGGAGGTCAAGGTGACGGAGGCCATGACGATTCCCGTTCCCCAGGGCAAGGCCAGGGCGTTCGGGATGGCTTCGCTGGAAAGCGTGCTGGAAATGATCGACAAGCGCGACGCCGTCGTGATCGGACCGGGCTTCGGCAGGGATGCGGATACGGTTTTCTTCGCTCTCGAACTCATCGAGCGCGTCGAGAAGCCCGCAATAATCGATGCGGATGCCCTGTTTGCCATCTCGACGCGGCCTGAGGTTCTGAAATCGCACAAGGCTCCGATCATCGTGACCCCCCATCCGGGCGAGATGGCGCGGCTCATAGGAACCCAGCGCGGCCCAAGTGCAGTCTAATCGGTTGGATGTGGCGAGGTCATTCGCCAAGGAATTCGGCGTGACCGTCGTCTTGAAGGGCGCGGGAACCGTCATCGCCGAGCCCGAGGGCATGGCCTTTATCAATACAACCGGCACCCCGGGAATGGCGACCGGCGGCACCGGGGACGTTCTCTCCGGGATGATCGGCGGGCTGCTGGCGCGAGAGCGCGATCCGGCGCCCTGGTGGGTCGCGGGCTTTGCCGTGTATGTGCACGGTCGCGCGGGCAGCTTGCCGCCGAGAGACTGGGCGAGGCGTCCATGATCGCTTCGGACTTAGTGGATTCGCTTTCGGATGCCATAATAGAAACTAACAACCTGAAGGGGAGCCAGATTTGATCGGGAAGATGGGATCGGGAAATCGCCACCCAGGAAAAAGACCGCGTTTATCTGGAGGCTCTCGCGAGTGTTCAGCAGGGACCGCGAATCGCGGCGTTCCACCCTCACCCCCGGCCCCTCTCCCGTCCAGGGCGAGGGGGGTTCCGGCGCGGCGTTGCCACTAAGATAGGGGTGTTAGGTTCGGCAACTCGCGGGTTGCAAAATGCGGGGAACCGGGTCCGGCGTTTGGAAACGCCGGACCATCGGCAATTTCTAATTTCCAATCTCCAATTTCCAGACGGGGGGTGAACTACCATCAAAATTAGATTATCAAAGCAAGTCCTCATCATCATCCTGTTAGCCACCGTATGCGCGGGGGGCGCTGCCGCTGGATCGGCGAATATCGAGGTCGAGAAAAAGGGGAGCTACATCTACTGGCTGGCTTATAAGGACGCGAGCGGCGCCAGCCAGACCACGGTCCCGCGGGTCTTCAAGGGCAAGAGCGCGCAGTTCGACCCCGGCTTCCTGCCGGTGCAGTTCACGGGCGGCAAGCTCTATGTTATGAACAAGAAGACAGGCAATACCGCCATAGCCGACTACGCCGCGCCCAAGGACCCCAAGAAAGCCGAGCCGGTGAAGTTCAAGGAAGACGACTTCGAGAACGTTCGCGGCGTCAAATTGCGTATAATCTCAGAGGACGGAGTGCCGCTCGAGAGCGCCGTGGTCGAGATCAGCGATGGCAATGGGACCACTCAGAGCCGGATCGTTACTCCCGCGGACGATGGGGTTGCCATATTCGATAACGTCGCTTCGGGAGAGGCGACGGTCAAGGTCCGGGCAAACGGCTTGAAGCGCACCATCGACTCCGATATCGAAATCCCGTCCGAGCGCAAGAGTTTGGGCTTTGCCAGGGATATCAAGGTGGCGGGCGATGTGGCCACCTCGAAGGTCGCTCCCAGCGAGAATGCGGAGCAAAAGGGCGAGACCGCGCCGCTCTCGGCGGCGTCCGGCGGAAGCTATATCTTACAGACCATCGCCGGGCTGATTTTCCTGGCGGTGATCGTGGCTGTTGTGTGGGTCATCTTGAAGTCCAAGGGCGTCACAGCCGAAAACGCTTTGAAGAAGATGGGCGTAGCGCTTCCGGGCGAGCAGAGCCCAGAGACCGTTCCCGCCGCGCCGCGGGCCCCGGCGGTGGACCCCAACATCTGCGAGTTTTGCGGTCAGCGAAAAGATGCCAATGGCAACTGCGGCTGCACCTTGGTCGGCGGACCGTCGCCGTTTGTCGCGCCGGGTCCGGGTGCGAGTTCCGGCGGACCCAGACTGATCGGGGCTGGAGGGACCTATACCGCGCGGATTTTCGAGATAACGGGCGCTTCGGCGACTATTGGCCGGGAAGCCGGGAATACGATCGCGCTGGGAAACGATAACACGGTATCGCGGCATCACGCGACGATCACCGCCTCCGGGGGTGCGTTTACGATTCGCGACGAGGGCTCTTCGAACGGCACCTTCGTCAACGGCGCGAAGATTTCCGCCGAGCAAAAGCTAACTTCCGGCGACGAAATACAGGTCGGCGGAACGAAATTCAGGTTCGAAAACTAAAGGAGGCAGTCAAAAAGTCTAAAGTCAAAAGTCAAAAGTCAGACCCTGGCGGTGGGCGCATGTCAGATCCATGAAAGGCCGCACGACAATTCACTCTTCCGGAGAACGATGGCCGGCCCGCTATGCGGCGGGAACGACAATTCGAGGCGGCTCTTGGAATAGAGGCCTTCGAGTTCCCGCTGCAAGGTGGCGATGCGGCAGCGGGAGCTCGGCAGTTCCGAATTCCGAGGTGGCTGCCGGGCCACGTTCCCGCCGCATAGGTGGGTTGCGCTCAGGAAGACCGAACTCTTGCGAGGGTGTCCCTGACTTTCGACTTTCGACTTTCGGACTTTCGACTCGCGATGTCACGCATACTTAGATACACTGTAGCCGGAATGCTGGGGGCGATAATCGCGTGGGCGATCATGGAAGCCACGGGGTTGGCGTCCATGATAGATGGGCCCGACGGGGTTGCCACGTTCGTGTTGGGAGCCGCTGTCACGCGCCACCAGCTTGCCAACTTTGTGATCGGATTGTTGTCCGGCATTGGCGTGGGCACGCTGATGGGCATCGCCGAGGCCCTTGGCGGAATGTCGCGGCAGGACGCAAGGCGATGCGTCGACCATGGGAACGTTGGTAGGCGCGTGTGGCGGAGTGCTGGGAATCTCTTTCGGCAATGCCTTTTACAGCCTCGCATGCAGGCTTGCGGCGCCGGTGGGGCCGCAACCGGGCAACCTTGGGCCCGAGGCTCAGTCGTCGAGTCCGTTGGCCTTCGTGCTTCTCTTGATCGGGCGCGGCGCCGGTTGGGCTTTGCTCGGCGGGTTTATCGGTGTCTCGCAGGGGCTTGCGACCGGTTCCACCAAGAAGATGATCAACGGATTGGTCGGTGGAGCTTTGGGCGGCGGGATCGGCGGGTCCGTATTCGAAATGCTCGCCTGGATGAACGTCGGCGGAGCGATTGCATTTCCTCCGGGGATGATTCGTTTTATAAGTTTCTCTGTGACCGGCGGGGCTATCGGACTATTCATCGGCTTCATCGAGGAGGTCACGAAAACGGCCTGGCTGATGCGTTTGGTGGGACACAACGAGGGTAAAGAATACACTATCTTTAAGAAGACCACCCTGCTGGGCCGAAGCGAAGCGGCGGATATAGCGGTCTTTGGCGATCCGGATGTTGCCGAGCGCCACGCGATGATCACCGCTCAGGGCAATCGGCACGTCATCGAGGACCTCGGCTCGTTTGCGGGGACGAGTGTCAACGGGACAAAGATTGCCAAAGATACCCTGAGCAACGGCGACACCATCGTGATCGGCAAGACGAGGTTTCTCTTCAAGGACAAAGCCACCGCGCGTTATTCGCAGGGTTCGGGCTCCACCAGCCCGAGCATTCCGACTTCGCAGCACGTTTGCCAGTACTGCGGGGCCGTCAAAGATGCAAACGGCAATTGCGACTGCACCGTCGGGGCATCGACCGCGAACCCGGCATCGGGGCAGACCGGCGCGCAGCCGGCGATGCCCCAGAGCGTGCAGTCGAGTCCTTTCCAGCCGGGTCCGGCGGCGGCGCCGCTTCGACCGGCAACCGGCACGGCTCGGGGGGCGAAGCTGACGGCGATGTCCGGCCCGGAATCCGGCAAGGTCTTCGTGCTGAAGCCGGAGACCCAGGTGGGCCGCGAGTCCACAAAGGACATCCCCTTCCCGGCGGACAACACGGTGTCGCGCTACCATGCCAGGATCGTCCAAGAGGGCGCGGGATACGTGGTCTACGATATGGGCAGCACCAACGGCACCTACGTCAACGGGACCAGAGTTAACCGGCGGGAGCTTGCCAACTCCGACGTTGTCCAGATCGGTAACACCAAGTTCAAATTCGAGACTTGGTCCACTATTTCACAAATTCGATGACGTATTTGCCCGTAGGGGCAGGCCGCCGTGCCTGCCCTGAAAGGCGCCCTACTTCGGGCAACCACGGCGGGTTGCCCCTACGAAACACGCGAAATGTCATCGAATTTACGAACGGGAGCACTTAGAGTCGGAAGTCGAAAGTCAAAAGTCGAAAGTGGAAAGTCAAAGGTCGCCAATGGCCTTCCCCGTTGTTTTGGGAAACCCTTTTCCCGAAACGTATGGAGCGCCGCCTTTCGGGGCGGGCACGGCGGCCCGCCCCTACGGGTCCTTATAATCCTGTCGGTTTCGCTCCTGCTGTTTTCTTGGGCCGGCGCCCTGGCGGCCGGGGAGATGCGAGGGGCGTGGGTGACGGCTTGGGAAAGCGGCTTTCTCATCCCGAGCGAGGTCGATGCGACCATAGACGCCGCCAAGAGGGCCGGCCTCAACGCCCTTTTCATCCAGGTTCGCAAGAACGCGGACGCATATTACAGCTCGACGCTCGAGCCTCGCGGCGCGGGCCTGGCTCCCGGCTTCGATCCGCTGGAGTATATCACTGCCCGTGCCCACGCCGCCGGGATAAGCGTTCACGCCTGGATCAACGTCTACCGGGTTTGCGGCGTGAGCGGCCTGCCCACCGACCCCAATCACCCGATAAACGCGCACCCGGACTGGATCAACAAGAATGTCGATGGCAAGACGAGGGCGACGGACGGCTTCTTTATCGACCCCGGAGTGCCCGCCGCCAGAGAACATATCGTGTCGGTGGCGGAAGATATCGCCCGCCGGTACCCCATCGATGGAATTCACCTGGACTACATCCGCTACCCGGGCCGCGACTGGGGCTACTCTGATATTGCGCTGAGCCGCTTCCGGGCCGAGACCGGAGTGACGAACAAACCGGCCCCTGATGATCCCCGCTGGCTCGCCTGGCGCAGGGAGCAGGTGACGGCGCTCCTGACGGACGTGAGGGCGAAGGTTCGCGCGGTAAGGCCGAATGCCGTCATTTCCGCGGCGACCATCGCTTGGGGAGATTGTCCCGCCGACTTCCGGACCTCGCAGTCGTACTGCTATGCCTGTCAGGACTGGAAAGGCTGGCTCTCCGACGGCCTTATCGATGCCGCCGTGCCGATGGACTACAAATCGGAGACCTCCGCGCAGGCCGCGAGGGAGTTTCGCAGCTGGCTGGTGGGCTTGAGCAACTGGCACGCGCCGAGGCCCGTCTACATCGGCATCGACGTGCGCACTAACAGACTCGCTGACTCTCTCCGGCAGATCAGGGCCGTCGAGAAAGCCCACCTGGACGGCTTTCTGCTCTTTCCCTTCAACACCCCCGGCAGAGCCCCTCTCGTCACCGCTCTCGCGGAGCGAAGGTAGCCTGGAGCAGAGGGCAGCTTCTATGCGGCGGGAACGAGGCTCGAAGACCACGTTGGGGTTGGAACCTTCGAGTTCCCGCTGCGCGCATGGCGCCCACGTCGGTCTGGAAATCCCGAATAACACCGGAATTTTGAATCCAAGGGAGTTCTACCGGATCGGTGGATCCCCTCCCTAATTCAAAATTCAGAATTTCAAAATTGTCGCTCGCGAGCGCCGCCCAACCTCATGCTTTTAGAACCCGGCTGATTTGGGAAAGAACGAGGCGGAGGCGCATCATGAGCAAGCTGTTTATCGACTTTTTGACGCTGATGCTTTTCAATATGGCGGCAGGGCTCTTCATTTTGGCGTTCTACCTCTGCCGGGGGCTGGACGACCCCGACCAGGGCAGGTGGGCGCCGGCGTTCGGTATCGTCGGGCTGGTGGCGCTGCTGAATGGCTTCCGCGTGTCCTGGGTCTGGCCGCTTCCGCAGAGTTACAACGCGGCTTATGGAGACCTGAGCGTCCTGTTCGGGGCCTTGTTCGCGGGCGCGGCCCTCGCCCTGGCGAAAGGCTGGAAGCTGCTGCCACTCACGATTTACGCGCTGGTCGCGGGGCTGGCGTCTATCCTGGCCGGCGTCGCGTTTATCCATTTGCAACTGAGCAAGTTTCCCGTGCTCAGCGGCATCGGCTTCATACTTACGGGAATCTGCGGGGTGTTCTCCGGCCCGACGCTGTGCATGCCGCACTGTCGCATCCTTAGGCCGCTGGGAGTTGTGGTAACTGGTTGTCGCGGGGATCATCTGGGCGTTTAACGGATACGCAGGGTTCTGGGCGCACCTGGATATGTTCAGGAGCTGGAAACCATGAATTAGGGTTTTAGTATCTTACAACTGAAATCCGAGGTGACATATCAAAGTTCAGTACAGCTTGTATAGGATTTAAGTTGTAAGATACTAAAACCCTACCATTAGCGGTAGCCACTGTATCCGCTGTTATATCCGCTGTTATATCCGCTGCCGTATCCACCGCCGTATCCACCGCCGCCGTATCCGCCATAACTGCCCATGCCGCCGTATCCGCCCATGGTATTGCCGAATCCGCCCATCATGCCCACACCGCCCATCATGTCGCCCATGCCGCCCATCATGCCGTATCCGCCGCCGTATCCGCCGCCATACCCGCCGTATGAGCCACCGTATCCGCCGTAACCGGCATTGCTCTGGCCGCGCATTATCGCGAGTATGTCGTCGGCAGCAGCGTAGCTGAGCGGGACTTTGTCGATGATGGTCTCGTCGGTGGTAGTTGCAGCGCTACCGGGGTCGCTAGATGTTACGGTAGAGACCGGCTGGCTGGTGGTCGATGTGTCCGGGCGCTTGGAGATGATGTAGATGTCCCCATCGACCCGGTAGATTAACCCCGCGGACTTGACGAGACTTCTGAGCGCGGTGTCGAAAGGAACATCCTTGAACGAAATCGAAGCCACAGTCCCGGACACGTTGGGATCGATCGCATAGTTCTTGCCCGATCCCCTGAACAACGCCTCGACTGCCGCCCTGACATCCGTGTCTTTGAGATCCAGATTGACTGTCGGCTGGCTGGTGGTGTCAGCCTGCGTCGAGATCACTGCCGCGCCCCATAGAACCAGGGCCAGCGCCAAGCATGCCAAAATGGGAAATCCTTTGCACATGATACGCCTCCGACTCTTTTCCGGGTTCACGGTTGACGGTTTACGCTTAACGGTTTTCCACGGTCGCTGTCAGTAACCGAAAACCGTCAACTGACAACCGACAAGTAATGCTCTATGAATTAGACGAACAGGCGCGCCGCCAAGTTTCCTTCGGCGTACACAAAAATACCCGCATTTCCCAACACAGGCTTCCTTATCACGAAAACACGAAAGTGGATAGAGTCCAACGTCCTTGTGTCTCGCGATCCTCGTTGCGATGCGGCAGGCCCCTTTCACCAGAGCGCCTTGAATCCCTTTCGTGCTTTCCCGGTTTCGTGTTTTCGTGATTGAAATCCCTTCCCCTGGTCGCCGAGCGAGGTGTATTCGGCTAGTCGGGGTGAGTGGCGGCGCAACAGTGGGTATCAGTAATTTGAGTATGGCGAAGTGAAAGGAGACATCGCAATGCCATCAAGAAGACTAACGATGGGGCTGGCGGCGGCGGCGCTGGTTCTGGCCCTAAGCTTTGTACATACAGGACCCCTCACGGCGGCAAACGACAAGGCGGCCGATTTTCAGCTTGGGAGCATTGACGGCAACTCCACAGTCAAGCTTTCCAGCTTCACCGATAAGGCGACTGTGCTGGTGTTTTGGGCGAGTTGGTGTCCTCATTGCCAGCGCGAACTGCCGGTGGTCCAGAGGCTCTATGACGAGCTTAAGAGCAAAGGTCTGAACGCGGTGGGAGTGAGCGCCGACGAGAACGTGGAGGACGCCAGGAGGTTCGTGAAGTCCGCCGGCGTCACGTTCCCCAACGCTTTTGCGGGAAGCGAAAAGGGGCAGAAGGTGCTCAGTGAATACGGCATCAAGGGAGTCCCGGCACTATACGTGATCGAAAAAGGTGGCACGGTAGTCGCGCACTTCCTCGGAGAGACAGACGAGCAAACCCTGAGGTCCACTCTGGCGAAGGCAGGAGTAAAGTAGGAGACAGGCGTTAGGTGTTGGGTGTTGGGCGCTGGGGAAGGGACGATCCCTTCCACCACCCAACACCCAAGTTCGTTCACGGCTTCCCCTTAACAGCTCACTCTTACTAGGAACGAGGCCAGCCCCTATGCGGCGGGGAACGAGGCTCGAAGATCACGTTGGGGTCGGAACCTTCGAGTTCCCGCTGCACGCGTGGCGCCTTCTGCCCGCGAGAGAGGGCATGGTCCGCATGTGCCCAGCGTGAGTGCTATGTGTGCAGTGGGAACTCGAAGGACTCCACTTGCGGGGACTGCCTCGACTTATCGTTCCCGCCGCACAGAGGGATCTACTAACCCTGCCCACCCTGGAGCTTAGAGTTGTATCCGATGTCGCGTTTTGCTATACTACCGATGAAAGGTAGTCTAGCAAATTGATTCAAGAAGACGCGGCAAGAGCCATAAAGAAAATCCTGGGAGTCGATCAAGTCCCATTCAATATCCCACCAAAGCGTGAGTTCGGAGATTTTTCGACCGCCATATGCCTGTCGCAGGCCAGGGTGCTCAAGCGTTCGCCTATGGCGATAGCCGAGGAAGTGAGGGATCAGCTCGCCTCGGCGAAGCTCCCTTACGTAAAGGAAGTCTCCGTCACCGCGCCGGGTTATCTCAATTTCAAGATCGACCACACCCGCTACGTTAAGTCCGTCATCGACCGGGTGACGAAGGAGGGGGAACGCTTCGGCTGCTCCCAAATCGGCCGAAAGCGCAAAGTTTTGGTCGAGCATACAAATGTCAACCCCAACAAGGCGATGCACATCGGCCACCTCCGAAACTCAGTCATCGGTGACTCGGTGGTCCGCACCCTCAAGAAGCTCGGGCATACGGTGGAGGCCTGCAACTATATCGATGATACCGGAGTGCAGGTGGCGGATGTCGTGGTGGCGATGCTCTACCTCGATGAGCCGGTCTACGACGGCAAGTCCGCGGACCTGAGCGCGATATGGGCGAAATACGATGCGTCAAGGCCGTTCGACTACTGGTGCTGGGATGTTTACGCAAGAGTCGCGGCCCGGTACGAGATCGACCAAGCCTCTCCTAAGAGGTCCCCGAGGCCGGACGAAAGACTTACGTCGCTGAACGCGACACTTTTTTAAGCGATGCAGGTGGGCAACCCCCACTGGGCGTGTTGAAGGACAGGCGGGCGGAAGTGCTTCACGCGGTGGAGGCGCGGGATGGCCCGGTTGCGAAGTTCGCCAAGGACCTCGCCGCGTGCATCGTCAAGGCGCACCTGGCGACGGTGGCCCGCCTCGATGTCTACTACGATCTCCTGAACTGGGAGTCGGACATATTCCTGCGCGGCTTCTGGAAGACCGCGTTCGAATCCCTCAAGAGCGCCGGCGCAATTGTCTACGAGGCCGAGGGGCCGAACGCCGGCTGCTGGGTGGTCAGGTTCGGGCGCGGCGTAATCCGGACCGAAAACGGAGTCAAGAGCGAGGACAAGGTATTGGTCCGCTCCAACGGCACGGTCACCTACACCGGCAAGGACATCGCGTATCAACTGTGGAAGTTCGGCGTGCTCGGGCGAGATTTTCTCTACAAACCCTGGGGTGTGCAGGCGAACGGTCAGGAACTGTGGACCACCGCGCCGGACGGTTCGGAGACGGACCGTTTCGGAAAGGCCGAGAGGGTAATCAACGTGATCGATGTCCGCCAGAGCTACACCCAGCAGATAGTCTACGAGTGCCTCAAGAAGCTCGGATTCAAGAAGGAAGCGAGGAACTCCGTTCACCTGGACTACGAGGTCGTGGTGCTTTCCAATGCCGCCGCGGCCGAGTGGGAGTGGACGTCAACGCCGAAGAGCCGGGGACTCAGGCGATGTCCGGAAGGAAAGGCCTGGGGGTCAAGGGCGACGACCTGATAAACGAGATGGTCAAACGCCTTTCGGAGAAAGTATCGGCCGAGGGCAACGCAGGGGTCCTTGCAAGCGCGGGGATCAGGTATTTCATGTCCGCGGTTTTCGACCGGGAAAATGATCACGTTCGACTTCGACGAGGCCCTGCGCACCACCGGCGACACCGGCATTTACTGCGAATACGCCCACGCCAGGGCGTGCAGCATCCTCAAGAAGGCGGGAGCGCTGGACTTCAGTTCCCTTACGGCGCCGGAGCGCGTGACCGAGCCGGAGGAAAACCTCACGAAGAAGATAGCCGAGTTCCCATCCGTCGTGAGAAAGGCCGGCCGCGAGCTGTCCCCGGCCCCGCTCGCTCACTACGCATTCGAGCTTGCGACCGTGTTCACCGAGTTCTACGAGACCCCCGACCCGGAGGCCCAGCAGCAGGTGCCGTTCATCAAAATAGCCGACCCGACCTTGCGTAACTACCGCCTCGCCCTGGTGGACACATTCCGCCGGACCATGGCCAACTGCCTGGATACGCTGGGGATCAGGCCTCTGGAGAGGATCTAGTTTCGTCTGATGGTCTGATAGCTCGATGGCAGATGGCGGATTGCGCACCCCTGGACGGCGTAACAGCTCACGGATCGCGAGGTACATGTCACCGCACATGTCATTCCGAGCGTCGGACCCCGCGCTGCGGAGTCACGTTATAAAGAAACTCACCCCGGCAGGCTATGCTTCGCGGGCGACTGCCCCGAAGCCGGCGGCATGGAAGGTTTCTTAGGAGGAACGAAGAATCTGCTTTTAGCTCCCGCATGGATCTATGCCGTAATGTGAAAGCAGATCCTTCGACTTCGCTCCTAAGAAACTCCCCAGTTTCGGGAACAAGATTCCCGAAACACCGGGGGTCGGTTTCTTTCCAATGTGACTGCGACAGCGTCGCCGTCACTTGCTCCTAAGAAACTCCCCAACTCCCCAGTTTCGGGAACAAGATTCCCGAAACACCGGGGGTGGGTTTCTTTCCAATGTGACTGCGACAGCGTCGCCGTCACTTGCTCCTAAGAAACTCCCCAACTCCCCAGTTTCGGGAACAAGATTCCCGAAACACCGGGGGTCGGTTTCTTTCCAATGTGACTGCGACAGCGTCGCCGTCACTCGCTCCTAAGAAACTCCCCAGTTTCGGGAACAAGATTCCCGAAACACCGGGGGTCGGTTTCTTTCCAATGTGACTGCGACAGCGTCGCCGTCACTTGCTCCTAAGAAACTCCCCAACTCCCCAGTTTCGGGAACAAGATTCCCGAAACACCGGGGGTGGGTTTCTTTCCAATGTGACTGCGACAGCGTCGCCGTCACTTGCTCCTAAGAAACTCCCCAACTCCCCAGTTTCGGGAACAAGATTCCCGAAACACCGGGGGTGGGTTTCTTTCCAATGTGACTGCGACAGCGTCGCCGTCACTTGCTCCTAAGAAACTCCCCAACTCCCCAGTTTCGGGAACAAGATTCCCGAAACACCGGATGCTGTAACGGGTGTTTCGGGAATCTTGTTCCCGAAACTAAGTGCGTATCGGGAACAAGATTCCCGATACACCGGCAAGAATACTATTAGCTATTTATGCAAGTAGACACTAGTGCCCTCTGCATTAAGCAGCTTCCGCGCTCCTCCGAAGAGAGTTTCTTAGGAGCGGTTAGCGAGGAATCTCAACCCCGCGCTTGGATTCTTGTTCCGGTGCGTGAGACTCATCCGAGCTTTGAGATTCCTCACATTCGTTCGCAAGTGACAGCCATGCGCTGGGTATTCATTATCCCTGATCTCTCACTGGGCGATTGCCTGGTTGACAAGTATATCCGATATGATATAATTCGGATGCGGAGGATGAAGAAATGAGTAGACCCGCCAGTGTTCCCTGGAGCGAAGTGGAGCAGCAGTTGCTTCAAGACCCTGAGTGTGCCGCGGCGTATGAAGAACTGGCCCCTGAGTATGAAATTGCGCGTCAACTTATAAGAGCCCGGTTGGAAAGCGGCATGACTCAGCAAGAGCTAGCTGCAAAGATCGGCACACGGCAGAGCAATATCAGCCGCATAGAACGCGGGCGGCAGAACACGTCTATCGGTCTGCTTAACAAAGTCGCAAGGGGCCTAGGCAAAAAACTGCATGTGTCGATCGGGTGAGCACCAGGCTGCGGACCATGTCCCTTCCCTAGCCCCTACTCCCTAAGCCGCACCAGCTCGGAAATCGCCTTTCGCTGCTTTTCCTCTCGGGGTCGGTCCACGGCGTAGCCAAGAGGAGTCAGCAGCACAGGTACCTCGCCTTCCGACAGACCGAAGACCTCGCGCGCTGCCTCCACGTTGAACGCCCCTATCCAGCACGTGCCCAGGCCCAAATCCGCGGCCGCAAGGATCAGGTGGTCCATGGCGATGGTGAGATCCACTTCGGCGTAGTTCTTGCCGTCCCAGCGGGTCCAGGCTTCGTCGGGTTTCGCGCACCCGCAGATCACCAGCGGCGCATCCGCAAACCAATCGGCCTTGTAAACGCGTTTGAGCTCGTCGCGTTTGCCCTGGGTCGGCATAACCACGAACTGCATCGGCTGCTTGTTGCAGGCGGTGGGCGCCAGGCGAGCGGCCTCCAGCACCTTACCGAGATTCTCATCCTCCACGGGGTCCGGCTTGTATGCCCGGACACTGTAACGCTTACTGATCAAGTCGAAAAAATCCATAGCCGCAAATCCCCTTCGAAAACAGTTGTTGGTTGACGGTTAGGGACCGGCCGCCACCCCCGGTGTTTCGGGATTTGAGGCAGCGAACGATTGTCTATGTGCGGCACAAATGTCGTATTCGCTCCGGAAATCCCGAAACTCTCCGAGGTTATTCTTGGGTTGTTTCGGGAAACCCCTTTCCCGAAACGTCTTCGCGCCGCCCCGGGCATCAGTCTGCCCGAACAGATGCAGCCTCGATTTCCCTAACGGCCTGCTCAAACGGCACCGTGCTGTCCGCCGACGCTTTGGCCTGGTCGTATGCTTTGATCGACTCGAGTTCTTCGATGTCGCGCAGCATAGCAGCGGACCGCTCAATATGCAGGATACGCTTACTCTTCGCCCTCTTGAGTCTACCAGGAATCTTTGTCTTGTTCGGGTCATCGTGGCCAATCTCCTATAAGTCCCATTTCCACATGCATTATATCCCGAAGAAGCATCTATTGTAAAAGCTGCCCACCCGAAAATAAGCAATGGACGCCCGGCTAAATCAATGCTATCATAATGGCGACAATCGTGCAGGTTGAGGTTCTAACCTCTAACCTCTTACTTCTAACTTCTAATTCGGGGACGACTAAGGCACTTATCCTTGCTGGTGGAAAGGGGACGCGCCTCCGGCCCATCACTCATACCGCCGCAAAACAGCTTGTTCCGGTTGCGAACAAGCCGATCATCTTCTATGCCATCGAAGCTATCAAGGCCGCGGGAATCACCGACATCGGCATCATCGTCGGAGACACTCACCTCGAGGTGCGCGCGGCGGTGGGAGACGGCTCTCGCTGGGGAGTCGAAATCAGTTACATCCAGCAAGAGGCCCCGCTGGGACTGGCCCACGCCGTGAAGATCGCCAGGGATTACATGGCGGGCGAGCCGTTCGTTATGGACCTGGGTGATAACCTCATAAAGGACGGCATCAAGGCGTTCGTCAGTCATTATCACAAGTCGGGCGCGAACGCGCAGATTCTGCTCGCTCACGTGCCGAACCCGCGGGAGTTCGGGGTTGCCGAGCTTAAAGGCGGGCGAGTGGTCCGGCTGATCGAAAAGCCCAAGGACCCTCCGTCGGACCTGGCGTGGTCGGGGTCTATATGTTCGATTCCAACATTTTCGAGGCTGTCGATGCCATCAAACCCTCCGCCCGAGGCGAGCTGGAGATTACCGACGCGATCCAGTACCTGGTCGATCACCATACCAGGTCCACAGCCACATCATCACCGGCTGGTGGAAAGACACCGGCAAGCTCGAAGACATGCTCGAGGCCAACCGGCTGATTCTCGATGGCATTCAGACGAGCATCAAAGGGGAGGTCGACGAGCACTCCGAACTCGCGGGGCGCCTCTCGATCGGCAAGGGCAGCAAGGTGATCAACAGTTGCCTGCGCGGGCCGTGCGGTGATCGGCGAGGGCTGTGTGATCGAAAACAGCTTCATCGGGCCGTATTCATCAATCAATGATGGGGTGCGCATCCTCGGGAGCGAGGTCGAGCACAGCATCGTGCTGGAGGACTCGGAAGATCAGCGAACTGGGCAGCAGGCTGGAGGACAGCCTGATCGGCAAGAACGTCAAAATCAACAGGGACGGCAAGAAACCCCGGGCATACAGAATGATGCTCGGAGACAACTCTGAGGTGAGCGTAACTTAAATGATAGAAGGGGTGATAGTCAAACAACTCAAGCGCCACGCGGACGAGCGCGGGTATCTGATGGAGATGCTGCGAGAAGACGACGAAATCTTCGAGCACTTCGGGCAGGCATACATATCGCTCAACTACCCCGGCGTGATCCGGGCATGGCATTTTCACAAGAAGCAAAACGATTTTTGGGTATGCGTGAAGGGGATGATCAAGGCCGTGGTCTATGACTGCCGCGAAGGCTCCCGCACCGAAGGCGAGGTCAACGAATTCTTCCTGGGAGACAACAATCCGGCAATGCTCAAAATCCCCGCGGGGACCATGCACGGCTACAAAACATGCCCGGGGTCGAACACTCCCTGCTGGTGAACTTCCCCACCAGGCCCTACGATCCCAAGGACCCCGACGAATACCGCGAGCCTTTCGACAGCGACAAGATTCCCTACGACTGGGAGATCAAATTCGTGTGAGGGGAGTTGAAAGTCGAAAGTCGACCCCACGGGGCAGCGGCGGCTCCGGGCTTTCCACTTTCCGCTTTCCCCTATTCCCCTTCGTCCTCTTCCTCGGCGGATTGCGGCGCGGACTCCAGGAGCCTGTTTACGGATGAAAGCAGCGCCGCGGCCGCGGCGCGGTAGCGGTCTCCGCGCTTAACGACGGCGCTTCCGGCGTGGCGCGTGCTCCACTTGGGGCTGATGAACGTGGCCACCACGGTCACCAGTTGGTCCTGCTCTCCCAGGTCGTGCAGGCTCACCGCATCGACCGCGATGCCGTGACCCGGCGCCAAGTACTTGCTCGCCGAGGCCGCGGTGGCCTCCGCGACGAGCCTTAATACGTTCCTTCCGCCCACCACGTATCCGCTTGCCTGGCGCTGGGACCGCCGGCCCTCGCGAGCCAGCGTTACGCTTACCGCCGCTTCGGTGTCGGTGGTGGAGATGTTGATGTTGGCTATCTTGAGGCGAGGCGCGCGGACTGCCACAGGCGCCGGGCGGGACTTGCGCGGGCGGCTCGACGGCAGGTTGAGGTTTTTGCGGCTCGACCGGGCGCTTGTAAACGCGATGCACTCCTTACTTGCCCGGGGTAATGAGGTCGTCTATCGTGGCGGCGTAGTGCATATCCTCACGTTCCTTGGTCCTGCGCCCGCCGAACATCCCATAGGTCCCGGAAACACCCTCCGGCACGCCCTCGATCTGTAATCTTCGAGATGGCTTC
>CAWGNL010000057.1:0-70319 GCA_963823885.1 uncultured bacterium
GCAGATTTCAAAACAGTCCAATAGACCGTAACTCCGACTCGCTCCCACCACACACGGAGAAGAAGCAACATTGGCGACATGTTCCCGCCACAGTACCCTGTGGTCGGAGCGCCTTCCGAAGTTGGGCAGGAGCGAGCATGGCTACCGTTAGTCTTGGGTGATCTCTGCTTTTCCGAATCCCGAAACATCCGAGACCTCTCGGACGATCAACGTCGCTATTCCATTGGTCTCGGCCAGCGCCTGGCCAAGCACCTGCGCGCCTTCGCCGTCGATGGCGGCAATTCGACGGTAGTCACGGGCTACACCGATGTCGAGATCGCCGTCCGTGCGGATGGCGAGAAGCGTCTCGCCCGTTTCAAGCGTTACACCGTCCACCGGCTTCACGGTAAAAAGGCGGCGAATAACTTCTGGCCGATTGAGTAGCGATGGTGACTCCATGTCCGCCATCGCTAGGTCTCGTCGCTTTCGAGAACTCTTCACTTGGCCTTCCAGAACGTTGTCACCCATTGAAGGCCATCTCCTTGACGATGGGACTGTAGAACATTTCCCGCCCCTGCTTGCGTCGCCGCAGCAATCGCTTGACGTACAGGTCTTTCAGTCTGTTATTCCATGCGGTAGCCTTGGGGGAGCCGGGCGGACAAAGGCGCTCAAGTTCGGCCCCAGTGACCTCGCCGTGCGCCAGCACAGCTTTCAAGGTTGATTCTTGTCCGGGGTCCAATGCACCGAGGAGTACGGCCTTGGTTGGTTCCCCGTTGATGGATTCTGCGTGCAGATAGCACTGGTGGTTCCATTCAGCCACGAGCAGGAGGTCGTCGAGGCAGGCAGGCGCGATGTTGACCAAGACTGGAAAGAGGTCTACTTGATCTTCGGTTGCCCGGCGATACAGTGGGACCAGCATGGCATTCGCCCAAGAACCGGAAAGCAACGTCACCCCACCGAAGTCGAGCAGGACAGTCTCTCCCGTCGGCGCGGCCGCCAGTTCTTCACAGACCTTGGCATAGTCCCGTTTGCCTTGCAACCGGCCCAGTAGTCGAGCGCCAAGCAGCTTCTTCAACGCGATCAGCATTACGACCCTCACATATCTCAGTAGATTCTAATGAGGATTATCGGTATTCCTGTTCTCCCTGTCAAGTCCGCGTTCCGATTTTTCCGCAGGCCCACCTACACGAGGGGTCTAATGGGCGCGGTCTCGGAAGCTCGGCAGCAGACGGAGACCTGGAACCCAGGCATTGGAGGTGGGTAAGACTCTACGCCGGTGTCGTAATCCAGGCCGGTCCCGTCCATAGTGATGCAGCCTTCGCCGCTCCGAAAGCGGAGATTGCCCCACTGTTCGGCCAGGGCCTTGAATACCTGCCGGAACCCGAAACCTCCCTGCCCGCGCCCAAATCTCGATGTTCCATCGCGCAAGGCCATCTTGATCGCTTCATTGTGGAGGGCGAGGCTGGCGTAGTCAGCGCACGTGCGAAGGCTCGCCAAGACGCCGATTCCTACGTCGCTCACGCAGAACTGGGCCGTGTCCTCTACAATCCGGTAGCCTACCAACGCGCCAATCGGCGCGCTCGCGTGAATGACGGCGTTTTCAGTCATCGCGTGCAAGGCTGCGTGCAGACGGGCCGCAGCCTGGGCCGAGAAGCCGGAGCTTTTGGCCGACCGCTCAAAACGGAGGAGAAACAAATCCAATTCATCTTGCTCCAAGTCCTCCTCGCACTCGACGACATGGAACTCAACAGGCTGTTCGTCAAGCCGACGCATCGGACTTTTCGGCGGCCCGGCGGATCGCAACCCAAGTTCCGATCTCACCTCCTGTATAGCCAGACCGAGCGACGATTCCGCAACAGCAGGCGGCAGCGGTGGCACATGCTCCCTGTTTGCCCAACGAAGACAGCCATACTCCATGATCCCAGAGAGGGTGGCGCTGCGCAGCCCCGCCACGATCAGGCCGATCCGCTTCTGATCGGGCAGAAGATTCTGCAATTCCTCGACAAGTCCAACCGTCAGACAGTGCATAATTCAGCGCGAGAACACGGCCTCCAAGCTCTTTAGTCCATCAAATCATCCCGTCCGATTGCCCGAGCAATGTTCCGCAAATGCTGCCGAACCGCCTCGGGGTCGTTCAGGTCTCGGGACTGGACCACAATGACCGTATAGCCATCCACTTCGATGGCCTGCCGGATGATGTTGTCCTTCTTCGCCGTGTTCGGGTCGCCGTGCAAGGCTCTGCTCATCCCGTCACTATAGTACTATGAATACATAAACCTGAACCATACTCCGCACACTTTGTTCCCAACGAACAGGACTAGTCACCGTTTGATTAAATTGGTTTTAATTTCTGCTCCCATCCTGAACAAACTTCCCGGGAACATTCATCACAAAACCATATAGAGCTATCTTTTATTGTCTCCTGCTTAATATGCTCTGAAAGACGTTCCTCAGCAAGTTTCATTAATCCACTATGAAAAGCACCATGCACAGGCAAGGATAAGATACGCTTTGCGCCCTTCCTTTGGCCGCGGCAGCTCCTGCATCGATTCCTCTTCGCGTACCTGAAATCACAACTTGGCCAGGGCAATTAAACTAGCCGCCGATAAAATCGAGCAGATACGAACCGAACCAGTGGTGCGGCAGCGCCAGCCCCGCCGTATTGCTCTTCTCGGGCAGTTCGATCCGGCCGAGCTAAAGGACAGCAGGCCGCCATCGGAGCGGCCTTGAAGGACGGTGTTGCGCCGCGAGGCGGGCAAGCGGCTCTTAGGCGTGGTGTTGTTAAGCGACGCGCCCAACGGGCGTACGCCCCCCCGATTTGCCGCCCCAAACGGCTGCCGCCCGTCTAAAACACCTCGGTTGTCCGGTGTTCACTTTTCCGTTGGGCCAGTATCGCGCAGGGCTGGGCGAGGCCGAGGACGTCGCCGTCAAGGACCTCATCGTCAACCCGACCGTGTTCGTGAAGAACGAACGAGCATCAGCGGCCAGGTCCGGATACGAACGAACCAGGAACAGGCAACGCCGCCATTACCCGAGGGCCATGACCGTCTCTGGAGTCGCGGCGCTAAACATCCCTGCACACGCGGCTGCCGCATATTTGGCGAGAAAACGAGTAACGAGTAACGAGTCTCCGACACGGGAGATGTAACTTCCGTCTCCTAAGAAACCTCCCAGTGCCCGGCGGCTTCGGGCAGTCGCCCGCGAAGCATAGCCTGCCGGGGGGGTCTTTAGGAAATTACCGTGTGCCTGTCCCACGGTCGGGCGCTCCTAAGAAACGCCCCCTGTTTCGGGATTTCCGTTCCGCGTTCGCTTCACTCAAATCCCGAAACACCGGGGGCAACAACGGGGCGTGGGTTTCTTTCTAATGTGACTGCGACGGGGTCGCCGTCAATTGCTCGGAATAGAGTGACGAGGACTGGGTAACGAGGAACGAGTGCGCGATGCGGAGTCCCTTCTCGTTACTCGTTACTCGTTACTCGTTACTCAGCACTGATTTGCTCCAGACAGAGGTAATACAGGATGGAACTAAAGGAATTCGCTGCGAAAGCAGCGGAGCTGAAGGCGTCCGACATATTCTTGAAGGTCGGCGCGCCGCCGATGATGCGCCTGAATGGCAAGATCAACACGCTGGATGGAGATGGGCAACCCGAACTCACGAGGGATGACTTGGAGTCGCTGGCGTACAGCATAATGACTCACGAGCAAATCGGCCGATTCGAGCGAAGACACGAGCTGGACCTCGCGTTCACAGATCGACGGTGTGGCGAGGTTCAGGGCGAACGTTTACCAGCAGCGCGGCTCTCTCGGCCTGGTGCTGCGCGTCATTCCCCTGGAAGTCTATTCTCTCGAAGCACTTGGAATGCCGCCCGTTATCGCCGATCTCGCCCGGCAGCGTCAGGGACTCATACTGGTGACCGGCCCAACCGGATGCGGCAAATCGACTACTCTTGCCGCCATGATCGATTTGATAAACTCCGAGCGCCGGTGCAACATCATCACTGTTGAAGACCCAATCGAATCGTGCACCCGGACAAGAAAGCGATCATCAACCAGCGCGAAATCGGCATCGACACGGACTCGTTTACCGACGCCTTGAAGTACGTGGTTCGCCAGAGCCCGGATGTCATTCTGATTGGTGAGATGAGGGATGTGGAGACGATGAACGTCGCGCTCGCGGCCGCGGAGACCGGCCACCTGGTCTTCTCGACCGTTCATACGTGCAGCGCGGCGGAAACCCTGGACCGAATCAGTGAACATGTTCCTCCGCACGACAAACCCCAGGTGTGCATGAGGCTCGGGGTCTCGATGAGGGGTGTAGTATCGCAAAAACTGATTCCCAGGATCGACCGCGTGGGCAGAATAGCGTCGGTCGAGGTGATGATTTCCAACCCGACCATCGCAAAACTCCTGGAGGAAGGCAGGTCCGGGCAGATCTATCAGGCCATCGCCGAAGGCGGATTCTGGGGAATGCAGACCATGAACCAGTGTTTGGTCAGATACTGCAAGGCTGGGGCAATCTCCGAGGAAGAGGCCCAGGCAAATGCCGGAAACCTTACCGAACTAAAGCAGATGATAAGGCGGGCGTAGCGAAGGGAAGCCAAAAGTCGAAAGTCGAAAGTCGGGGAAGGGAGATTTCCTACGCGGTGGAACGACTCGCCTATGCGGCGGGGAACGACAAATGGAGAGTCTGTTTCAACTCGGCTCCTTCGAGTTCCCGCTGCACGCAGGGCGCATGCGTGGAAGTAGAAGGTCTAAAGTGGCGGCCCAGACGAGAGGCGCCGGCAAAGGATACCACCCCCGAAGCGGGATCCCACTTTCGACTTTCGACTGTTTTCAAACGGAGGTCTGTACTCGTGCACATAGATGAGCTTCTCAGGGAGCTGGTCGAACGGGAAGGCTCCGACCTGCACTTGCGGGTGGGCGAACCGCCGGTATTTCGCATTCACGGAAAGCTCGTTCGCACCCAGTATGCGCCGATTCAGGCGACCGAGGATTTTCTGTACCCGATCTTGAGCGAGGAGAGGCGCAAGCGCTTCCAAGACTTTATGGAACTCGACCTTTCGCACGAGATTCCGGGGCTGTCCCGTTTTCGCGTGAACTGCTTCCGGCAGCGCGGTGTGATGGGAGCGGTGCTGCGCGCCATTCCGGTTAAGATCAAGACCATCGACGATCTGATGCTGCCCGCCATCACCAAAGATATATGCATGCGGCCCAGAGGTTTGGTGCTGGTGACCGGGCCGACCGGTTCGGGCAAGTCCACCAGCCTGGCGGCGATGGTCGACCACATAAACAGAAACCGCCGATGCCACATAATGACCATCGAAGACCCGATCGAGTTCGTTCACACGGACAACTTGTGCGAGATCAACCAGAGGGAGGTCGAGCTCGACACCCACACATTCGCGGCGGCCCTCAAGCACGTTATGCGGCAGAACCCGGATGTGATCCTTGTCGGTGAGATGAGAGACCTCGAAACCATATCTCTTGCGATCACCGCCGCGGAAACGGGTCACCTGGTCTTTGCTACTCTGCACACCACGGACGCCCCTCAGACCATCGACCGGATCATCGACGTGTTTCCTCCCGAGCAGCAGAACCAGATCAGGATGCAGCTTTCGGTTACCATTCAGGCGATAGTCTCTCAGACTCTGTTGCAGAGGCGCGATATCGAGGGTCGAGTGGCGGCATTCGAGGTCATGGTGGGGACTCCCGCCATTCGGACCCTCATCCGGGAGGGTAAGACGCACCAGCTTTATTCGGACATCCAGGCAGGCGGAGAGCACGGAATGGTTTCGCTGGACCAGTATCTTATCGGCCTGCTCAAAAAGCGCTACATCAGCTACGAGGACGCGGTTCTCAAATCCGCGAGCCCGAGGGACTTCGAGGCGCTCGCTTCGCGCCTGTTGGGAGGCGCCGTCAGATGAGCAACCTGACCATAGATCAGCTTTTGACCATGACGGTGCAGCGCGACGGCTCGGACCTGCACGTGAAGTCCGGTGTTCGGCCCATGATAAGGATCTATGGCGAGCTTCTGCCGGTGGAGGAACTGGACGCTGTTTCCGAGAATGATGTCCGGGATCTGGCTCACGGCATGATGAACGATTGGCAGAGAGAACGCTTCGATAAGGATCTCGAGCTGGACATGGCCTACGCCATCGAAGGGCTGGCTCGTTTCCGGTGCAACTTCTTCGTGCAGCGGGGCTTGGTGGGGATGGTCTTCAGAGTGATCCCCTTGAAGATCAACACCATGGAGGAACTCGGTCTGCCGCCGGTCTGCAGGTATTTCGCCGAAAGGCCCAGGGGACTCGTGCTGGTGACCGGTCCGGCAGGCTCGGGCAAGTCCACCACGCAGGCCGCGATGATCGACTACATAAACAGGCACCAAGCCACCCACATAGTGACTGTCGAAGACCCTGTGGAGTTCATTCACGAAGACATAATGGCGCTGATCAACCAGCGCGAGCTCGATACGGATACGCTCTCGTTTAATAATGCGCTCAAGTACGTTTTGCGCCAGGACCCGGATGTTATCCTGGTCGGAGAGATGAGAGACCTGGAGACGATCCATCTCGCGATCACCGCGGCCGAGACCGGTCACCTCGTGTTCGGGACTTTGCACACTCCGGATGCCGTTCAGACCATCGACCGTGTGATCGACGTCTTTCCGATGTATCAGCAGCAGCAAGTGAGGATGCAGCTTGCTGTGAACCTCGTGGGCGTGATCTCCCAGACCCTGCTTCGGCGCAAGGGCGGCCAGGGCCGCGTGGCTGCCTTCGAGACACTTGTCGCCGTGCCCGCGATTCGAAACCTCATCAGGGAGGCCAAGACCTTCCAGATCGGCTCGATGGTCCAGACCGGAGCGAAACAGGGCATGGTGACGCTCGATCAATACCTGGCGGGATTAGTGAAAAGCGGCGCGGTCGATCGTTCGGAGGCGCAGTTGAAGGCATCCAACATCAAGGAGTTCACGGCTCTTCTGGAAGAAGGCGACGGAGCGAAACGAGGTTGAAATGTTCAAGGTTAAAGGTTGGGGAAGGGCCGCCCTCCCCTATGCGGGGTGGTACTCGCTGCGCCGGGGATTCCCGACTTTCGACTTCCGACGCCTTTAACCATCTTGCCTGAAGCGCCGCCGTATGTTATACTCATACGATTGTTGTTGATGGAGGTTGTTAGAAGCAACGGCCGGCGAAGTCATTGTTATCGTGGGTCCCACCGCAGTCGGTAAAACCGCGGCGGCCGTCGAGCTTGTCGAGCGCATTCGCGGGGAAATTATTTCGGCGGACTCCATGGCTGTCTACCGGGGGATGGACATCGGCGCCGCAAAGCCCACCGCGGAAGAGCGCGAGCGGGCCATATTTCATCTGATCGATGTGGCGGATCCGGCGAAGCCGTTTAGCGTCGGCGACTTTATGCGCCTTGCTCACGAGGCCATCGATTTGGTTCTCGGGCGGAATCCTCCGGCGATTGTAGTCGGGGGCAGCGGGCTGTATGTGAGGGCAGCCGTGGATGGGCTGGACGAATCAATGCCCGCCGGCAGCGCGGCCTTTCGCGAAGAGCTTTGGCGGCAGGCGCGCGAGCAGGGCAGCGCGAGCGTGCATGCAAGATTGGCGGAAGTCGACCCGGCCAGCGCAAATTTCATTCATCCAAACAATCTAAAACGGGTAATAAGAGCGTTGGAGATATATCATCTCTCGGGCCGGCCGCTCTCGGCGGTTTTCGAGGCGGACTCGGCGCGCGCGCCGCGCTATCCGAATGCGCGTTTCTTCGGTCTTGCAATGAATCGAGAGACGCTCTACTCGCGCATAGAACGGCGGGTCGATGAGATGATAAAGGCGGGGCTGATCGAGGAGGTCCGGCGGCTGACGGAAGCCGGCGTGAGATCGGATATGCCCTCGACGCAAGGATTGGGATACAAAGAAGTAGACAGCTATCTGCGCGGCGAGATCGAAAAGGACGACGCGATAGCGCTGCTAAAAAAGAACACCCGGCGGTTTGCCAAACGCCAGTATACGTGGTTTCGCGCCGACAACAGAATCACGTGGCTTAGCGCGGATGGACAAACACCAAGCGAGGTGTCAGAGACTCTAAAGGAGCTTATAAATGAGCAAGAATCTAGTTAACCTGCAAGACAATTTTCTCGACCAGGTCAGGAAAGATAATATCCTCGTGACCGTCTACCTCATAAGCGGAGTCCAACTCAAGGGAATCGTTCGAGGTTTCGACTCCTTCACGGTTGTTTTGGAGAGCCCCGGAAAGCCGCCGCAAATAGTCTACAAGCACGCGATTGCTTCGGTCGTCCCGGCGAGGCCCGTGATGGGTCTGCTGCAAAGGGAAGAGAGGCCGCAGCCCGCCGCGGCCGAGAGCCAGCCGGAGAGCCAGACCGAGGAGCCCAAGCCCGAGGAGTAGGTCCCGGTGAAGTTCGTTAAGATGCAAGGCGCGGGCAATGACTTCGTGATTATAGACTGCACCAAGGATGCCATAGCCGAAGAATATCTCCCCGTGGTGGCCCGGCACGCGTGCGACCGGAAGTTCGGCATAGGCGCGGATGGCATCATTTTGGTGCTGCCCTCGCGCGCGGCAAACTTCCGCATGCGAATGTTCAACCCGGACGGCTCCGAGGCGGAAATGTGCGGCAACGGCATCCGCTGCTTCGCCAGGTACATTTTCGAGCGCAAGATGCATCCGGACGTGCTGATGACGGTCGAGACCGGCGGCGGTGTCAAACCGCTCAAGCTCAATGCCGCCGGGGGCAGGGTGCGGACGGTGCGAGTGGACATGGGCGAACCCAGGCTGGCGCGCTCGGATATCCCCATGCGGGGGCCGGAGAGCGCGAAGGTCGTGGCCGAGCCGCTCAAAGTGTCCGGCAAGAAGTATGATGTTACGTGTGTGTCGATGGGCAATCCTCACTGCGTGATCTTCGTGGACAACGTCGATAACTTCGCCGTGGAAAAGATAGGGCCGGAGGTGGAGCATCACCCCAGCTTCCCGCATCGCACAAACGTGGAGTTTGTCGAAGTGCTCTCGCACCAGGAGATCAAAATGCGGGTCTGGGAGCGGGGCGCGGGCGAAACGCTGGCCTGCGGCACCGGCGCCTGCGCAGCGGCCGTTGCTTCTATTCTCAACGAGAAGGTTACCCGCAAGGTTACGGTTCACTTGGCCGGGGGGGACCTTTTCGTCGAGTGGCTCGGTGACAACAAGGTCTTCATGACCGGGTCGGCGGAAGAAGTCTTTGAGGGCAAAGTCGGCGCGCCCGAGTTCAAGAAGTGGACTTCCGGCGAAAGTTGACGGTTCAACCCACATATGCGGCGGGAACGACGAATAGAGCGCCTGATTCAACTCGGCGCCTTCGAGTTCCCGCTGCACGCGTGGCGCTTCCGCTGCGCGGAGGCGGACGATCCCTCTCACGCGGCGGAAGGTGCCGTGCATGCAGCGGGAACTCGAAGGATTCCATTCCAACGGTTGTCTCGATTTGTCGTTCCCGCCGCATAGCAGGCTCAACTGTCAACCCGCTGCTGACAACTCTCGTGGAGGAACAACTTGGAGAGAGCCAAGAGACTGGACAAGATTCCCCCATATCTATTTGGGGAAATAGCGCGGCTCAAGTCAAAGGCGATCGCCGAAGGACGCGACCTGGTCGACTTAGGGATAGGAGATCCCGACCAGCCGACGCCGCGGGCGGTTGTCGACAAACTATGCGAGGCGGCGAATAATCCGGAGACACATCGTTATGATGAGTCCGAGGCAGGCTGGCCGGTATTCCTCGAGTCGGTGTCGAGGTGGTATCGCAAGCGATTTGACGTAGAGATCGACCCCAAAAAGAGCGAGGCCATGCTTCTGGTCGGCTCCAAGGAGGGCCTGGCGCATCTGTGCTGGGCGATGATCGATCCCGGCGATGTGAGCCTGGTTCCGGACCCGGGCTACGCGGTCTACAAGATCAACACGCTGATGGCGGGAGGCGAGGCGCAGCCGATGCCGCTGCTGGAGGAGAATGCGTTTCTGCCGGATCTGTCGGCCATTCCCACCGACAAGGCCAGGGCCGCCAAGCTGATGTTCTTGAACTACCCGAACAATCCTACGGGGGCCGTGGCGGGTCTGGATTTCTACAATGACGTCGTCCGGTTCGCCAAGGAATACGACATAGCGGTTTGCAGCGACCTGGCCTACTCGGAAGTCGTTTACGATGGCTATCAGGCCCCGAGCTTCCTGCAGGCCGAGGGGGCAAAAGACGTCGCGATCGAGATGCATTCTCTCTCGAAGACGTATAATATGACGGGCTGGCGCATCGGCTTCGCGGTGGGCAACGCGGACCTCGTGGGCGCGCTCAACAAGCTCAAGTCCAATCTGGACTCGCGGCAGTTTCCGGCGATAGATATCGCGGCCGCCTACTCCCTGGAGCGGGTCTCGAACAAGGCGACTCTGGACCTCTACGCCAGGAGGCGAGATATCCTGGTCGATGGCCTTAACGCAATCGGCTGGAAAGTGAGAAAGCCGGTGGCTTCGCTTTATGTTTGGACCAGGGTGCCGCCGGGTTACTCCTCGGCCGAGTTCGCGAAGCTCTTGCTTCAGGATGCCGGCGTGCTGGTGATTCCGGGCAACGGCTACGGCGAATATGGCGAGGGCTACATCAGGATGTCGCTGACGGTTTCGGGAGACAGAGATGGCGAGCGGCTGGCCGAGGCGGTCCGCAGGATCAAGGGCAACATAAAGGTCAGGTGGAACTAACCCGAGGGCGCCATTCGGGTACGAGGAGACACCACAAAACGTTTATGAGAAAAAGCTGTCCTAACGACCGCCGAGAAGATTGTGGGGACCACGAGCAGCGCGATTGCAGCCAGCAGCAGCATGTGGTACTGGCGGCGTGCGGCCTCGTCCTATGAACGGTAGAGAGAAAACGCGTCTCTACGATGCGGATGCCGCGGAGACGGCCGGTGCTGGTCGTAATCGATCCGCGCGATGACCTGGAGGCCGAATCCAATACCCAAGAGCTTCTTCTTCTCGCACAGAGCGCGGGCGTCGAGATCGTCGACGAGATGCACCTTCACCGCTGCAACCCCGACCCGCGCTTCCTGATCGGATCGGGCAATGCGGAGGAGGTCTACCTGCGGGTGCAGGACTCCGGCGCGAACGTGGTGATAGTCGGCGAAGACCTCTCCAGAAATCAGCAGCGCAACATCGAGAAGGCAGCCACGGTGCGGGTAGTGGACCGCACGCAGTTGATCCTCGACATTTTTGCCCAGCGCGCCCACAGCAGCGAGGGAAAAATCCAGGTTGAACTCGCGCAGCTAAAGTACCTGCTTCCCAGGCTGGCCGGGAAGGGAGTCGCCATGTCGGGGATGGGAGGCGCATCCGCTGGGATAGCCACCCGCGGACCGGGAGAAACGAAGCTCGAGACCGACCGCAGACGGCTCCGGCGGCGCATATCGGTGCTGGAAGATGAGATGGAGGAGGTCATAAAGCACCGGGGCGTCCAGAACAAGGCAAGGAGGAAGCTGCGAGTTCCCGCAGCCGCACTGGTCGGCTATACCAGCGCGGGCAAGTCCACACTGTTGAACCTCCTCGCCAAGTCCGACGTGTACACCGACGAGATGCTCTTTGCCACGCTGGACCCGACCACGCGAAAGGTCGAGTTCGATGGCGGCGCCGCGATTCTTCTATCCGACACAGTCGGCTTCCTTCAAAGGCTTCCCCATCACCTGATTGCCGCGTTCCGTGCCACGCTGGAGGAGGTCACGGAGGCGGATTTCCTGATCCATGTCGTGGATGCCGGGCATCCGTTTTTCGAGCGCCAGCGCGAGTCGGTGATGGAGGTGCTGGCCCAGCTCGACGCTCGCGAAAAGCCGATAGTCACGGTTTTCAACAAGTCGGACACGATTCGCAACCAGTACCAGCTGAGACGGCTCGTGGCGACCACGCCGGATTCGTGCTACATGTCGGCGCTTACGGGCGAGGGCGTCGCCTACCTGATCGACCTGATCGAGAATACAGTCGAGAAGATGCGCGGTCGGATGGAACTGCTGCTGCCTTACGATCGCGGCGATCTCTTGGCTTTCTGCCACGAGCACGGCCGGGTAATAGCAATCGACCACCGCCCGGAAGGGACCTATGTACGGGTGGAGATTTCCCCGGATTTGGCGGGAAGGCTGGCGAGGTACGGCGTTTAGGACGAGTTGACACTCTGGAAGAAGCACTATAACATTGATTTCAGGAGCTGGTTGCCATTCTAATGGATAAGTGAGGTAAGGACCGTGAAACAGTTCCAAGATTTGACGATCAAAGGTGACCCCGCCAAGCTATCGGAGTTTATCGAGGATCTCACTCGAAGGCTCCAGGGATGGGAGCGGGATATGGAGGTCGCGGAGCGGCTTCGGCAATTCCCGGCACTCGGCGGGGGCGTCGCAATCCGCACGCCTCGCGACGGTGTCCTGCCGGAAGCGATCCTGCATCTTTCTCGTACGGCCAAAGATACGTATGAAGTTACCAATGTGCGCCCACCGGCGCCAGGTCGACTCACCAAAGACGAATTCAACAGCGTCGTCCAAGCATTCTACGCTTTTCCCCGGACTTCGCCGGGGAAAAGTGGCCACCTTACGGTGGCAGTTGACCAAGGCAGGCGGTCGGGTTTTTCGCTTTTCGGTTGTTAAGGGATGATTTGGAGGGGGCGGAGATTTCCACCCCCATCCCTTGAACAACACCTGAGTCGGCGCTCGGGAGAGCTCCCCAGCGTTGCCCTACCCTCCGCCCAGGCAAAGCAAGTATAGCTCATCGGCCATCCCTTAACAACCATAAAGCGGAAAACCCAAAGGCGGTGCGCCGTCGAATCCGCCTTAGCGACAACAAATTGTTTCTAGGAGGGCGCTAAGCGCCTATACAGATTATATCGAAGGCCAGGCGGAGCGTTTCGACTTGAAGGCGGAGATCTCCCCTCCCGAGGTGACGGCAGACGATATTCTGTCAGAAGAAACGGCACACCTTTTTCAACAGTTCTGTTCGAGGGCGAAAGAGAGCGGAGTAATACACTTGGCAGGGTTGCATCCAGCAGACGAAGAAAAGTGGCGGGATTTCATTAGCAGTAGCTTTCGCTCGGGAAAGTCTCTTCCAGAAAGCGACTTGGTTGGGCTGCTCATGGACGAGGGATGGCCGCGAGAGCCGGCTCATGAACTCGCCTGCGATTACCTGCATTCGATAGAGCAGTTAGAGAATTTCACCAGAGAGCAGCAGGTTCCGACGCCTGATGCAGCTTAACCGGCTTAACCTGGGTGACGCCGCCGCCCGTCTTATCCGGATTGACGAGGGAGTGATTGTCGCCGATACGTGCTCCTTGCTCGATGTGATTCGCGCGCCCCTTAAGGGACATAGCCCCGTGCTTGAGGCAGCCTTTCGAATGTACCGGAGGATCGAGTCCGGCGCATAGGCGACTTTCGACTTTTGACATTCGACCTTTGACTTCCCTTCGTAATTTGCGACCAAACCCGGCGGTATGTTATAATTCGTGCGTGACTTATACAAGATTTCGGAGGATGGCTCGTCTGCATGGACACCAGTGATTTCAGGAACGGACTCTCCATAATAGTAGATAACGATATCTACACAATCGTGGAGTTTCAGCACGTTAAGCCCGGCAAGGGGCCGGCATTTGTCAGAAGCAAACTCAAAAACGTAAGGACCAACGCGACCACCGAAAAGACCTGGCGCGCGGGCGAGAAGATGGATCAGGCGATTCTCGAGCGATTTCCCCTGCAATTCAGTTATGAGCAGGACGGCGAGTACTTTTTCATGGATACCGAGTCCTACGAATTGATGCCGGTGCCGAAGGAAAAGATCGGCGAAGGGATCAAGTTCCTCAAGGATGGATTGCAGGTGACGGCCCTCTCGCACGAGGGAAATATAATCAACATCGAGCTTCCGATCTGCATCGAGGCTGAGGTGGTCGAAACAGCGCCGGGAGAGCGCGGGGACACCGCTTCCGGCGGAGGCAAGCCCGCCACAATCGAGACCGGCGCGGTGGTCCAGGTGCCGTTTTTCATAAATGTGGGCGACCGGATCAAGGTCGATACCCGCACCAGTCAGTATCTGGAGAGGTGCAAAGACTAGGAGGCCCCTGAAGAACTCAGCAAGTTTTTTTGAAATTTAGAGGCCTATCATAATGGTTTTTTGGTTGCGGTGTCGAAGTAGTCACTATGAGCAAATATCGCAAACCGCAGCAGCGTACGTTCGACGATATCGAGGTCGGGATGTCCTCGTTACGGATCCGTCCCGGGAGCTTCGAGGTGAGGTTCCGGGAGGTGTGCGACAGGGTAATTCCCGATAAGGTCTTTGACAAGCTTTATAGCAATGTGGGTCGTGAGGCTCGGTCTCCATCCGTGCTTACCCGGCTGTTGCTCTTGCAGCTTCGGGACGGTATGAGCGACGAGAAGATAGTCGATGACCTCTATTACGATTTGCGGGTCCGGCACATGTGTGACTTCGGCCTTGACCAGCGTCCGATCCATCCGACCAACTTGGTGTATCACCGTCTGCGTCTTTTGTTCGGGACGATCAAACGTGACGAGATCGAGGATCTCAAGAACGGCGGATTCAGCGAGAAAGACTCTCCGCTGCAGGAGGTCTTCGAGCGGATAAAGCAGGCTGCGATAGACCTTGGACTTGTCGACACTGAGTCGGCCCAGCTCATTGACTCTACCGCGATATTGGGACGGGCCGCGGTGATGGACAGCTATGCTCTGATATTCGCGGGCACCCGCAGGGCGCTGGAGGGGTATCAAAGGAGCGACGAGGAGCATGCGAAGGAGTTGATAAGCCGGCTTCGTCGGAGCGAGTATCTTACCGATGTCGCCAAGCCCAAGATTGACTGGGAAAGTGCTGGTGCGCGGCAGGAGTTGCTCAATGATCTGGTCTACGATGCCGTGAGTGTGCTGCGAGCGGGTTTGTCCTTCGAGGACACGGAGTTGCAGGGCCTGATCGAGCAGTTGGCAAGGCTTGTGGGCCAGGATGTGGAAGTCTCGGAAGATGGGACCGGCAAGCTGATTGAGGGCGTGTGCGCTGACCGGCAGGTAAGCGTGGTGGACCCGGAGATGCGCCATGGCAGAAAGAGCAAATCACGGAAGTTCAACGGCTACAAAGGGACGGTGACGGCGGATGCGAGAAGCGGCGTGATAACCGCTGTGCATGTGATGGCTGCAAACGAGCACGACAGCGCCGCCGTCTCTCCGATAATCGAGCAGCAGGCATCTAGCGGGACTCAGCCTCCGGCGCTCATCGGTGACCGAGCATACGCCGCCGAGGAGGCGCGACATGAGGCGATGAGCGCCGGCGTGGCGATTGTGACCAAGCCCAACACATCTTCAGACAAGTTCGGCAAGGGCAATTTCGAGATTGACACAATGGCCGGGACGGTGACCTGTCCAAATGGCTGCACCCGCACGATTGGCGGGCAAAGTGTAACTTTTACGGGCAAGAGACTGCCCTCTGGAGTGTCCGCACAAGCGTATATGTCTTGGCAAGAGTGCAAAGCGAATCATAAAGCTTCGCAAGTACGAAGCTTTGCAACGAGACGCTGAGAAGTTTGCCCAAACGGACAGCGGCAAGGAACTGCTGCTGTTGCGACCGGCTATTGAACGAGTGATAGCGCACTGGATGCGAAACGGAGCCCGTCAGGCACGCTACTTTGGAAGGCTGAAAGTCTGGATGCAGTGCGTGCTGTCGGCAATAATGTGCAATGTGCGAAAGATTACGGACAAAGTGGGCGCAAATGGTAACAGTACGGCCGATATCGCCGCCCAAACGCCGCTCTTTTCCCTTGTCCGGATGATTGCGGCGATCGCGGTGATCCTACTATCTATTGTAGGCACAAATCTTAATCGGGCCCGGCCATTGGGTCCGGGCCTAATTTACATATTTGGAGGCTCCAAAAAGGCCATTTCTTCAGGAGTCTCCTAGCGAAACGGATGTTGGGTGTTAGGTGATGGGTGATGGGTGTGAGAGGGGACTTTCCTTCCCATAACCCAACCCTCATCACCTTATCACCCATAGGGGGTGGGTCATGGGACTGAGCAAGGTAACGAAGACTCACATCCTGGGTTATGTCGATTATCTCAGCGCGCTGGGGTTGAAACTCGGGATCGCCGGGCTTATTTTGACCGCCGGATTTCTTCTGGTCTGGCTCTTCGGCGGTCACGCGGGCCGGATGTCGGAGATGAAGCCCACCGAACTCGCGGGCACGAAGGGCTACATAGATCAGGTGGTCTATTGGATGATGTGCGCGTACGCCCTTGTCGTGGTTTCGGCAATCGCCCGCGTTTTTCACGAGGAGCGCCTGGGACAAGTCCTTTCCGTGGCGGGGATGCTCTTTTACTTCGGAAGCCCGGTTATTATCGGCCAGTACGCTTCTGGGCACGGCCACTACGAACAATGGGTCCTGGCCGAAATGGCTCAGGGCTTGCGAACGTGTGGAGTTCTGGCCCTGCTTCCGGGGCTTGTGCTGGTGGTGCGGGACGGAATCTTGCGCATCTGGACGGGCATCTCCGTGAAGCGCGTCTTGGATCGCCGCTGGGGAGATGAAGAGGAGCGTCGAAAGAAGTTCACCAAGGCCAAAGCTTACGGCAGTTGTTGGGACATGCCTTTTTGCCGCGAGTTCGTACGGCGGGTCTGCCCCGCGTTTGAAGTGAAAAAGCCATGCTGGCGGGTGAAATGCGGCTGCTACTGCGACGAGAAGACGATCCTTAAGGCGATGACCAGCGGCGGCAAGCGCAACGATCACCTCAACGAGATCATGCATACTCTGGGTCTGGACCAGGCGGAAACGTCCAAACTCAGCCCCAGCATAAAACGCGCCCGATGCAGGCGATGCATGATCTACTCCGAGCATCAGAGGCAAAAGTATCGGATATTGAGCCCTGTCACGTTTCCATTGGTCGGGGTGCTCATTTACGCGTTTTATGGTACGTTGGCAGGCTGGCTTTGGGTCTGGCTGGAGAAGGCGGATCGTTTTATGAGCATGCTTACGTATAGCACAAGCGGGGCCCACTCGTTCGCTCAGGAGGGGGCTTTTCTTACCAATGTGTTTGTTGTGTGGCTCACGATAGTTGCGCTGAGCTACGCGTTGAAGTTTGTGGAATACCTCGTATTTGAGCTGCAGGTCTGATAGATGGATATCGAGAGAATCGAAGAGTTGATAGAAGTGCTGGAGGGCTCGCGGGTCGAGGAGATCTCTGTTTCGAAAGGACGAGTGCACGGTATTTGTTCGCAAGGGCACGAAACCCAAGCCGGCTCCCGGCAAGGTTGCCGCGCGGGCAGCGGTCGAAGAGGCCGACGGCTGCGCCCGCGGAACACGGGGTGGGCGAGCATTTCATACTGGCCCCCATGGCGGGATTTTCCATGGGCTGGGAGCGACTGCTAGGGTGGGAACACACTTTGCGGCCGGGCAGGTTGTGGGCGCGATCGAGTCGATGAAGCTCTTGAACGACGTCGTGGCCCAATCATCCGGCACAATCGACGAGGTAATGGTGGAAGATGGCACTCCGGTGGAGTACAGCCAGCCCCTTTACCGCATGCGTACAACATCCTAGGCGCTCAGCGCCTATTAACCCTTCTCCAATTGGAGGTCTACAAATGAGACTGAACAACCGAGGCAATCTAACTCTAATATCGCTTCTTGTGACCGCCGCGATCATCCTGGTAGTGTGCGCGATCTACTTCGGGAAGTCCGGCGGCGTGACGCCGACCGTGAATTCCAACAGCAAGCTGCTGGACAAGTCGACAAAGCAAACAGTTGTCGGCAAGGCAATGGATACGGGCAAGGGCGTGGACTGCCGGAATCGCCTGAGTCAGATCAGGCTTGGCGTTACCACGTATAAGTCGATGACCGGGACCGAAAACAACCCGCCCAGCCTCAAGGAGGCGTTACCGAATATGAGTCCCGCGGACTTCCGGTGTCCGGTGACCGGCCAGCCGTACGTTTACGACCCCGCGACCGGCCAGGTGCACTGTCAGAATCCGGCACATGCAAATTTCTAAGGGAAGTCGAAAGTCAAAAGTCAAAAGTCGGAAAGGGAGTCAATCGCGAAAACGCGAAAGAGCGAAAGCGCGAAAGTGTCCGAAATGGAATTTGTTCGGGCGGATTTGCAATCTGGCCCGTAAAGAGCAACCTGGGCATCTGCGATGCCCCGAACAACGTTGCATCTCGAGTGGTCTTTTCGGGCGTTGCGAATCCGCCCCAAGAATTGTTTTTCGCGTTTTCGCTGTTTCGCGATTTGATCCGGTTCCGGCTTTGCCGGCCCAGGGCTTTAGGGGACTGGCCGCGCCTATAGCCCCCTACTTACCCTACCAACCCTACTAACCTTATAACCCTATCCTCTTCGGCGTCGAACGAGGCCGGTCGCGCTCACGAGTCCGGTCAGCAGAGCCAGGCAGCTTGTGGGCTCGGGCACGGGAGTCGATATCGCCGGTGGGAATATATACGGGAATGTTGTTGATTGTAACAACGTCTCCTTGTTCGTCATCGAATGTGAGGCTCGACTTCACAGTAGCGCCGTTGAATGGGCCTTGAGTGTCGTTGAAGCTCTCTTCTTGCTGATTGAAATTGGGATCACCGACGTTGGGGAAGGAACGCAGGGGCGCTGGGCCATATGGGCCAGTAACGATCCGTCGTCCATCTCGTAGCCGAAGCTGGAATTAGCGTGCCCGCTCGGCATCACGCTCCCGCTCTGGCCGTTATAGTACCAGGTCCAGAATGTAATGTAGTAGCTGGTGGACCAGTTTTCCAGATTGTAGTCGTAAAACCACGGGTTAGTGGGATCACCGGTCTGCTGGACGAGTACCGAATAACCGTATCCTTGTGGGTTCGTGTGATTCTCGGTGGCGCCATCATCTTGGACGTAGTAATCCGCCAGGCACGGCGCGGCAATCAGAACACACATAGCCAGCATTACAATGAGAGTCAGTAGGCGCATTTTCCCTTCACCTTCCTCCGCATAAACGGAAAGTATGGTTCTTAGAAGAACCAACATCTAGTGACATTGCAAGAAGCTTGCCAAAGTGGGCACTACACGCCGTTCCGTTACACTTAGCAGGAAAAACTGTGAATATTACCGGGTCATTTGGCGGGTAATGTTGTCACAAGGCAGTCCAGTCCTGACAGGGAAGCGTTGATGTCGAAAAGAAACAAGAAGTCCGTTGTTATCGGCACAGGCTTGGGTGGCCTCTTGACAGGCGCGTTCCTTGCGCGGCACGGCTGGCAGGTTACATACCTGGAGGCTCTCGATTTCATCGGGGGTCGCTTTACGCATCTGGACTTCGAGGGATTCGCCGTTCCGACAGGAGCGTTTCATACGCTTCCCGGCGGAAGACGCGGTCCTATATACCGGTGCCTGCAAATTCTGGGCGTAGACGTAGAACTTATCGAGTGCTCCCCATCCTTTCTTGCCATCATAGATGGCCACACCTATCCACTTGAGATCTCGGGTGGTAACGGGAAAGGCAGCGGAGCGCGGCAGGCCGCGGGCATACACTGTAGAGCCAGGCTGTTTTCGCGGATGTCGGCGGCATTGGCCAAGGGAGTCGTGGGATTAGACACTTCCGTCGCGGATATGCTCCGGGGCCTGTCCCACGAAGACAGGGCACTCCGCCTTTTTGACCACCTAACCAAGTTTTCGGCTGGAGTTGCGGTCGAGTCCGCCTCGGCACTCGAGATTCTGCGGTCGCTTCGAGCGCAGAGGTTTGGGAAAGAATGCTTCCTGGCGCTTGGGAATAGGGAACTGGTCCACGCGATCATGGATCGGGCGAGGGCAAGCGGAGCGACGCTCAGAACTCGCAGCGTTGTTCGAGGGATTGCTGTCGAGAACGGATGTGCGACCGGCGTCATAACCGGCGACGACGAGTTCGTGGAGGCAGATCTGGTGGTGTCTAACGCAGGCGCCCAACGGACAGAGCGCATGCTCGGCGAGAACGCGTCGGATGAGCTTTCGAGGAGAGTTCTCGGGGCGGTTTCCGCGTGGGGAGCCGCCCACGCCCTCAGGTGTAACCGCCGGCTCGCATGCACACAACAGCATAGAGATAACGGCTGATCTCGAACACATCGCCGGAATCGCACCCGTCTCGAACATCTGCCCCGCTTTGTCTCCGCCAGGCTGGAGCTTCTCTTTGGCATATCAAGCAATCGATCCGAACCTCGATATCGATCTCCAGTTAGAGCAAGGCAAAACTGAACTCAAGAGGCACCTCGGACATGATGTCGAGGTGTTCAACTCCGCTGTCTACAGGGGCCGGCATCCCGCCGCGTTTCTTGCGCAGTGCGTCGGTCAACACGGCGCCTCCCGTTTTCCCGCTCGTGTTTCCGGAGTCAGGAATGTCTATCTTGTCGGTCACGATGTAAGGGGCTATGGCATTGCGGCAGAGATCATCGGGCATTCCTGCCGGCGGCTCTGGAGAACTCTGGGATGAACAAATCGCCGGTGACTATAAATGAGGATTGTTGCACAGGTTGTTCTCAATGTCGCCTTATTTGTCCGGTCAAGGCTATAGACCAGCAAGGCGCACACTGCACGGTCGATCCCGATCGCTGCACGAAATGTGGTCGATGTCTGTTTTCCTGCCCCCTGCTGTGCATAAGATAGCTTATACCAGAAAGCGGAGGGCAGAGAGCAGAGAGCCGGAGCAGATCACGAATCGTGAGTGCATGCCACCCCCCTGTGCGGCGGGAACGACAAGGCGAGACAATCACAAGGCACGAAGCCCTTCGAGTTCCCGCTGCACGCGTGGCGCCTTCTGCCCGCGAGAGAAAGCATGGTCTGCATCTGCCCAGGTTCAGTGCTATGCGTGCAGCGGGAACTCGAAAGTGCCGGCTTGAAGGATGCTCTATTTGTCGTTCCCACCGCATACGTGGGTTGTACCTCATGAAGAGTGAGCACTTACCGGGAACCTCCGGGCTTTCCACTTTCCACTTTCAGCTTTCCCCATGAAGGCAGCCCCGCCGCACTGCCGAGTCCCTTCCCCAATTCAAAATTCAAAATTCAAAATTTAGAATTTCAGAGAGGCGGGGCTTTCGCTCCCGCCCCCCGTCAGCCAGTAAGCTTGGCGTATTCGGCTATCGTCTGGTCGGCCATCTGCTTCGCGGAGTAGTGTTCTTTGACCCCGGTCGCGCCGCGCCGGCCCATGGCGTCGGCGCGGTCCGGGGCATTCATAATGCGAGTGATCGCCGCCGCGAGCGCGCTTACGTCTCCCGGGGCGAACAGGCTCGCCTCCACTGGTAAGCGAGATCATCTCAGCAAAGACGCCGTTCTCCGGCACGATCACCGGCGCCCCGCCGCCATTGCCTCCATCGCCGCCATTCCGCGCGATTCGGCGATGCGGCTGGGCAGGCAAAACAGGCTCAGCGATGAAGGAACGCTATCTTTTCGCCAAAATCGATCTCTCCGAGATGCTCGAAGCGCGGCGACAGGCCCGCATGCGCATTTTGCGGGTTATCGACTTCCAGTAAGGGGGATCCAGCACCTGCCCAGCGACGCGCAGCGTCACATCCGGCTGGCTCGACGCCAGGGCGATGAATGCGTCCGCCAGCAGGTCCAGTCCCTTGGCGGGGGTGATGACCGATAGATAACCGATCACGAACGGGGTCCGAGGTCGAGGACCGCGGTTTTCATACAGATCGGGATCGATGCCGGGATGAATGGTCTTGATGCGCGTCTGGGGCACATCGAGGAACCCGGCCATCTCTTCGGCGTAGTGCCGGCCCGGCGCGAGGAAAACATCGACCGCTCGGACGTTTTGCCGGATGAGCTGCCGGGATCGCGAACGGTGCGGCTCCGGCATGTTGTCCACGAAAGCGTCTTCTCCCTGCAGAGCGCACACCACCGGGCAATTGAAACGCGCCTTTAACTCCGGCGCTGCTCCCGAGAGAAGCGTATTTGTGATGCAGATGATATTCGGCGGTGGCGCGGAGGCGAGGTAGTCGACGAGTCGGGCGAGTTCCTTTCGCTGTTTTCCGTGTGGGCCGGAGAGGACCGACACAGTCATCGGTCCCAATTTCCACGCTTGCGTGCTCACTGCAAACCGCGACGCCCAGCCCAGCAGCCTCGGATTGTCCAGGAGCCGGTCGACGCAAGCCGGGAGGCTTCTCATCAAAGGCGACATCTGCTGCAGGAACACGTTGATCCCGCCGTAGAAAATCGGCGACAGCGGCAGCTTCTGGTGGCCGTCGATGCGCAATGGGGTGTACAGCGGGACCATCTGAACGTCGTGGCCTCGCGCGACCAACTCCCGCACCAGGATGATATCCCGCGCGCAAGCCCCGCAGTAACATACCGCCCGCCCCGGCCGCAATGTGAATGATCCGCAAGGTTGCTCCTTCGAAGAGAGTCGAAAGTCGGGAAGGGACGCTCCCCGACGGTGCCGGCGCTGAGATCTCCGGGTTTGCAGCCCGGAATACCCCTGAACCGAGCATATACGTCCTCAGCAAAGCGATCGACCCGATTCCATAGTAGGTGTACTCGATGTCGGGCGCCTGGTCGGACAGGCACGCGCGAAAGCCGCCCTCGTTGACCGCCGTTCGGCGGACGAACCGCGCCAGCTCGACCAGGTCCAGCTTATCCATTATACCAAGCCGGATCAGGGTCAGGAGGCCCGTGAACGTCGAGAGCAAGTCACCCTCGGCCGCCGCCGGCGACGCTCCCAGCCCACCTCCGTCGCTTTGCATTCCTGCGATAAACTCCGCGGCCGCGCGCGCCTGGCGGTCCTCGATGGCCTGCGCAATCCCTAGAAACCCCACCGCGGCGGCAGTTGCGTTAGTCTGGGCGGCAGACTGGCCGGGCGACTCGCCGAATCCGCCGTCCCGGCATCGAAGTGATAAGATGGCGCGGGCTGCCGCATCGGGGTTGGGAAAGTCCATATCCAGCATCTCGCAGCACAGTGCCGCAAGGAAAGTCGTGTAGGCGCTGATCTCGGAGCCGCCCGGCCTGGCAAATCCGCCGGAGGTCAGTCCCTGCGCGCGCAGCGTCGCGATAAGGGGGTCTCTGCCGACCGGCGCTTCAAGTCCCGTGCCTTGCAGCATTCGGGCGATATTGAGCGACGAGAAGCAATCCACGACCGTGCTAAGCCTCGGATGAAACCGGCCCACTTGTCTTAATGCCTTGTGGTCAGGCGCGAGAAGACTCAGCACACGCACGGCAAAGTCGGTGTAGTAGGCGTCCGATTCTCCGGCAAGCCTGCCCGGAAATCCGCCGTCCGGAAGCTGCCTGGCCGCCACAAATTGCGTCTGGAGGTCGCGAAATGCGGCGCTCAGATCCGCGACCCCCATCGAAAGCATGCCGTCGAGCGCATCGAGATAGTTAAGCATTGTGATTGGGAAGTCGAAAGTCAAAAGCTACGCCGGGCTGCGCTGCCCGAACCCGTTGCATTCGGAACAGAACTGCCCGTTCGTGCAGCGGGAACTCGGCTGGTCTTACTCCGAAAGATAGCGCCGACTTGTCGTTCCCGCCGCATAGTGGGGTAGGGCCATCCCTTCCCTAGGCGCTTATCGCCCTCCTAGAAACAATTTGTTGTCGCTAAGGCGGATTCGACGGCGCACCGCCTTTGGGTTTTCCGCTTTATGGTTGTTAAGGGATGGCGGATGAGCTATACTTGCTTTGCCTGGGCGGAGGGTAGGGCAACGCTGGGGAGCTCTCCCCGAGCCGACTCAGGTGTTGTTCAAGGGATGGGGGTGGAAATCTCCGCCTCCTCCAAATCATCCCTTAACAACCGAAAAGCGAAAAACCCGACCGCCTGCCTTGGTCAACTGCCACCGTAAGGTGGCCACTTTTCCCCAGCGAAGTCTGGGGAAAAGCGTAGATCCTAGTGTCTACTTGCATAAATAACTGATAGCATTCTTGCCTGGCGTATCGGGAATCTTGTTCCCGATACGCACTTAGTTTTTCGGGAACAAGATTCCCGAAACACCCAACCGAAACACCCAAAAGCGAAAAACCCGACCACCTGCCTTGGTCAACTGCCACCGTAAGGTGGCCACTTTTCCCCAGCGAAGTCTGGGGAAAAGCGTAGATCCTAGCCCCTATCCCTGGATTCGTCTACGTGGCAGGATAATTCCAACCAGGAACCCTATCAAGTCTCGCAATGAGGATGGCTGTGTCGTATCGACCAGTGCGGCCGCGCGCTCGCGCAATTTGTCGACCAATCGCCCGGCCTTCTCGAATGCCCCGCGGTCGGTGTAGATTGCGCGAAGCGCCTCGACCACTCCCGAGCGGTCTTCGCAATCCGCCTGCGCCGCCCGAATCTCGCCACCGGCCTCCAAAGCGAATGCCCGCAGGATCGTCGGCCGGTTCGACAGCACATCGCTTCCGGCCTTGACGTGGTTGGCCGGGTCGGCCTCCCAGTCGTCGAGGTCGTTTATGATCTGATATCCCTCACCCAGATACGTGCAAAGCTGCCTGAGCACGAACTTATCGATCCCGGCGCCGGCTGCGCGAAGGCCTGCGTAGAGCGCGACCTCGATTGCCGGGGCGGTCTTCAAGGCATAGATCGAAAGCACATCTATTGGTTTGACGACCGCTTCGGGGCACTGTTTCCACGCAAGCTCCGCTCCCTGTCCCCGGCACAGGTCCAAATGCGCCGACGAGACGCGGCTAATGATATCCGCCGCGCATTCGGCACCCAGGCTATGCGTCTCACCTGAGATGAGAGAGTAACCAAGACCGACCAGATAATCGCCCACATTGATCGCCGGGGGGATGCCGTGCTCTTCGTGAACAGTCTGCCTGCCGTAGCGAAACTTGTCACCGTCCTCGATGTCGTCGTGGACCAGCGACGCTTTGTGCAGCGCCTCGATAGCCAGCGCGACTCGCTTGACGGACTTGGGAACCAGGCCATCGGGATCGACTTCGAGTCCCAAAACCCCTGAGCCATGGCGGGCAGTCGCATAAGCCGCTATCGTTATGAAAGGTCGCAGCCTTTTGCCGCGCGCGGCGAGCCAATCGAGCGCGATAGCCTCGGTCGCCCTCATCGGGTGATCGCCCGGCCTCCACGTCACATTCGGCGCCCCCAGTGGGGGTTGCCCACTTGTATCGGTTAAGAAGCTGTCCTGGCTCCGGAACGTGGTTTTCTCGTCCAAAGTGGACACCTTCTTACAAGGCAGCAGATCGGATAGGCAGGCCGTATCGAACATTTTAATTGTATGCCGCAGCAGGGGCAAGTAGCTGCGGGGGAGCCGCTCTACAGGTTGGGCGAAGGACTTGATTGCGGCGACTATCTGGTCGGTTTCGGCCTGGGTGCCGGCGCAGCCGTCGGTGAGCAGCGGAATTGCGATGTGCGGTATTCCCAGCTCCGCTATGCGCGAGTACGACTTTTCGAGCGAGTCCAGGCAGGCCACTCCCAGGATAGCGTCTGCATCGCCTTCGAGAACGCGCGTGACAGCCGGAGCCGTGCCCTCCGCCGTCAGAACCTGGTAACCCAGGGACTCGGCCATCTTCTTCAACGTGCCGATCTCGCACGCCCCGCAGAGCCGGGAGTGCACTCCCATGGAATCGCACGGCGCGGCACACGTGGACGTATTGCTGAGGCAGCGCGGGAGAAGCAGGAGCCTGCGCCTGGCGGGCACCCCCTCGAATTGCCGCCGCCAGAACGCGTTGCTGATAGTGACCATCCCGTAGCCGAGGTAAGCCTCGGGCAAGTCGAGGGTCGCCAGCAGCCGGCCGGCCTGCGATTCCAGGTCCGCCCAGGCGGGTGGGCGCAAGTCGTCGATGTCCGAAGCCACCTCGGCGGCCAGCGCGCGTATAGAGGTCCTCACCGGCGCTTCCGGGACCTGCTTGATATCGAGTATTTTAAGGTTGCGAACTGCGGACATAATCCCGCTAGCCCCAATAAAGTTCACTTAGCCCACGAACCGGATTTTCATCGCGAAAGCGCGAAAGGGATAGGTAAGAAGGTCCAATACCGAGAGTTCCGGGACTCTCCGGCTTAGTCCCTTTTCGCGATTTCGCCCTTTCGCGCTTTCGCGATTAAATCCCTTCCATCATGTTAAGTGAACGGTATTGGGGCTAGGCATCCTGTTCCTGGAGCGCCCAGCCGAGGGCTTCGACGGTCCATATAATCGGGTAAAGTTTTTCCGAATACCACAGGCTCGAGAAATACAGGCCCACCGGCGCGGGCACAGTCCACGAGCCGTCTTCGATGCGGCGCACGAGGTATTCCAGCCCGGCGCGAGCCGCGCCCCGCGAGTCCATCACAGCAGCTTCGTGGCCAAGCAGCGCAGTAACCGCAAGCGCCGTTTCCTCGATCGATGACGGAGCCCGCGCGCCGCCGCCCCAGCCGCCATCGGGGTTTTGCGCGCCCAACAGATATTGTACACCATGAGCCTGCTGCTTTGGCACTATCTTCATAGGCGCGCAGAACAAGAGAGGTCCCGATCACGGGGTTGGACTTGTCCGCCGTAAACTGGTTTCCGAACCAGAGCGGCGTCCACGCGCCATCTTCTCGCTGGGCATTGGCCAGATATTGAAATCCGCGGCGGATCGCTCGCCGGGAGCCAGGTTCACCGCACGCGGCGAGTGCGCGCAAGGCGTGAGCGGTGACGTCGGGTGAACTCTTGTCGAACGGCAATTTACCCCAGCCCCGGCAGAAAGTGGGCCAGCCGCCATCGGAGTTTTGGAGTTCCCGCAGCCAGCGCGCGCCCCGCGGGGCGGCCTCTGGATCTCCGAGACTCAGGCACGCCAGCACCGCGCCCGATGTGTCGTCGGCATCGGGCACGCCTCCGGAGAGGTGGGTCCACCCCCAACCGCCCGGCGCCGCGCCGGTGTAAGGGTGAACGGCCCCGTGCTGCCGCGCGACGATCCAGTCGAGAGTCTGCCTGGTGTCGAACCGAGAGCCGCGCGCGCACGCGAGGGCGCCTACGGCGTTTGTCGTCGTCCAAACGCTGAGATTGGAGTCGATCGGCCAGCTTCCGTCGGCGCGCCGCGACCGGCGAATGAACTCCAGGCACCCGGCCACGACCGGCTGCCGGATCCCATAGACCGGCGTGAGGCTCATTGCCACGAAGCTGGTGAGCGGGGTCGCGTCGAGAAACCCTCCGTGCTCGGGCTGAATTCGGCCAAGCTTTGCCAGGACTAACTTTGCGACTGCCCGCCGCACGAGCCGCTGGAACGCATTGCCTCGGCGCGAGTGATGGAAGATCGACAGCCCGATGGCGATGAGCGCGGGCAGGGCGTAGCTGACCACGTGCAGCCGCAGGGCCTTGTACCATTCTCGCGGAAAAGCCGCCAGCTCGAAGGGCAGGGGGGGAACCGTGTCCCACGACACCATACCCGCCAGGGCACAGTTGACGAGGATCGGCACGGCAAATGTGCGGTCGGCCCCATAGGCGTGGCGGATACCATGCGCGATAGAACCGCCGGCGTGGCTCCGGATGTACGCCTCCGCCCGCCCCAATGGCTCGCTTTGAGTGTGATCCTCGCAAGTCCGGTCCGGGTCCTTTCGCGCTTTCGCACTTTCGCGTTTTCGCGATTGAATCCTGCTCCCAGCGAGGTTCAGAGCGGCTGTGGCCAGCAGAGTCGCGGCGAGGTTACTGGGGCTGTCGGTGGTATCTCCCCAACCGCCGTCCTCGTTTTGGGTCCGGGCCAGCCAGAACACGCCCTCTTCTATCGCACGGGCATCGCCCTCCACCCCTGCCAGGGCGAGAGCACTCACCGCGGTGGCGGTCGAAAGCGCCGACGACGACAGCGCCCCCTCCCAGAAGCCATCCGTGTTCTTACACTCTACGAGGACATCAACCGCAATTTGATATGCCGCCCGGATGCGCTCGGGTGTGAGGGTATCTGTCACGGGCGCGCCCTCCGGCCGTGGATGGCGAAAAGCGCGTTCCACTGCATAACCTGTCCCCGTCCCACGGTTTGCAAAATCATTCGCCTGGCCACGGACACGCCCGCCGCGGCCTGGTTATCCCAGGACATTTTCGGAATCCACTGGAAATTTAGCCTGTAGCAGGCCGCGATCAGGCCCCAGTGGACCCGCGTGAGATCGCGAGCCCGAATCGGTCGCGACCCGTCGATGGGCGCGTGGAGCATGGGAAAGATAGTAATCCGCTCGTTGCGCAGGGCCTTAACCCAGGCGAGAGTGCGGCGGACGTCCTCCTCGATCTCACCGGGCAGGCCGATTACCAAGCTTGCCATCGGAAGAAATCCGGCGCGGCAGAGCCTGCGCAGGTGCTCGGCGCAGTAATCTCCCCAATCCGCCGGCGTGCACCGCCCCATTTTCAAACCGCCCCCATTAGCCCTAAGCAGCTCGCCCGAAGCCGTCTCGATCCCGACATTTACCCAAGGCAGCTTGCAGCCGGTGTTGCCGACAAGCCCCTCTCGCACAGCCCGAAGTTCGTGGTCGGAGGACTGCGCGGCGCTTGCGATATTCACGTGATCGATCTGAATCAGCCGCAGGGCCGGTAGTCCGCGCAGCTCCGCAAGAAGGGGATATGAATCCTTCCGGATTGACGCTCAGGCCGGTGCCTCCATAGCGAAACGAGTCCTCGCTCAGGACTGCAACAGAGGTCATGCCCGCGCTCACATTAGTGCGGACGTCGGCAATGATGGTTGCGCGCGGGAGGTGAATCATCGGGACGCGGGCGATCGTGCAAAACCCGCAGCCCAGCCCGCAGCCGCGGCTGATTTCCACAACCCCCATGGTGCTTGCGGATCGAATGGCGGGAATTGCCTCGGCGGGCACGGGACAGCCTTGAATGACGCCGGGCTGTTCAATATTGTTCAAGATAGCCGTCAATACTTGTACAACATTGCCCTCCGCATAGCCCGTTACAACGTGGTCCATACCCAGCTCGCGCCGGGCCGGGCAGGTCCGCGGCCAACTGCCATGCCCCCGGTCCGCCAAGCACGACTTTCGCGGATGGCGCGCATTCGAGGAGCCGTCGCCTGATGTTGCTCATAAGCCGCCTGAACATTACCAGAGGATAAATCTCACCGCCTGTGATTCGTAGTCATCGTGGAAGTTGTTCATCCCGAGTCCCGCCGGCTCCCCGGATGTGACCGCCACGATCTTTGTAGCGGGGCCGATGGCACAGCGCAGGTGGTCTTCGTCCACAACGATCAGATCATCACCGGAGAATCCGCCGTCAATCAACGCGGCTTCGATTCGCCGAAGCCCGAGGGGGGCGACTCGTGCCCGAATGCCGCCATTTGGGGTCCGGGGCATCAGCAGAGGCGCGAGCAGGGCAGGCGGCGTGGTGGAAGTTTGGCTCGCCGCCAGCATGCCATCGAAGAGAAGACGATGGCTGGCCATTAGAGTCCTATCCGCGGTCAGGACCATGGGGTACCCGGATGGTTTCACAAGTTATGTGTTCCTTTGAAAATAGCGGAAAGCTGAAAGTGGAAAGCAGAAAGCCCGGAACCCTCACGCACGCGGGCAACACCACCTGTCATGCTGAATTTGATTCACTACCATCCCACAACTGGGGGAAATGGCCTGTTTTCTGGGTATTTCACGCTCAGTAGCGTGTGGTTTTGCAAGTACCCACTTTCGGTTTCCTGGGCGTTACCATTCGCAAGTGCGCAGCCGCGCGGACATGGCACAAACGCGGCGGCTATGTCATTCCGAACGAACGTGAGGAATCTCGACCTATCGGTTGACTCTCACATACCGAAGGATGATACAGGCGCAACGTTGAGATTCCTCACATTCGTTCGGAATGACATGATTTACGACGGCTGTGGCAGAACCAGCACCGCGCCTCACTGTGGGATGGTAGTGAATTCGATTCGGCATCTCCGTGACCATCAAGCATCACGCAGGATTCCTTCGAGTAATATCATCCAGATCGTTAATCAGCCGGTCGATATCGTCGAGGGCGGCGAGGTCTTCCTGATTCGAATGCTGTATAAGAGTGTCTAGGATTGATCCACATTCGTTGCACACATTGCTGCTCTGGGTTTGGGTGGCTATGCGCGATACGTCGGCAACACCCCCGCACAGCGGGCAGGGCCGCCTGGTGCGCAGGTAATACATGCGCCGCGCGGCCGCGTCCCTCGCCACGAAACACCCAGGCGCGCCTGAGATCGCCGGGTCCTCACGGTAAAGAGGGAATATGATTGCACTGTTGGGGCATATCCTGGCGCAAGCCGGGCATCCGGGCTTGCAGTTGTCCGGGTTGGAAACCGCGACCTTCCCGGCATCATCGTGACTGTAGACGCTGAAGAGGCAAAACTGCAGGCAGTGCCCGCAGTTCGCGCATCGGGAGTGGTCGATCTCGGGATACCATCTGTGAGGCATTTCATCGGCGCTTTTGTCGCGGACGCTTGCGGGGCCACTGGCGGGAATTGCCTGGAAAGGGCTTATCGCATCCAGGATCGCGGTGAAGCACTCCCTGGCGTCCGAGTAAGTCCCCATGTGCAGCGCAAGCGGTTGGGCAAACCCGTGTCTTGCCGCGATGAGTCTCATCGGACGGGTGTGCATCCATGCGACGAACACCACGTGTCCCTCTATCTCCAGCAGTTGGGCCCAGATTTCGTCGGCTTCGGGCAGATGGTAGAGGTGCGGCGTCAAGAAAACATCGACCCCCGCATCGCGCGCGCACAGCCTCGCCACCTCGCTCTCCATGCGCGTCTTTAGCTCATCACCCTCTGCATTTCTTGATATGACCGCGGTTGCTCTCACGTATGTCATGGTAGCAAAGCATAACAGACCTGACAAGAGACCGGGAGTTCAGTTATCCTGTTACAAATACCAGGAACCCGCGAAAATGACACTTCGTATATTAAGTGCTTCGCGAGATGGGGTATGTACACAAAGGATGTGCTTGCGGATAAACTCTTATCCGCGGGACTTCCCGAATATATATGCGGCTTTGGCAGCAGAAAGAGGCACAGCGATGCAATGCGGGAGATGTGGCAGCGAAATCCACAATGTGCCGGAGCATCTGCGCGATCTGGCGGACTGGGTCTGCCAGCAGTGCACAAATACCGCGCCGCGCAGGAGCGTGATAGAGGCGCATCCTGAACCAGCTAAAAACCAGGCGATGCGCCGCGGGAAACAGGCGGCGTAGCTCCAAAAGATAGACATTTGTTTCGGGGTCCGCCGTTGAGGGGGACCCCGAAACGCGTACGAAGGGTTATGGGTGGTAGAAAGTTAATAGGGTTAGTATGGATGACATAGATGCCCGTTTGCTGGATGTGATTCAGGTCGAGTTCCCTCTTGTGTCGCGGCCCTTCGAAATATTGGGTGAGAGGCTTTCGATCCAGCCGAGCGAGGCGGTTGCTCGAACAGCCAGACTCAAGTCCGATGGGATCATTAGGGAGATCAGCGCCATTTTCGACTCTGCCGCGCTCGGTTACACGAGCGCGCTCATCGCCGCCGAGGTAGATGCGCGGCAGCTCGACGAGGCGGGCAAGGTCGTGGCAAAACACCCGGGGGTGAGCCACTGCTATGCGCGAGATAACGCCGTGAACCTCTGGTTTACCCTCACATTGGGGCCGGGCAGGGAACTCGCCGCCGAGGCCGGGGCGCTGCTTGCGCTTCCCGGCGTGGTGAGATGGATGATTCTGCCGGCGTCCCGGGTGTTCAAGATAGGTGTCTTCTTCGGCATGACTGGCGATCACACCGATAACCGGCCTCCGGTCCGTCGGCGCGGGACCCGTCACGATGGATGCCTCACCGCTGACGACCGCGCCGTCGTCAGCGTTCTTCAGCAGGATATTCCGATTGTCGAAGCGCCTTTTGCGCACCTGGCCGCCGAAGCCGGAATCAGCGAGGAGGAACTACTGACCCGGTCTGCCTCGCTGCGGGATAGGGGCGTGATGCGGCGCTATGCCGCCGTGCTGAGGCACGCTCGTGCCGGTTACGTCGTTAATGCCATGGTCTGCTGGCGCGTCGACCCCGCGCGGATCGCCGAGGTGGGCGAGAAGTTCGCCGGCCACAAGGCCGTCAGCCACTGCTATGAGCGTCCGATTTTCGCCGACTGGCCTTACTCCGTGTATACGATGCTCCACTGCCGCGGGGATGATGAACTGCGCGCCGTCCTTGACAAACTGGCGGATATTTCTGGCTTTTGCGGACCATGTTGTTCTGCGCAGCGTTAAAGAATATAAGAAGACGCGGGTAAGATACTTCATGGGTGATAGGTGATGGGTTATGGGTGTTGGAAGGGAGGAGAATTCGCTTCCAGCAGCCCAATATCCTGCATCATGGGTGATGGGTGTTAGGCGATGGGGAAGGGAGAAGTCCCTCCCAACATCCAACACCCTGCACAATGGGTGATAGGTGATAGGTGATAGGTGATAGGGAAGGGAGAAGTCCCTTCCAGCACCCAACACCCAACACCCATGACCTGGCCCGAAGGAGGCGAGATATGTCACGCGTTAACTGGCGGGAGTGGAGCGACGAGGCGTTTGAGGAGTGCAAGCGGACAGGCAAACCTGTACTCCTGGATATAAGCGCCGTGTGGTGCCATTGGTGTCTTGTGATGGAAGAGACCACCTACTCCGATGATAAGGTGATCGAGAAGATAAACAGCGCCTTTGTTCCCATTCGGGTCGACAGCGACCGCAATCCGGACCTCAATCTTCGCTATAATTTGGGCGGCTGGCCCACAACTGTGTTCCTGACTAGCGAACGGGACATCATAAGCGGCGCCACGTACGTCCCCCCACATCAAATGCTCGCGCTGCTGGAGCGGGTGGCCGGCGCGTGCGCGGAGCAGGGAGAGGGACTGGTCAGCAAAGCAAGGCAGTTGGGCCGCGACAGGGTCCTTGCGCTGGGCGCGCGGCCCGGAAGCGCCAGGCTTACTGACTTCGAAGACATTCTCGACACGGTCCGGGCGGCATTCGACCCTCAGTTCGGGGGCTTCGGCTTTGATCACAAGTTCCCCCACGCAAACGCCCTGGAGCTGCTGATGTTCAACTACGAACGCAGCGGCGAAGAGCAGGACCTGGAGATCATTGCGCGCACACTCGAGGCGATGATCAACGGCGAGATATTCGACCATGCGGAGGGCGGAGTGTTTCGCTATGCCACGCGTCGCGATTGGACCGCCCCGCACTACGAGAAGCTTCTCGACGATAACGCGAAGATCGCCTCGGTCCTCCTGGATGCGTACCGAATCGATCACCGCATGGAGTTTCTGGACCTGGCCAGGAGCGTTTTCTCATACGCCGAAAATGTTCTCATGAGTTTCGAGACCGGCGCCTTCTTCGAGAGTCAGGATGCCGACGAGGATTACTATAAGCTCGATCGCGCGGGCCGCGGGCAGCACGGCGCGCCTTCCGTGGACGCGGCTGTTTTCACCGGCTCCAATGCAGAGATGTCGATGGCGTACCTGAAACTATGGGCGGCGACCGGCGAGGAAGCCGCAAGGAAACAGGCGCTTAGGATAGTCGATTTCCTGAACCTTCTGCCGAGGTCGGAGGATGGCACAGTGTGTCACTACTTCGAGAACCACGAGGCGCGTGGGTTCGGGAATCTGAGCGACCAGTCGATGCTCGTGCTTGCAAACGCCGCTTGCTACGGAGCCACGGGGACCGAAAACTACCTGGACCTGGCCGTGAAATTCGCGGATTCGCTTATCGATGCGTTTGGGTCGGATACAGGCGCGTTTTACGATATCAGCGCCGAGCGCGCGGCGGCGCGAGGACTCAGCCGTTACGCCGCGCCGCTCGACGACAGCGCCGCCGCCGCGCGCGGTCTCTTGAAGATGGTGGACCTGACTGGAAACGCGGACTATCGGGCGGCGGCCAGTCGCGCGCTGGATGCATTCGCCGTCGCCTATGCGAATAGTGGAATAATGGCGTCGGGGTACGGGATCGCGGTCGCGCTCGCCAATCTCGAGCCTGTGGTGGTGACGGTGAACGGGGCTGCCGGCGAACCGGGGATCGACAGGTTGATCCAGGTATCGATGGAATCCTGCGGATGCCGCTGCACGGTAAATCCATCGTGCCGCGACGACGAACCCGAGCCGACCGCGACGGTATGTATAGGACCGGTGTGCTTTGCGAAAGTCACCGACCCGGTCGCGCTGGCGGATGAGCTGGCTCAGGCGGTGTCCGGAAGCGGCCTATAGTGTCTTACAACTGAAATCCTATACAAGCTGTAATGAACTTTGATATGTGACCTCGGATTTCAGTTGTAAGATACTGAAAAGAAGCCACCGACCCTCCGATCCACGGAAAGGTCGTATTGATTTTCCGGCGATGGACTTCTTGGTTGCGGCCACGCCGCTTTGGCGGAACGCAGAGAGCAGAGAGCAGAGGGCGGTAACGACGTCCACTATGCGGCGGGAACGACAAATAGAACGTCCGCTTCAATCCGGCGGCTTGACACGCCTGCTTATGTGGCGTAAAGTGTAAGAGAGGGTGGGGGTGGACCGCGGCTGTCAACCGACGACTAACGACTGACGACTGTTTTCCTGGAGCAAAGGATTATGAACGAGAAAGCGCTGCGCGTTTGGCGGTTCGTGGGCATTATTGTCCTGATTGCTGTCTCGGTCGGGATGATATGCTGCTCGGCGTGTGTGGTTCGTTACCGAGTCGATGGGAAGCCCACAAGCGAGTTCGTGATTACGCAGACTCAGCCTGACGCATTGTGTGGAGCGCGATGCCGCGGGCAGACTGACAAACCCCTATGCCGAATCGAGCAGCCGGCCTGATGTTTGGGCGATCCAGTATAAGCAGGACAACGCGGCGCGAATGACGGACAATCCCGCCAAGAAGCCGGCCCCCAAGAAACCCGCGCACAAGAAACCCGCGCACAAGAAACCGGCGGGTAAGCATGCCAAGCCCAAAGCCTGCCCCACTTGAATCTAGCCCGGAGATAGCTGATTATGGGGTCCATAATCGCGAGAACCAAAAAAATCCGCGGGTGGCGCAGGCTTACTCAGACATCCGCGCTGGCGCTGCTGAACCTTCAGTTCCTGAATATCTGGCTGCCGAACCTTCAGTCTGGCGGGTCTGCGCGGCGCCTGTTGCCCCGTGTTTTACTGCCACTCCTGCCCCTGGGCTACGATGGCTTGTCCCTTAGGCGTGCTGGTGAACTTCGGGCGGCTCGGGATGGTCCCGTTCATCACGCTGGGAATTCTGGGGCTCGTGGCGGCGCTCGGCGGCAGGCTCCTGTGCGGCTGGGCGTGTCCATTCGGGTTGTTGCAAGACCTGCTCCACAAGATCCCGACGAGAAAGGTCAATATCCCTCACTCTCTGACTTACACGAAGTATTTCGTGCTGGTGGTCTTCGTCTTGGCCGTGCCTTTCTTCCGGCCGAATGTCCCTTACACCTTTTGCGACGGCTGCCCGGCGAGTGTGTTGGAGTCGACGATTCCGTGGGCTTTCGTCGCGCACTGGCACGTGACGCCGGGTATGTTCAACGGCTTCACGGCGAGGTTCTTCGTGAGGGCCGCGATTTTGCTCTTTACGGTGATTCTGTCGATGCTCGCTTCGCGAGGTTTTTGTCGGGTCTTTTGCCCGCTCGGGGCAATATTCGGACTTCTGAACAAGTTTTCGCTGTTCCGGTTTAGCCTGGGGCCGGCCAGGTGCGAGCAGTGCGGCGGCTGCGCCAAGCGCTGCCCCGTCGACATCGACCCTATGAGCCAGATGAACAATTCCGAGTGCATCCGCTGCTACGAATGCACGCACGAACATATAGAGATGGGGATTACGTAGGTGGGTTAAAGGTTCAAGGTTTGAAGGTTCAAGGTTGGGAAGGGACCCCTCACTATGCGCGGGAACGACAAGTCGAGATAGTTCCCGGAATGGAGACCTTCGAGTTCCCTCTGCGGGATGAGTGCGGCGCGTGGTCGGGTCCCTTCGAACCACTATAGAGTGGAAATGACGGCGTGTGCTCGCGGGTTGCAAACCCGCATTAACTGGGTCCGGCGTTCGGAAACGCCGCACCATCGGCCCTTCCCCTATAACCCTAAAGCGGCGTAGCCGCAACCAAGAAGGCCATCGCCGGAAAATCAATACGGCCTCCCCATAATTCGGAGGTCGGTGGTTTCTTCTTACGTATCTTACAACTGAAATCCGAGGTGACATATCAAAGTTGATTACAACTTGTATAGGATTTCAGTTGTAAGATACTACGCTTTTCCCCGGACTTCGCCGGGGAAAAGTGGCCACCTTACGGTGGCAGTTGACCAAGGCAGGCGGTCGGGTTTTTCGCTTTTCGGTTGTTAAGGGATGATTTGGAGGGGGGCGGAGATTTCCACCCCCATCCCTTGAACAACACCTGAGTCGGCGCTCGGGACAGCTCCCCAGCGTTGCCCTACCCTCCGCCCAGGCAAAGCAAGTATAGCTCATCGGCCATCCCTTAACAACCATAAAGCGGAAAACCCAAAGGCGGTGCGCCGTCGAATCCGCCTTAGCGACAACAAATTGTTTATAGGAGGGCGCTAAGGGGCTAGACCCATGCTCCAAACCGGGCCGTTTAGCGTGATTATCAAAGATACGAGGTGGAACAGGAAATAGCTGGAAAGTTACAAGATATCCTTCGCGGCTTGCCGCCGGTAGATGAGATTATGAGCGCGCCGGAAGTTGCGGCTCTGGCGCTGGAGCACGACCGCGAGATCGTGGTCCGGGCCGTCAGGCGCGCGATCTACGATCTGCGGTCACAGATTCTAAGCTCCGATGAGCCGGAACGGCTTTCCGAATCGACCTCGGCGGCTCGGATAGCCGCTTGCGTCCAGTCCGCCGTGCAAGCCAAGTTTGCGGTGTCTCTGCGATGGGCTGTGAACGCCACGGGAATCGTCCTGCACACGGGGCTTGGCCGCGCGATGATGCCTCAGGCCGCTGTCGAGTCGTAAGCGACGTCATCAAGGGCTACTGCAACCTTGCCGCCGACATCGAGACGGGCCAGCGCTGCTCGCGCGATATTCACTTCGCGAATCTGCTCTGCGAGATCACCGGCGCCGAAGCCGCCGCTCGTCGCCAACAACAACGCAGCCGCGACTATGCTCGTCCTCAACACCATTGCCAAAGGCAAGGAAGTGATCGTCTCCGCGCGGGCAGCTTGTGGAGATCGGCGGGTCGTTCCGGATGCCCGAGGTGATGGAGACCAGCGGAGCTATCCTGCGCGAGGTCGGCGCGCACCAATAAGACCCACCTCAGCGATTACGTTCGCGCTATCAACGAGAACACCGGCGCGATCCTGCGCGTGCACATGAGCAATTATCGCATTGTCGGCTTCTTTGAGGAACCGGGGATCGAAGACCTGGCAAGGGTCGCTCGCGAGCACGATCTGCCGATAATCGACGACCTCGGGAGCGGCGCGCTGGTCATCTGGCGGAATATCGGTCTGGGGCCGGAGCCGATGGCGCAAGACAGCATCAAAGCCGGGGTCGATGTCGCCTGCTTCAGCGCGGACAAGCTCATCGGCGGCCCGCAGGCGGGCATAATGGTGGGCAAGGCCGCCGCAATAAGGAGCATCAAGAAGAACCCCCTGGCGCGCGCGCTGCGAATCGGAAAAATGGAGGTGGCTGCGCTGGAAGCCACGTTGCGATTGTTCCTCGAACCCGGCAAGCTCAGAGACCGGCATCCGACTAACCGCATAGTTTTCACTGGCCGTCCCCGACATCGACACGCGCGCGCAAGCCGTGGCAAAAGCCCTAAATGGGCTGGACGCAGAGATTTCCGTCGTCGACGGTTCCTCTCAAGTCGGCAGTGGCTCGGTCCCCGCCGAAACCATGCCCGACAAGACTCCTGAGCGTAAGACCCGCAGCGATTTCCGCCGAAACGCTTGCCAGGAGCCTGCGTGCCGTGCGCCCCTCCCATCTTCCCCCGAATCCACCAGGACGCGGTTCTCTTGGACTTCCGCACGATACAGCCGGACGAAGATGCGCTTCGTCGAGAGGGCTTTGAAGGGACATTAACGCTTTTCCCCAGACTTCGCTGGGGAAAAGTGGCCACCTTACGGTGGCAGTTGACCAAGGCAGGCGGTCGGGTTTTTCGCTTTTCGGTTGTTAAGGGATGATTTGGAGGGGGCGGAAATTTCCACCCCCATCCCTTGAACAACACCTGAGTCGGCGCTCGGGAAGCTCCCCAGCGTTGCCCTACCCTCCGCCCAGGCAAAGCAAGTATAGCTCATCGGCCATCCCTTAACAACCATAAAGCGGAAAACCCAAAGGCGGTGCGCCGTCGAATCCGCCTTAGCGACAACAAATTGTTTATAGGAGGGCGCTAAGCGCCTAATCGCGAAAACGCGAAATAGGTAACATCTCACGAATCGTGAGCGCACGCCACGCCCCTATGCGGCGGGAACGACAAGTTGAGGCAATCACAAGGCACAAAGCCCTTCGAGTTCCCGCTGCACGCGTGGCGCCCTCTGCCCGCGAGAGAGGGCATGGTGCATCTGCCCGGCGTGTGTGCTATGCGTGCAGCGGGAACTCGAAGGCGCCGGATTGAGGCAGACGCTCTATTTGTCGTTCCCGCCGCACAGGTGGGTGGCTGCCACTTTCACAAACAGTGAGCGCTTACTTCGTGCCAACCTACTTGACGTTCAGTGAAACATGGGTTAAACCGGAATCAGTCCGCTTGCCTCTTTGAACCGCTGAGACGCTGAAGGGACTGAAGGAATGAAGCCTCTCGCCGAAGGCTTGCTTGATATGCCAGGGAAAGCATCCCGCGCCATGTAATTTCAGTGTCTCATCCGGTTCAGCGCCTCAGCGGTTCAAAAATCCCGGATTCGCGGTGAGGTGGCGATTCCGGCCCCTATTAACCCTATCAACCCTAAAGCGGCGTAGCCGCAACCAAGAAGGCCATCGCCGGAAAATCAATACGGCCTTTCCGCAGTTCGGAGGGTCGGTGGTTTCTTCTCGGTATCTTACAACTGAAATCCGAGGTGGCATATCAAAGTTCAGGTACAGCTTGTATAGGATTTCAGTTGTAAGATACTAAAGCGGCGTAGCCGCAACCAAGAAGGCCATCGCCGGAAAATCAATACGGCCTCCCCATAATTCGGAAGGTCGGTGGTTTCTTTTCAGTATCTTACAACTGAAATCCGAGGTGACATATCAAAGTTCATTACAACTTGTATAGGATTTCAGTTGTAAGATACTGAAGCGGCGTAGCCGCAACCAAGAAGGCCATCGCCGGAAAATCAATACGGCCTTTCCGCAGTTCGGAGGGTCGGTGGTTTCTTCTTACGTATCTTACAACTGAAATCCGAGGTGGCATATCAAAGTTCAGTACAGCTTGTATAGGATTTCAGTTGTAAGATACTACTAACCCCATAACCCTGTGATATAATAGTGGAGCACCTGCCTCAAAAGGCGGTGCTCCCTTTTTGGACAGGGGGTAAGGATAGATTATGCTGCTGGCTATCGATGTGGGAAACACCAATACTTCTTTCGCCGTATTTATCGGCGAGAGGCTGAGGGCGGATTGGCGCGTCAGCACCCAGGCGGCCCGAACATCCGACGAATACGCGGCGCTATTGCTGCCGCTGATGACCGAGCGCGGCATCGAGCATTCCAGTCTGAATGCGGTGGTGATATCGAGCGTGGTCCCGGCGGCGCTGGACCCGCTTATCCGCTACGCAAGGCGGCACCTCAAAGTGGAATCGCCGATGGTCCTCTCGCCGGATATGGACTTCGGAATGAAGGTGAACTATTCGCCGGTCTCCGATGTCGGCGTGGACCGCATCGCTAACGCCGTCGCCGCGCACTCGAAATACATCGGGAAGGTGATAGTAGTCGATTTCGGAACGGCCACCACGCTCGACGCGGTGTCAAGTGACGGCGAGTACCTGGGCGGCGCGATAGCTCCCGGGATTGCGATATCGCTCGAGGCGCTGGTCGCAAGGGCCGCCAAGCTGACCGGCGTGACGCTCGTGGCGCCCGACAAAGTCATCGGAAGCACCACCGTGGAAAGCGTGCAATCCGGGATGGTGTTCGGGTTCGCGGGCCAGGTGGACGCGCTGGTGGACCGGTTCCAAGAAGAAATGGGCGGCGGCGCCAAGGTGGTCGGGACCGGCGGGCTGGCGGAAACGATTGCGCCCCACAGCCGCACCATCGAGCTTTGCGACGAGACTCTTACACTCGAAGGTCTCGAGGCTCATTTACGAGAGAAGTCAGAAAGCCGGAAAGTCTTAAAGTCGAAAGTCGGAGAGGGGAGCCTGTGTTCGGGCAGATTTGTAATCTGGCCCGTAAAGAGCAATCTGGGCATCTCTGATGCCCCAAACCACTCTGTAAATCGAGTGGCTTTGGCGGCGGGGATTGTAAATAGTGGTGTATGCCCCCCGCCAGGGTCGCTGTATGGGTTTTTCGCTTTTTTGGTTGTTAAGGGATGGACACGGCATCGAGCACGGAAGCATCCCTTAACAACTCCAAAGCGGTAAACCCATGCATGTTTGCTTGACCATGGGGCATAAGCAACAAAGGTAAATCCCCAGATTGATTATACCGGGCCGGATTGCAAATCCGCCCGAACGGAACGTGCAGTGATAATCGGCAACATAGTCATCGACCCGCCATTGGTCCTTGCCCCGATGGCCGGGGTAACGAACCATGCGTTTCGAGTTATCTGCAAACGCGCCGGCGGATGCGGCCTGGTTGCGACCGAGATGTTCAGCGCCTATGCGATCAAGTTCCGCGATCCCAAGACCGCTCTCATGATCGACTGGGATGACGAGGAGCGGCCGGTTTCGGCGCAGGTTTTCGGCGGCGACCCGAAAACCGTCGCGATAGGGGTCAAGGCGATGGAAGCCGCGGGCGCGGACATCGTCGATATCAACTTCGGCTGCCCGGCGCCTAAGATCACAAAAAGCGGTTCCGGCGCGGCTCTCTTGAAGGACCTGGGCCTGGCGCGGGAAATCCTGATCGCGGCCAGGGAGGCAGTCGGGATTCCAATTACGATCAAGGCGCGCACTGGGTGGGGCCCGGGTGATGTCAAGGTGGTCGATCTCGCCAGGACGGCGCAAGTCTGCGGCATCGATGCTATCACGGTTCACGGCAGGGCGGCGGCGCAGGGATATTCAGGCACCGCCAATTGGGATATAATAGCTGAGGTGAAACAGTCGGTGGGGATTCCCGTGATCGGCAACGGCGACGTTCGCACGCCGGAGGACGCGAAGCGGCTGTTCGAGCACACCGGCTGCGATGGTATTATGATAGGGCGCGCGGCGCTGGGCAATCCCTGGATTTTCGGCAGGGTAAGCGAGTATGTGCGGTCCGGCCGGCTCCTGCCGGCGCGGAGCCGGGTGAGAGGCTCGATAGCGCCAAGAAGCACGCGGCGCTGCTGCGGGAGCTCCTGGGCGATGCGAGGGCCTCGCGGGAGATGCGCGGGCATTTGGTGCACTATCTTAAGGGACTTCCGGGCGCCCCCAGGCTGCGTGCCCGGCTGATGACAACCAAGTCGATTTACGAGATCGGAGAGGTTCTTGATGAGGCGCGTAGTCAGTGTATCACTGGGCTCTTCGAAGCGGGACAAGTCTTCGCAGGCTGAAATACTTTCGGAAACGTTCGAGATATCCCGCATAGGCACGGACGGCGATATGGCTCGTTTCGCCGAACTGGTCCGCGAGCTGGACGGCAAGGTCGATGCGCTCGGGCTCGGCGGGATCGATAGATACTTCTGGGTGGACAAGAAGCGCTACACCGTGCGCGATGCCGACCGCCTCGCGCGGGTAGCCAAGGTCACGCCGGTCGTGGATGGCAGCGGGGTGAAGAACACCCTGGAGCGCAAGACCATCGAGTATCTGCAGGATAACGGAATAGTCGATTTCACCGATAAGAAGGTGCTGCTCGTCTCGGCGGTGGACAGGTTCGGGATGGCGCAGTCGCTTGCGCGCGTGGCGAAGGAGATCGTCTTCGGCGATTTGATGTTTGCCCTGAATATCCCGATTCCGATGCGGTCTTATTCGATAGTCCGGGTGCTGGGGACGGTTTTGCTGCCGGTCATCGTGAGGCTGCCCTTCAAGTGGCTCTATCCCACCGGCGAGGCGCAGGAGCATACCGTGCCCAAGCACCAGAGCTACTACAAGTGGGCGGACGTGATCGCCGGCGACTGGCACCTGATCAGGCGGACGATGCCGTCGGTGGAATCCGGTTTGCTCGAGGGCAAGACCGTTATTACCAACACCGTCACCGCCGAGGACACCCGAATGCTCATCGACCGAAAAGTGAAGCTCCTGGTGACGGCTACTCCGCTCTACGACGGCCGCTACTACGCCACTAACGTCTTCGAGGGCGTGCTCATCACCCTTATCGGCAAGAGGCCGGAGCAGGTGACGGTCGAAGATTACGAGGACCTGCTCAAGAAAATGAACTGGCGGCCGACGATAACGAATCTCACTGAGGAAACGACGAGTAACGAGCAATGCTGTTGTCAAGGTCGATAGTCAAGAGCCGGTAGTTGTCGGTAAACGATGGAGGCAGAATCCAATGCAATGCGGGATTTATAGCAGAGAATCGGGGCGCTCCGTTGGGTGGCTGAGGATGAAGGCAGACACTCTTCGGGCACGCCTTGGGGGAGGGACCGGCAGCCCGGCAAAAAGCCAACTCAGCACAAACGGCGGGTGGTGGAATCCTGAGTTTCTGAGCGTCGGAGCAATCCTGACGTTAATAGCCCTGCTTTCTACTCTCGTAGATGGCTATGGGTTCGGCTACTCAAACCAAGTTTATCAGCTTCCCTGGATCTATAAGTTGCGCAATCCGCTCCTTTATCCCAACGACCCATTCGTGGATAGCCTTCGATGGTATGTCACCTACTTCGTCAGAGGTATGTCCTTGGTCCCGCCGCAGTATTTGCAATTGGTCTACCTGGCTGTGCACGTTCTTACGCGCATAGCCGCAGTCGCTGTCTTCTACTGGGCCATTATGCCAATCGCCAAGAACCGGACCCTGGCCATGATCGGGTGTGCGGTTTTCGCTTTCAGCCGGTTGACCCGATTCACCATGCTGACAGGCGATGATTTGCTGGGAGGCGTGGTAACGCAAACTTCGGTTGCTTTCCCACTGGCCCTTGCGGCATTCGGTTTTTATCTGCGCAAGAGATTGATTGCTTGTTGCCTTGTGTGTGGCATCCTAATGAACATCAACATGATGATCGCTTGTTTTCTGGCGTTTCTCTGCTTGGGCGCTAGTCTGGCGGGCGACATCGCCGCTCGGCGGGTGTCTGCTCGCCGCTACGCAATATCTCTGGCGCTTTTCTTTGTTGCCGCGTTGCCGGCCCTCGTTTGGTGTATCCAATATAGGTTGGCGGTCTCGGGACAGAGCATCCCGCCTGTCAGATCGCTCACTGACGGATTGTGGTGTCTTTGGCCGTATTTCTGGTTTCCCGCTTCCTGGGTCGCGAGGGGGTCGGCAGTTCGCTCCGTACCGTGTCTGCTCGCTCTCACGCTGGTCGGGATGCGCCTCCTCGATAGAGAGTGGTGGCTCAGAGTTTTTGCATTCCTCGGATCCCTGGCTGTAGTGTGGATACTGGGATATGTGTTTGTCGTCTTGGTTCCCAACCGAAGCGTGATAATGTTGATTCCGTTCAGAACCGAGAAGTGGCTAAACGTTCTGGCCGTCATATCGGTTGTTGCTCTTCTACAGAAGGCGCACGATAAGTGCGGTCTGCACATCAAGCTACTTGCTGTCCCGATTCTTGTTTACTCGGTGGTGCAGCCCCATGGGCTGCCCTTCTTGGCGGTGCTCGCGGCATTTGCCGTACTTGTTTCGGACTCCAGGTTGTCTGCGTCCAAGTCGGTCTCGACGGCACCGCATCACAACCGCTACATGCACCTTGCTCTGCTGTGTCTGCTCATTCTCCCACTCCCCACCATTGCGGGTAATCGCACAGTCTCGCCAAGAACTGACGGGCAGTGGATTGACGTTCAACGCTGGGCAAATCAGCACACAGGCCCCGCTTCACTCTTCATAACGCCGCCCCTGATCCGCGGATTTCGCTTCTTCTCCCAACGGCCAACTGTTGTCGAGTTTGTGGACGGAGGCGCTATGCTGTGGCAGACCGGCTTCGAGCAGGTATGGCTACGTCGCCTGAGTGACCTGGGGGTCATATGTTCCAAAGGACCGATCGTGCGGGACCACTTTGAGGAACTTGGCGGCGCCGACTTCAGCAGGTTGTGCATCAAGTACGGAGCGCAGTACGTCGTAGTCCCGCTACGGCAACGGCTGCACGCGCCTACGCTTAGAAGGTGCTACTCGAATAGGCATTTCGTTGTTTACCGGTTCTCAGGTAACGAGGCTCGTCGTTCCAGGACTTAGCTCCGACTTTGGACTTTTGACTCTAAGGACCTCCTTTGGAGAAGTTTGCATTTGTAATTCATCCGCTCTCCGCCAAGAGAGACGTTGCCAGGAAGTATCCCTTCGTCAAGCTCATCCCGGAACCGTGGGTCGAGTTTGGCCTGCGGTACAAGAACCCGATGGAAGTTTCGCACATCGAGGGGGTGAGATCCATCGCGGGGCCTCGGGCGGAGGGGTGGTTTGTGGGCTGCCCGCTCACTCCAAGGCTGCTGCTCGACCTGCCGATCGAGATGGTCTGGAAAAGAATAATCGAGACAGTGAAGATCGCCGAGGATAAGGGCGCTAAGATCGTCGGCCTCGGGGCTTTCACTTCGGTCGTGGGCGATGGCGGGGTGACTGTCGCCGAGAACGTGCGTATCGCCGTCACCACAGGTAACAGCTACACCGTGGCGACCGCTATCGAGGGTTCGATCAAGGCCGCCGAGATGATGGAGATCGACCCGGCGAAGGCGCACGTCGCGGTGGTCGGCGCGACCGGCTCCATCGGCAAGACCTGCGCCCACATCCTCTCACGAAGGGTCCGGACCCTCACCCTGGTGGGCCGCTCGACCGACAGACTCAGCGCGCTTGCTGACGAGCTGTCCGCGGCGGCGAGCGCGGTGGTCTCTCATACCAGCGACATCGAGGCGGGTATACGCGACGCGGACATAGTTATCACGGTATCGAGCGCGGCGGATACCATAATCGAGCCGTCCTTCATCAAGAGGGGGGCGGTGGTCTGCGATGTCGCGCGGCCCAGGGATGTATCGGTGCGCGTTACCAGGGAGCGAAACGACGTTCTGGTGATCGACGGCGGGGTGGTGGAGGTGCCGGGGGACGTGAACTTCAACTTCAACTTCGGCTTCCCTCCAAGGACCGCCTACGCGTGCATGAGCCGAGACCATGATGCTGGCCCTCGAAGGCCGCTGATGAGAGCTTCACTCTGGGCAAGGATGTCTCGGTGGAGCAGGTGGAAGAGATCACCCGGATAGCCAACAAACACGGCTTCAAGCTCGCCGGATTCCGCAGCTTCGAGAAGGCCGTTACCGATGAGCACATCGCGCGGATCAGAAAGAACGCGGGGAGGTAGGGCAGCGATGCTTCGCGGGCGTATGCCATTGCTGTCCAAAACACGAGATTGGGCATTCATAAGCTCCTCTGAGCTCAGAAATGCCCATTGTAGTGTCTACTTGCATAAATAACTGATAGCATTCTTGCCGGCGTATCGGGAATCTTGTTCCCGATACGCACTTAGTTTCGGGAACAAGATTCCCGAAACACCCGGTACAGCGTTCTATCAATCAATTATGCAACTAAGCAGTAGGGCAGCGTTACGCACAAAACGGACAGACAGAGCTGCCCGGTATGCTGTCCAAAAAGCTATCTTGGACGGGTATGGCATACGCCCGCGAAGTATCAGGGTTGGATGGTGGCTTGGGATGGGGTTCTACTTGCTAAACTCCCGCGACCAGTTCCGCGCCCTTCTCCAGCGCGGAGATATTCAGCGGGATCAAATCGTGGTGGCGTTCGGGCAGGACCTCGCGCATCGACGCCTTGATCGACTCCAGCGAAACAGGCTTCTCCAACTGCACGTAGGCCCCGAGCATCACCATGTTGGCGGCTTTGCTGCTGCCCAGCTCTGCCGCGACATCGTTCGCGGGGATCTCCACGATCTTGCAGTCGTCGCGCTCCTCGGGGGCCTTGGCAAGGGAGGAGTTGACCAGGATCACTCCCTCGCGCCTCACGGCGGGGGCGAACTTATCGAGCAGGCGTTGATTCATCGCGATGAGCGAATTCGGCGATGACGAGACCGGCGAGCCGATCTCCTCGGAAGAGAGGATCACGGTGCAGTCGGCGGTGCCGCCGCGCGTCTCGGGCCCGTAGGCCGGGAACCACACCACGTTCATCTCTTCCATCACAGCCGCGTGCGCTAGAAGCTGGCCGATCACCATCACTCCCTGGCCGCCCATCCCAGCGATTATCACTTCTTGATGAGTCAATGTATGTTACCTCAGAAGTCGAAAGTCGGAAAGTCGAAAGTCGGGACTCTTGCCAACCGGCGACCCCCGGTCATTTCGCGTTTTCGCACTTTCGCGTTTTCGCGATTAAATCCCTTCTCATCTATCCACAAACTCGCCGGGCGGGAAGACCTTGGTCATGTTTTCATCGATCCAGTGCAGCGATTCGATTGGGGTCATTCTCCACTGCGTGGGGCAGTTGCACAGCACCTCCACGAGCGAAAACCCCTTGCCCTCGATCTGTTTCTCGAAAGCCCTTTTGATGGCTTTCTTCGTCTTCACCAGGCCGGCCGGGCTGGTGGGGCATACCCTGGAAAGATAAGACGGGCCATCGAGCGTGGCGAGCATCTCGCAGATCCGTATCGGATAGCCATTCACGTGGGCGTCCCGTCCCGTCGGGCAAGTGGTCGACTTCTGGCCCAGAAGGGTTGTCGGGGCCATTTGGCCGCCGGTCATGCCGTAAGTCGCATTGTTGATGAACACAACCGATATGTTCTCGCCGCGTGCGGCCGCATGGATTATCTCCGCCGTGCCGATCGACGCCAGGTCGCCGTCACCCTGATATGCGAAAACCACCCTGTCGGGCAGCACCCGCTTGACTCCCGTGGCTACGGCCGGCGCCCTGCCGTGCGCGGCCTCGATCATATCGCAGGAAATGTATTCATACATAAACACCGCGCAGCCGACAGGGCATACACCGATGGCGCTGTGAATGATATCCAGCTCGTCCAAGGTCTCGCCGATCATCCGGTGGACAACGCTGTGCATACATCCCGCGCAGTAAGCGAACTCGGTATCGGTAAGACCTTTCGGCCTCTCAAAAACTTTTTGCATAAATCACATCCGTATGGGAAGGGATTCTAATCGCGAAAGCGCGAAATTGCGAAAACGCGAAAGAGTCCGAAACTGCAATTTGTGGCGCTCTTGCCACTAACGGCGCAAATAATGACGTTGCTGCTGCGTTTGTGCCGTCTTCGCGGGACACAGGAATCAGCACCTTCCCCGTTGTTTCGGGAAACCCTTTTCCCGAAACGGGCCGCATAGTGGGGTGCTCTTCTTCTTCTCGCGTTTTCGCGCTTTCGCGATTGAGTCTGGTTCCGGCTTTGCCGCGTTAGTATCTTACAACTGAAATCCTATACAAGTTGGACTGAACTTTGATATGTCACCCCGGATTTCAGTTGTAAGATACTGAAAAGAAACCACCGACCTTCCGAATTATGGAAAGGCCGTATTGATTTTCCGGCGATGGCCTTCTTGGTTCCGGCTTTGCCGCGTTAGGATGAAGCAGAATGTTTTGCGGTCGGATATCGCGACACGACGGGAGGCTTGCCGAAACCTGCCCGGACCTCGTTCAATATCTCGGTCGGGGTGGGGACAGCGCCTCCGGTTCGGCCATAGAACGATACATCCGCCATTCCGTTGACCGCCAGCCTGACATCTTCCACCATCTGCCCCGCGCTCATTTCGACCACCTTGAACCGCCTGCCGTCGCCAGCCAGCTCCGATATCCTCTGGGCGGGGAACGGGAAGAGCGAAATGGGGCGAAGCAGGCCGACTTTCATCCCTTCCTCACGGGCCATGTTGGTCACGGTCTTGCATATCCTTGCGGGGCTGCCGTAAGCCACCAGCACGAGCTCGGCATCCTCGACGATATATTCCCCGTACCTGACCTCGTACCTGGCTGACCTGCAGATACTTGGCCTGCATGCGCTGGTTCAGCCCCTCCATTACCTCCACGTCGATCCAAAGCGAATTGATGATGTTGTGCGCTCTTCCTCGGGCGCCATTTGTCGCCCAGGGCTTGGGATATTCCTCGATCCGGAACTTGCCGTGCAAATCCGCCGGCTCGATCATCTGGCCGATGATTGCGTCCATCAGGACCATGACAGGATTTCTATACTTGTCCGCCAAGTCGAATGCCAGCGGCATGAACTCGTAGCACTCCTGCACGCTCCAGGGCGCGAGCGTAATCAGCTTATAGTCGCCATGCCCGCCGCCCTTCACCGTTTGGAAGTAGTCCGCCTGGCCCGGCAGTGTGTTTCCGAGTCCGGGACCGCCGCGCTGGACGTTGACCAGCACGCACGGCAGTTCGCACGCGGCGATGTAGGAGATACCTTCCTGTTTCAGGCTGATGCCCGGGCTGGAGGACGATGTCATGGCGCGCTTGCCCGCGCACGCGGCGCCATAAACCATGTTGATCGCCGAGACTTCGCTCTCGGCCTGCACGAACACTCCGCCATTGGCGGGCATCAGAGACGACATCTTCTCGGGAATCTCGTTTTGTGGGGTGATCGGATAGCCGAAGAACGCATCGCACCTCGCGGCGATGGCGCCGTGGCATATCGCCTCGTTGCCTTTCATGAGTTTCTTTGCTGTCATGCCTATCTCCAAACCTCTATCGCAACGTCGGGGCAGATTTGAGCGCAAATCGCGCAGCCCGAGCATTCATCGCGCCTCACAAAGCACGACGGAGCGCATCCTTTGCGGTTGATAGAGTCTTCCATGCCGATACATCCCTTGGGGCAGAAGTGAACGCACAGCTCACAACCCTTGCATCTCTCTCGATCGATCTTTATCTCAGCCAATTTCTACCGCACCCCCAATAGATGGTCGATCGCGCGCAGCACCCGGTTTCCATCGACCAGAGCGCTCACGGAATGCTTCTCCGAATACACGTGCACCGCCGCCATCAACGCAATGCACACCAGTTGACACGCCAGGTTGGTGTTGATCGCCAGTGTGAGTCCCATTGCCACACCCAGCGCGTTCGAGCCGGAGTCACCCATCATTGCCTTTCCGCGGGAGTCGAGCAAGCCGAACGCGAATGCAACCGCGGCAATGCTTCCCACTACCCATGGGCGTTCGACCTGGCCGCCGGTCACAATACATGTTACACCCAGTCCGGCGAAAAATACAGCCACTGCCCGGCCCGGGCGCAAATCCATGAGGTTCAAAAGGTTCGTGGAAAGGGCGATCAGGACCGCGGCTACCAGGCACTGGCCTATATTTCCCTCGGATATGCGCCATGCCGCCGCCAACGCCACGGCGGCGCCGCCGATGGCCTTGACAGCGCCGGTGGTGAACTTTCGTTCACGGATCAGCCTGTGAAAGTGCCCTCCGAACCCGCCCACCTTCCTGCTGCCGAAGACATCGTCTACAACGCCGAGCGTCCACATCACCCCCATCGCAAGCAGATAAAGGCGAGCCGGGGGCCAGTCAGTGTAGCCCATCACGCTTACGGCGGCGAAGATTGCGGACATGTAGACGAATGAAACGATCCCGTAGGAGGACATTACAGACCGCCCTCGGAAGTTCACAGCCACCAAGCCATACTTCGGGCTCGTGCGAAATACCCACACGTGCCAGATTACCGCGAACCCAATCAATGCCGCTGAAACTATGTATTGCATAGTGCACCTTCGGAAAACAGTCGAAAGTCGAAAGTCGGGCCCCCTGCACCTATCGTGTGTTCCAAGGCCAGGACAATCTCCTAGGTACTCTTGTTCGTAAATTCGATGACGTATAGGGTTGCCGCTTAAGCCGCTTGGGCTAATGGGACGGTCTTTGGCGGCAGCTTTGACAGGAGTTCTGCCAGGTCTTGTCTGGTGAACCTCCATTCGAACGGTTTTGCGATCAATTCATAGTGTTCCTGGAACCGGAGTATTCGGTCGGCGACCATCTTTAATGAGCAGAAGTCGTTAGGAGTGAGCACTTTCCTTTGAACAACGGAGAAGTATATCTCAATCTGATTAAGCCAACTCGCGTGAACGGGCAAATGCACGGGCACAATGTTTGGCCACGCCTTCTGCAGACGCTTGATGCAACGCTCACCTCTGTGAGACGAACCATTGTCCATGATCCAGAATACTCTCTTGGCGCTCCGATAAGGTTCCTGGCTCATAACCTGTTCTACCAAACGGCCGAAAGGTTTGATACCCGACTTTGCTTCGCATCGTCCGAAGACCTTAGCGTGTCTGACATCCCATGCCGCCAGGTAGGCCAACGCTCCTTTACGCTCATACTCATGTTCGACGCGCATGGTCTCTCCCGGAGCCGGGGCAATGATAGTGTGCTTGCGACTTCTGGCCTGAATGCTGGTCTTTTCGTCGGCGGAAATCACGTATTCGTCCGGCCCCAACGGTTGCCCCTCCCAAACACCTTGGTACAGGTCGAGGACGCGCTCCGCCTTTTCTTGGAAGTTGGGGTCCCGAGGAAATATCCAGCTCCGATGATGCCACGGACGAATGGCGTCCTCGCTGAGCCACCGCCAGACCGTTGCGCCACTGATTTGAGCAGCAATTCCACGAGTTACTGCCTCGCGTGCTATCTCGGCGCTACTGAATCGAGACAACGGAACTCCGCTTTCCCTGGGCAATTGGCAAGCGAGCGCTTTGACCTCCATCTTAACCACAGGGGGAAAAGACGGGCGGACGCCCGCGCCTTGGCCGGTCTTCAAGTCCGGCCATGCGCTCCTCGAAGAATCGTTTGCGCCATTTCGAGACAATCTGCCGAGGCAACTCAAGCCTTGCCGCGATTTCATCGTTATCAATGCCTTGTGCCGCTAGAAGAACGATTTTGGCTCTCACGACGGAATAATACGATGCCGTATATCTTCGCGAAACCGACTCAAGCCTCGTCTTCTCGTCCGGCGACAACTCGATTATATACGGACTTCTCCTTGGCATATGCTCCTCCATCTGGAGCATATTATACCAAACAATACGACACAGTATCAAGTTTGATACGTCACTGTATTTATGAATGAGAGTACGAAGGCGGCGTAGCCGCAACCAAGAAGGCCGTCGCCGGAAAATCAATACGGCCTCTCCGCAATTCGGAATGCCGATGGTTTCTTATCAGTATCTTACAACTGAAATCCGAGGTGGCATATCAAAGTTCAGTACAGCTTGTATAGGATTTCAGTTGTAAGATGCTAATCAGGTCCGTCGTCGTCACTGCCGGACGATCGTTCGAGAAACCTCTTTAATCTTCTACGTTCGCGCTGCTCTTTCATCCATGAAAATGGATTGAGTTTGCGCGAAGTGCGGCGACTTCTGTCCGCACGGACAGCGCGAGGGCGTGCCTCGTACCGGCGAGGCCGCCTCACATACGAGTAGGAATAGGCGCAGCCCGCAAGGGCAAATACGCCAAGGATAGGGTTGTTTGCGCCGTACGCCACCAGCACCAGCGCCACGTCGATGAGCGCCAGATACTTCAGTTTCATGGGCAGAAACAGCATAAAGAGTATCTGTTCCTCGGGATTGAGCATCGCAAATGCGACGGTGATCCCGGCTATCGGCAGCCACAGCCCCGAGGCGGATACGCCCGCTGCCTTTGCCGCGAAACTGCCCACATACAGACCAAGCGCGGATACAGCCGTCATCGAAAAGAAGTAGGCCGCGAAACGGCTGGTCCCCCACGAGCGTTCCAGGCTCCCTCCGGCAACCCACATCCAGTAACAAGCGAATAGAATGAACAGCGGCCCGCCCGACCCTAACAGAGGATAAGTCACCACCGTCCAGGGCATGCTCACGACGCCGTCGACGCTGAAGACCGTATGGCTAGTGAGTACCGAGAGCCCAAAGAGCGAGATCGCCAGCCACGTGAGGATGTTCGAGACGATGACCAGCTTAGTCAGCGGAATCCGGTCCGCAAACACCCAGTAAATAATTTTGTCTTTAGTAGTACGTGGCATGATTACTCAGTCGTCAGCACATGATAGGTGGCGATCTCCGAATCGCCACCTCAAAGCCAGACCCGGATCTCAGAATCCGGGAAGCCGCGCGGACGAGGCGTTGACGGTTGTCGGTTGTCGGTTTCCCAACCCCGAATCCTCAACTGTCGATCCTCCGAATGTAACAGCTCACGGATCGCGAGTACATGCTCACCGCATATGTCATTCCGAGCAAGTGACGGCGACGCTGTCGCCGTTACATTGGAAAGAAACCCACCCCCGGTGTTTCGGGAATCTTGTTCCCGAAACTGGGGAGTTTCTTAGGAGCGGGCAGCGAGGAATCTCAACGCCGCGCCTGGATTCTTGTTCCGGTGCGTGAGTCTCATCCGAAAGGTTGAGATTCCTCACATTCGTTCGGAATGACAGCCATGCGTTGGGTACCCATGATTCCCGGGCACTTACTTCCGAATCCTTCTAACCACCTTAATGATGTCCCAAAGCTGTCTGCCTCGATGCAGAAACCCTTTTATATCGCGGCCGGTGGCGCGGTGAGTGAGCGGCAGTGGCACCTCGACAATTCGAAAGCCCTTGCGCAGCGCGTTTATGGTGAGGGCTGTTTCCACACCGAACCCGCGCTCGAAGCCGCCGACCTGATCGATCAATTCTCTCCTCACGGCCCTTTGGCCGGATAGAGGGGCGGAAACCTCGGCCCCGCCATATTTTCTAATAGCCCATCTCGACAGCTTCTGAAGCATACCGAAGCCGCCCTTATGGCCCGGGGGGGCCTTCATCAGGGCTATGGACATGTCCGCCTGGCCGGCAAGCAGAGGTTCCAGAAGCCGGTGGGTCTCCGCCGCGCATGCGCCCAGGTCGGCGTCTATCATCAGAAAAATGTCCGCCTCGGCATCCTTGACCCCGGCGTTCATCGCGCCGCCCTTGCCCACGTTGGCATCAAGTTGAAGCACCCGCGCGCCGGCCTGGTAGGCCACGAACGGGGTCTCGTCCTCCGAGCCATCGTCGACGACCAACACCTCGGCGATATCGGGCATCCGCAGCGCGGCACTCACCGTCTCGCCGATCACGTCCTGCTCGTTGAACGCAGGTATCAGAACCACTGTCCGCTGCAACTACTGCTCCAGTGTTTCGGGTATAAGGCGATCGGCCGTGGGTTTGAAGCCGAACGCGGCGTTCTCGCCGTTCAGCGCGCATACCATCGCGGCCTGGCCGATGGCCGAGTCGATGTTATCCACAGTCGCCATGCCCATTTTCTGCCAGCTTGGAACAAACGAAATCGCAGCCGTCGAGCCTTCGCAGCCAACCACGGTGGCACCCAGCCTGTCGAACTGCGTGATAAGTTGATTGTCGATGACGTCCGCGGTGTTGCACCCGTCGGGGCCGTCGCCGCCGATGAGCACTACCAGTTTGTTCGCCCGGTCGCTGTCGCCTGTGAACCTGGCAATCCCGACATTCTCCAGCTTGGAAAGCAACTGCGAGTGGGCGCCGTAGCAGACCGACTCCGCGATGATGGCGAAAAGTTTGTCCCGCGCCGACTTGCCGTCGCCGGACACGAAGACCGAGCAATCCGCAAGCGCCTGCCCGATCTTGTGATCGTCGCCAAACGAAAAGGTGCGGCTCATATCGATGATGTCCGTCACCCTGGCGCCCGCGGCGTCCTCGATAGCGCGCTTGACGGCCCCGGTCAGATCGCTGTAGTCGCCGGTCTGAATGATCGCCACGTCTCTGCCGGCCAGTCTGTCCTTAAGGACAGCCGGCAGCACGGCCTGGCAAAACTCCTCGCTGTTTCTTGCCGCGGCCATATCTTGGGATGACTTCCGGGCGGCATTTTCGATCTCCTGTTTGAGCACGCGCATGGAGTTTGCGTAGCTTCGGATCGTGCGCTGCTCGGCCCTCGTGGCTGGCTGTCGATTGGCGAATGATGTGCCGATCACGATTCCCACCGCCAGCGCAAAGAACACCGCGGCAAGGCTATATATATGATAACGTATGTCGATCAAGGTTTTTCTCCGAAGGGAAGCGGGAAAGTTGGCGAATTTTGAATTTTGAAATTCTAAATTTTCAATGAAGGGATCTCTGCCGGATCGCTGGGTTCCTTCCCTAAAGCGGCATATCCGCAACCAAGAGGACCATCGCCGGAAAATCAATACAGCCTTTCCGTAATTCGGAAGGTCGGTGGTTTCTTCTTACGTATCCTACAACTGAAATCCGAGGTGACACATCGAAGTTCAGTACAGCTTGTATAGGATTTCAGTTGTAAGATACTAAAGCGGCGCAGCCGCAACCAAGAAGGCCATCGCCGGAAAATCAATACGGCCTTTTCGTAATTCGGAAGGTCGGTGGTTTCTTCTTACGTATCTTACAACTGAAATCCGAGGTGACATATCAAAATTCGATACAGCTTGTATAGGATTTCAGTTGTAAGATACTACGCTTTTCCCCAGACTTCGCTGGGGAAAAGTGGCCACCTTACGGTGGCAGTTGACCAAGGCAGGCGGTCGGGTTTTTCGCTTTTCGGTTGTTAAGGGATGATTTGGAGGGGGCGGAGATTTCCACCCCCATCCCTTGAACAACACCTGAGTCGGCTCGGGAGAGCTCCCCAGCGTTGCCCTACCCTCCGCCCAGGCAAAGCAAGTATAGCTCATCCGCCATCCCTTAACAACCATAAAGCGGAAAACCCAAAGGCGGTGCGCCGTCGAATCCGCCTTAGCGACAACAAATTGTTTCTAGGAGGGCGATAAGCGCCTAATTCAAAATTCAAAATTCAAAATTCGGAATTGTCCGCTGCCTTTACTTCCGCCACTCCCAGGGCCTCAGTCGGGTATAAAGCTGCCAGAACTGGGCGCGCATGTCGTTGGCGATGGATTGCAGGCGGTCCTGCATGGTGGGAGAAAGCGATATCACCGTGAAAATCACTACCAGTGCCGCCAGCGCCAACAGCCCGACATATCGCACGCTCGGCTGGGCGTGATAAAGCTTGCTCACCCCCCTGGCATCCACTAGGCGGTTGCCGACCTTCAGCCGCACCAGAAAAGTGCTCGACATGCCTCTGCGGCCCTTGTCCAGAAAATCGACCAGGTGAGAGTGTGTCCCCACCGCGACTATCAGCTGCAGCCCCTTCCTCGTAAGCCAATAGCAGCGCCAGGTCCTCGCTCGTGCCGGGCACCGAGCACAACTCGGCCGCCAGGCCCAGCGATTCCACTCGGGGCAGCCCGGGGGCATCACCGTTGCTATACGCGTGGACTATTATCTCGGCCCCGCACCCCAGCGCCGCATCGGAGACGCTGTCCATGTCGCCGACGATCATATCCGGCGCGAGGCCCATCTCCAAAAGCGCATCCGCCCCGCCGTCTACCCCGATCAGCACCGGCTTCATGTCCCGAATGTAGGTCCTGATGATCGCCAGGTCCTCTTTGTAGGTCTCACCCCGCACCACCACGAGCGCGTGCCTGCCGTTGATCGAGGTCTTCACGGGGGGCAGGTTCGCGGGGTCGAGCAGCAGGGACTTCTCCTGCGTGACGTAAAGAAGCGTATTCTCGGCGAACTCTTCCAACACCGCGCCAAGGTGGGCCTTGGACTCTCCCAGCACCCTCTCGGCCCGCTCGACGGTGAGCACCTCGCCGCTTGCGATCTCGCTTCCATTGCGATGGATCGAGCCGCCATGCAACTCCACCCGCTCGCCCTCGCGCAGAGCCTTGAACAAGTCGCGTCCGGCATTGTCCACGACAGGAATCCCCGCCGACAGCAACACGCTCGGGCCCAGGTTCGGATACCGGCCCGAGCAGGACCTGGCCGCGTTGATAACGGCTTTCACCTTCGGCATCGACCAGCATCTGAGCCGCGGTCGAATCGATATCCTCGTGGTCGATGAGGGCGATGTCGCCGGGTCGCAGTCGCTTTGCGAGGTTCTTTGTTCTATTGTCGAGCCTTACCGTCCCCTTGATTGGCAAGTGAAAGCATCTCCCTCGCGTGCTCCGCCGCGACCCCGGATTTGCCGCTTGCGCCCAGCATTCGCGCCAACTCCTCCACGCGCTCCTCGCCCGCCAGCAGTTTCACAACCACCGTGTTCCGTCCGTCCAAAATTCGTTTCTCGACTGAAAACTGATGCTGGGCCTTGCTCGCTATTTGCGGCAAGTGGGTGACGCAGAGCACCTGGCACTTTTGGCCGAGGCTGGTGAGCCTCTCTCCCAAGACCTGTGCCGTTCGTCCTCCGATGCCGGAGTCGATCTCGTCGAATACGAGCGTCGGCACTTCGGGCTCCGCCGTGACGGTCTTGAGCGCGAGCATGACCCTGGACATTTCGCCCCCGGACGCGATCTTTGCCAGCGGCCTCACCGGCTCGCCCGGGTTCGGCGAGATCAGGAACTCGACCGCATCCGCGCCCTTTGGCCCCGGTTGGCAAGCGTCCAGGCTTACCTCGAACCTGGTCTTCTCCATCGCAAGCTGCGCAAGTTCCCTCTCTACAGCATTCTCGAAATCGGGTGCGGAAGCCTTCCTCAAAGCAGTCAACTTTTCCGAGACCAGGGTAAGTTTTTCTGAAATGTCGTCGATTCGACCCGCCAGTTCCAGCGAGCGGTCTTCGGAGTGGGTAAGCTCCCCGATCTTGCCAGAAAGCCCGGCGGCATAGTGGAGTATGGCCTGGATGTCGTCCCCATACTTTCGCTTGAGGGTCCGGATCGCATTAAGCCGTTCCTCGATTTGCTCCAGCCTGCCGGGGTTTGCCTCCACCTCCTCTCGATAGGCCCCGATCGAATGGAATGCCTCCTGGGCGCTGAAAAGCGCCGCGTTGACGGTCTCGACAAACTCGGCCATGGACGGGTCCATCCGCGCGATCTTGATCGCCGTTCCAGCCGCCATATTGAGGCTATCCACGGCCCCGCCGCCCTGATCTCCTCCGAGAGCGTCGTAGAGGAGCGAAGCGGCGTCGAAGAGCTTTTCGGCGTTGGCGAGCCGGTTTCTCTCCTGATCTAGTTCTTCCTCCTCGCCGATCGTGAGGTTTGCGGCCCCGATCTCTTCCGCCTGAAAGCCATACAAGTCCAGCATCCGGGCGCGTTCCCGCTCGCCCGTCAACAGCCGGTCCCGCTCGTCAGTCGCTTCCAAAAGCTGAGCGTGCAGGCCTGAGGCCGCCTCGCGCAAGGATGCGACTTCCTCGCCGAGGCGCGCATCGAAAATGTCGATATGAAGCGGCACCGTCAAGAGCGACTGGTGCTCGTGTTGGCCATGGATGTCGATGAGGTGGGCGGTGATGTCCTTGACGACCGACGTGGTGGCGGGCCTGGCGTTGATCCGCGCCTGAGACCTCCCGCTTCGAGTTATCTCGCGGCTCAGAATTAGAATCCCGTCCTCCGGCTCGAAACCGGCCTCCGCCGCGACGGCTTGCGCCCGAGCATTGCCCGAGACATCGAAAACCGCCTCCACCAGTGCGCGGTCCGCTCCCGTCCGGATGACCTCGCTGCCGGTCCGCTCGCCGAGGGCCGCGCTCATTGCGTCCACTATTATCGACTTCCCGGCGCCGGTCTCGCCCGTGAGCGCGCCGAAACCCGCGCCCAATTCCAGGCGCAACTCATCGATAAGAGCGAAGTTTTGTATGTGCAATTCGGTTAGCATGGAGTCAGACCAGTCTCAAAGTCGATAGCTGAAAGTGCTGAGAAACGAGAAACGAGTAACGGGTAAATCCGCCCCAACGGGGAAGCGGCCTTCCGCATGGAAGCACTCGTTCCTCCCTTAGCCCGCATTATTCACGTAACGCCTGTCTGTCCAGCACTCTCCCATCCGGGAGAGGGAGCACGTGGGTGCCTGGACGAAAAGGCTAGTCTATCAATTCGTGAATAATGCGGGTTAGCGCCCTCGGTCAGACGCTGGCCTCAAAGAGTTCAGACCGTGTTGCAATCCGGTCAGCCAGAGAGTGAAACTCTTTGTAGACATCCTGGACTGCGTATGAATGAGCCCCTATCGCTCCGTCGGCAGGTTTGAGTTGGAAGATTGGCTTACGCGCTTCCTGAGCCATTGGCATCAGACCGCGGTAAAGCTTGAGCAGTGCCAGACGTTCCGGATCATCCGCCGGCGACGGAATATAGTCACTCTCGCCAAGCACCGCCTCGTGGTAAACGCATGGAATGCGTTCCGCCCATCGCTTATAGGCCACCGTCGCGCGGTCCAGACGGATAGCGTGCTGCTGAACTACGTAGCCTATTGGTTTCATGGAGCCGCTGGGAAGAGCAAGGCTCGGGTCCGGATTCTTGTCCAATCGCTCCCGCCATTCGCTCCGCCATTTTTGGAGCGCGGGTCCAAGATTTTTAAACCTTGCAGGGAGAACAGGTCCGGCGATAATGGGACAACGATGAAATCTGTCGCTATCAGTGCTGCCCGGTTTGAACCTTTAACTTTCCCTTCCCTTCGGCCCGCTGAGGCGCTCTCCCCACCGCATTCTGGTCTGGAGCTTGGTATAGAAACTCTGGGGTTCGAGATGAACGAGCCTGGCCATATAGTCGGCTCTTACTATTTCCACCTCGTCCTCGTTCTGCAAATGCTCGCCGAGCTGCCCGTCGACAGTGAGCATCGTGTGAGACGGGCCCTCGTCGCACTCGCCGATTATGCGCACTTGCTCTTTGTCCGGAATAACCAGGGAACGCGCGTTAAGTGTGTGGGGACAGATGGGAGTGATGATGAATACGCCCACGTCCGGATGCACCACCGGGCCGCCCGCCGAAAGCGAATAGGCGGTGCTTCCCGTGGGGCTGGAGACGATGATCCCATCCGCCGCGTAAGTCACGATGAACTTACCGCTCACGAGTATCCGCAGCCCCAGCATCCGAGACAGAGGACCCTTGGAGACCACCACATCATTGAGGGCGAAGTAGGCCCCGATTTGGCTGCCGCTTCTCGTCAGTGTGGCCTTCAGCACCGTCCTTTCGCTGATGTAATACTTGCCGTCGAGGACCAGAGCCAGCGCGTCGATGGTCTCATCGGGATGCACCTCCGTAATGAACCCATACTGGCCGAAGTTCACCCCCATCATGGGCGTGCCTTTGGGCGCGGCCAGCCGGCTCCATCGAAGCATTGTCCCGTCTCCGCCGAGGATCAGCAGCAAGTCCGTCTCCACCACTTCTTCCTCGGTCGCGGCAAGGTCCGGCCTGCCGATCCTTTCGGCCGCTTCACAGGTCACGACCGCGCGGACCGATCGCTCCGAGAGCCAGCCGGCAACTCGGGTTGCGAGCGCCAGCGATTCTTCTCTCAACGGATTTGGCGCCAGACCGATGGATTTCATCGCAGGTTCAAAAGATAATTGATAATTGATAATTGATAATGAAGGAAAAGGCCCAGCCGTCGAACGGGTCTTTGTCCTCCCAATTGTCAATTCTTCCCTTCTAACTTCCCTTCTCCCCGTAGCGTTCGAGGTTGCGCTTGGCATCTTCGTTCTTAGGGTCCACCTGGAGCGCCTTGCGATATTGAGCCTTTGCTTCGTCGACCTTGCCTTTCTTCTCCAATGCCACTCCCAGGTTATTGTAAGCCGCCGCCATCTGGGGATCGAGCGAGATGACCTTCTTATATTCGGCCATAGCCTGATCCGTCTTGCCCTGCTTAGCGAGCGCCGCCCCCAAACCGAAGTGAGCGGCAGCGGAGGAATCGTCGAGCTTGATCGCGGTCTGGTACTCCTTTATCGCCTCGTCGTGCTTACCGGCTTGAGCGTAAAAGTTGCCCAGGTTGATCCTTGCGCCGAGGTTGTCGGGAGCAAGCTGCACGGCCGATTGCCACGCCTTGGTCGCCTCCGCGTCGTTGTGCCCAGCGGTGTAGACCGTCGCGAGGTCCAGCGCCGCCGTCGCGAACTTTGGTTTCTTCTCGGTTGCAAGCTTCAAATTGGTGATCGCGGATTCGGAATCACCTGTCTTGAACTGCGCCCAACCCAGGTAGGCGACAGCTTCGGCGTCGTTTGGCGAGTTGTTCACGGCTGCCTTGAATGCCTGGACGGCTTGGGCGTATTGCCCTTTTCGAGAGTAGATGACCCCCAGGTTGTAATGGGGCACGGACTCGTTAGGCCGAATCTTCGCGGCGGCCTCGTAGCATTTCTCGGCATTCTGGGAATCGCCCGTGGCGCTGCAGACCTGGGCCAGGCCCATGTTTGCGGAATAACTGTTCGCGTCGTTACTCAGAGCGCGCTCGAATGCCGACCGTGCGGCCTGATAATTCTTCTTGCCGATTTCGGCCCAGCCGAGGTTCGCGGCCATGTCCGCGCTCTTGGGTGAGAGTTCCACGGCCTTCTTGAAGGCATCGATGGCTTCGTCGAGCTTGCCCGCGTTCTCGAGCGCGAGTGCCAGGTTGTTGCGAATACCGCCGTCGTTGGGCGATAGCTCGGCGGCTTTGTTGTAGGAATCGATCGCCTGCGAGGAATCGTTGAGCTTGGAATAGGCGTTGCCGAGGTTATATTCCGCCTCGGCCCAGTCCTTGCGCAAGGCCAAAGCCTTGTGGAACTGCACGACCGCGTTCTCACACTCGTTGAGGCCAAGATAAGCCATCCCGAGGTTGTTCCTGATATCAGCGCCCTCGGCATTGAGGTTCCGCGCGGCCTGCAAAGCCGACAACGCCTCGGAGTACATTCCCTTCTTCAGAAAGAGAAACCCCAGCCAGCGTCTCGATACAGCGTCTTTTGGGTTAGCATCCGCGGCTTGTTGAAGAGCGGATATGGCCGCGTCTATCTTGCCCTGCTTGTACAGGTCGATGCCTTGACGGGCATTTGCAAAGCTCGTCCCGATCGACAAGACACTAACGCATACAGCGAGAAGGCAGCAAAGGGAGATTCGGCGCAACAGGGGAAGACCAAAGTACATGTCAACGTCACTCCGTGCACTGAAGTATCGCGCGTGACCATCCTGGTCAGCGCCGTTCATATTATACCAGTGCTTCGTTGACGAGACAAGTGGAACAAGGGCTAGGGGGAACAGGGGCTAGGGGTTAGTATCTTACAACTGAAATCCTATACAAGCTGTACTGAACTTTGATATGTGACCTCGGATTTCAGTTGTAAAATACTGAAAAGAAACAACCGACCTTCCGAATCACGGAAAGGCCGTATTGATTTTCCGGCGATGGCCTTCTTGGTTGCGGCTACGCCGCTTTAGGGAATCGTCCAAACGGAATAATGCGGCCCAGCCCCTGGCCCCAGTCCCTCGTTTAGCGGGTTTGCATACGCGGGTACATTTTGAAGGAAGACGTGGCCTCCCAACTTCCTCGAGGCGGAGGAGGATCGAAAGGGCATGAAGAAACTATGCACTATCGTCGTCCTGATTGTCGGGATGGCGTTGATGATGTCAATCGGAGTGCAGGCAGCGGTGAGCGCCTGCGGGTCTGGAAGTGGGAATGCTCCGTGTGTGGCAATGGGAACAGTGACAAGGGCGAACGGATCGACCTTTTTCCTTCTGGGTAGTAACAATATTGTCTTCACGGTTAATTCCGACAACGCTGTGTGGCTTGGCTGCGAAGGCCAGGCCTGCGAAGTGAGAGTTGGCGACGTTGTGAGGGTCTATGGGCACGCCGACAAGGGCGTCGTTCAAGCCTTGAGAGTCCGCGTGCTGCGCAGATCTCCGGGCTCTGCGTCGGCCCAGTCGGGGGCGGGTCCTGATAGGACAATCAAGGTAATTGTCGAGAGGGAACCCGAGGCCCGGCAGTCGCCGTCTTATGTGAGTCCGGCGGCGATACCGCCGCCGAGCGCCTGTCCCCCCGCCGCCTCCGAAGGGTGCGCTCCGGGGCCGGCCTGGGAAGGAAGAGGCCTGATAACTCAGATCAACTACGACGTTGGCACGGTTACGGTCAGAACTTCACAGGGGGCGTTCAATGTGATTATAGCCGCCGCATCGATTGTCAGCGGCGGAAAGCGCGTAGGGCTGGGCCGCCTGAACGAAGGTGACGCGGTCGGAGTCACGGGATACCTCGTGGGGATGAATCAAGTTGACGCGAGGGTCTTTCGCGTCTTGCGGACCAGATCCGAGGCGGAGAATGCACTGCCCCAGGAACCGATCAGTATTGTTGGAATCATCCAGCAAGTGGACTACGCGTCAATGACGTTCAAGATGTCGACCGAGATTTCAGGCCTGGTGGTCATGTGCGACACGAATACGATGATTCAGCACCAGGACCACGTATTGCTGTTTGCGGACCTGAGGCCCGGAATGCGTATCAAGATGAGTGGTTACGGCGCCCCGGCATCGGGATATATGGCTAACCACATCATGGTCATCGGCGTTTCTCCATAGAGCCGCCATAAAAGCAAAGCGATCCATAGGCCCCCGCTCGACGAGCGAGGGCCGTGTTATTTTGTGTGGCAGGAATGTGGGAATTGGCTGGCGAAGAAGGGACGTGGGAACGCGGAAATGCACCGTATAGGAGCGAAGCAATGCGCATCGAGACCATCAAGATTGAGAATTTCAAGCTCTTCAAATCGACCACCATTAGCGACTTGCCAAACATGTGCGTATTTGTAGGCGCTAATGGCAGCGGCAAATCAACCCTGTTCGATGTATTCGGCTTCCTAAAGGACTGCCTTGTTCATAACGTCAAGCAGGCATTGGTCAAGCGTGGTGGCTATAAGGAGGTCGTCTCTCGTGGCAGCAAGGGTCCAATATCCATCGAGATCAAGTTCCGTCTTGGAGACAACGAGCCACTGATCACTTACACGTTGCATATCGGCCTAAAGAATGATGTTCCCGTGGTAGCCAGGGAAGTACTAATGTACAGGCGTGGTCAAAAAGGCAAGCCCTGGAAGTTTCTCGATTTCAGCTACGGTCAAGGCAAGGCTATCACCAATGAAGCGGAATATGGCACAGGCGCTGAAGAGCAGCGTGAGGACCAGATATTGGACTCCTCCGACATACTGGCCATTAAGGGGCTTGGGCAGTTCGAGAGGTTTAAGGCGGCCGCCGCATTCCGCAAGATGATTGAAAACTGGTACGTATCAGACTTCCATATCAATGTGTCGAGGGAAAGCCAGGATGCGGGATACGCGGAGCATCTATCCACGCAAGGCGAGAACTTGCCGTTGGTCGCTCAGGTTACATGTTCCAGAACCACAGACCCGAATTCGATGCCGTCTTGGAAAAGATGCGGCGCAGAGTACCAGGTGTCTCCAATGTGCAAGCCGCGGAAACAGAGGATGGCCGAATAGTCCTCAAGTTTCAGGATGGAGCTTTCAAGGATCCGTTCATTGCGCGATTTGTCTCAGATGGCACAATTAAGATGTTTGCCTACTTGCTTCTCCTACACGATCCGTCGCCACACCCATTGCTGGCAATAGAGGAGCCCGAGAACCAACTGCACCCTGAACTCCTCGTTGAACTGGCGGAAGAGTTTCGTCTTTACGCGGATAGAGGCGGGCAGGTGTTTATCTCCACGCACTCCCCCGATTTTGTAAACGGCGTGCTGCTTCAGGAGCTCTTTTGGCTTACCAAGCGTCAGGGGTTTACCACAATCACACGAGCTTCCGAGGATGAAACGCTTCGAAGTTTAGTTGCCGAGGGTGATCTCCCAGGCGCTTTGTGGAAGCAGAAATTGTTTCCAGGAGCGGGTCCAAGATGAAGATCGTTTTCTTGCTCGAAGAGCCATCAATGAAAGATCTGCTCGATGTTGTGCTGCCGAAGTTGATTCCGGAGACCGTGGGGTTCCAGACCGTTCCCCACGAAGGGAAGACCGATCTTGAGCGATCTATCCCCCGCAAACTGAGGGGCTGGCGCGAACCTGGGGTAAGATTCGTCGTCGTGAGAGACAACGACGGAGCTGACTGTCTGTCCGTGAAGGCTAGACTTGCTGATTTGTGCCGAAGTAGCGGAAGACCTGATACCTTGGTAAGGATTGTCTGCCAGGAACTCGAATGCTGGTATCTCGGCGATTTGGCTGCAGTGGAAAAAGCATTCTCTGTGGGCGGCTTGGCGTGTAAGCAGCAAAAGGCTAAGTACCGCACGCCCGACAAGCTTGCAAACAGCAGCGACATAATGCGAAAACTGATTCCCCGATTCGCGAAAGTCAGCGGCGCACGAGCAATCGCGCCGCACATGAGCATCACGGACAACCGGTCTGCCAGTTTCCATGCCTTCGTTAGAGGCGTTCAACGGATCTCCGTGCCACAGGATGTCTAATGCACGGCGCTAGAGCCCTTGTCGGTTGGCTTTGGCCGGCCCTGGGGGCCAATGCTGATAGCCCGGCCTAACAACGCCGCACAGCGGTGTTTCTCCATAGAGCCGCCATAAAGCAAGGCGATCCATCGGCCCTCGCTCGACGAGCGAGGGCCGTGTTATTTTGTGTGGCAGGAATATGGGGACTGGCTGGCGAAGAAGGGAGGGGAACGAGGAAACGAAGGAACAGGGGAACGGAGAACTTTTCGACCCCCAGGACGAGATAGATCACCGGCGAGATGAGTTGATCACCCAGATAGAGCGGCGTCCGAAACAGCGGACACATGTCGCTCCGATCTTTAACGTGAGATGGAGCCTGGTGTAGGAAGCACGGTAGTCAAGGCAACCAGGGAGGAACGTCCGTAATGAAACTAAAACGGATACTGGTAGAGAACTACAGAGCACTGCGGCAGGTCGAGATGCCGCTATCCAACTTCGCCTGTATTATCGGAGAAAACAACGCGGGCAAATCCTCGGTTCTTCAGGCATTGTCTTTGTTCTTCAGCGGCTCTCCGATAACACCCGCCGATTTCTTTGATCCCGAAGAAGATGTCCGTATCGAGATTGAGTTCACGGAAATCAAAGAGACGGATATCGAGCGGCTTGAAGAGGCGCACAGGGACAAGGCGAGAGAACTGCTCAGCGGCGATGCATTGACACTTGTACGACGCTACGGAACCGACGGCAAGGGCAAATTGAACCTTGTCTCCATGGTACCGAAAGGTGCGCGTTTCACTAGCGAGAACATAACGGCGCTAACCAGGTCGCAAAGAGCAGGAGTGGCGTTCAGGCAGAACCTATGTGACGCATTTCCTGAGATTGCCGATTGTTTTACGAACTCCACAGGGGTAGGAGATGCCCGCGATCTTGTAAGGAGGTTTGGGGACAGCCTGCCCGAGTCTCAGAAAGACAAGGGAGACGTAGACCTTCCGTCGGGACTTGATGCTAGGGAAAAGGGCATCTTCTATATGCTCCCTGAGCCGATCTACATCCAGGCAGTTAAGGACTTGTCTGATGACACGAAAACCAAGGAGAGCACACCGTTCGGCAAGGTAATCGGTATTCTGCTGAAGGCAATAGAAAGCAAACTTAATGAGGAGACGCAGCTATTCCAGAGTCTTAGAGCAAAGCTCAATCGGGTTGTCAAGGAGAACGGCGAGATTGACGATAGCGACCGTCTTGAGGAGATCAAGATCATCGAACGAACCGTGGAGGGCTATGTTCAGGAGAGCTTCTCAACCGCAAAGCTGAACATTGCCATTCCGCCTCCGGAAATCAAGGCCGTTCTGCAGGGCGCGCAGATACTTGTTAACGACGGGGTTGAGGGCCTGATAGATAGCAAGGGCGATGGCCTTAGACGTGCCGTTGTCTTCGCCATCATGAGGGCGTATGTTGATGTGGCGAAGAGGCCAGAGTTCGCCAACTCAGAGCTTCAGAGGGGCAACTGCCTGCTTTTGTTTGAAGAACCAGAGCTCTACCTGCATCCGAAAGCGCAGGACATACTGCTTAAGGCCCTGAGCGAATTCTCTAAGCACCACTTCGTGGTGGTCAGCACTCATTCCCCAAGGTTCTTTGGCCCGAACGCGACCGCGACCTTCGTGAAGATGAGGAAGGTGGAGGACATGGCAGTTGCAGCCAAACCGTTCGCGGATGCGTTGCACGTTGACCTCTCAGTAATGGGTCAGAGGGATCAATTCCAGTTGATCTGCTACGAGAATAACAACGCCGCGTTCTTCTCGGATACGGTAGTGCTGGTGGAAGGGGACAGCGATTTCATAGTCTTCCCGCATATAGCAAAGACGCTGAATGAGGAATGGGATAGTTCCAAGGCATCAGTATCGTTCGCTCGCATCAGTGGGAAAGGTGGCATTAAGCGGTATAGGGATTTCTTCAAGCACTTCAGCGTCAGAGTTCCAGTGATTAGTGATCTGGACTTGACCTCTAGCGGCTTTAGGCATATTCAGCCTTCGGAGGAACTGAACAGGCTGAGGGAAATGCTGCTCATTGAGATTGACAAAGAGCTTGAAACCCAACCAGAACCTGTTCTGAGTTCAACGAGTATCGGAAAGGGTCGCCGATCAGGAGAGAACAGAGCCATCTGGCGAAAGGCCAGAGAGACCAAGGCTGCATTTGACGAGAAGAGGGCTGACTGGGGGGAGTTAACCGCAGCGGTGGACGCTTTCTTTTCCTGGGAAAGCAATGAACAAAGACTAGATGCTCTTCAGAACCCTCCGAACGAACGGATTGAGAACCTGAAAATGGAGCTGATTGCGAAGCTGCGCGCAGTCGATGTATACGTGCTCTCTCGTGGAGATTTGGAGTCATACTACCCCGAAGGGATTGTCAGGGTCGAGAAACTTACCCGGGCCTTAGACTTTTGCAGTACCGATATGCACCAGGGAAGCTCTATGCGCCTGCTGCGACCTCATGCCCGTTGGAGACGAAATACCCGACCACGAGTTCAGCATTATCTGCAAGTCCATCTTCGGCGGCAGCGCTAATGGAATTGCAACCGCTGTAGCCGAGCCACTGCTAGAGATGACCAGGAGTTAGATAGGGATTAGATATGGATACAACTCAGGATACACGGATGCCTTTGACGTCGCATGACATAGTCGCGGGGCGGATTGAGGCTCTGCGAGAACTGTTCCCCGAAGCATTTTCCGAGGGGGTTATAGACTTCGCCAAGCTCAAGCAGGCGTTGGGAGACTTCACGGATGATTCTTCCGAACGATACGGCTTGTCTTGGGCGGGTAAGTCCGAAGCTGTTCGTCTAGTACAATCCCTGAGTTCTGGAACACTTGTACCGTGCAAGGAAGAATCGGTCAACTTCGATACCAGCGAGAACCTCATCATTGAGGGCGACAATCTCGAAGCACTGAAGCTCCTTCAGAAGAGCTACTACGGCATGGTGAAGATGATCTATATCGATCCACCTTACAATACCGGAAACGAGTTCATTTATCCTGATAACTATCATGAGGGGCTAGACGGTTATCTCAGATACTCAGGCCAAGTAAGCGATGAAGGCTTGAAGCTGGAGACGAACGCTGAAACCAGTGGCCGTTTTCATTCTAAGTGGCTTAGCATGATGTACCCACGGCTATTTCTTGCGAAGAACCTCCTTGAAGAGGAGGGAGTTATTTTCGTCAGCATCGACGACAACGAAGTCCACAATCTACGGTTGCTGATGAACGAGGTTTTCGGGGAGGAGAACTTCCTTGCAGTCTTCGTCAGGAAACGCCGAATGTCAACTGGAATGCGGGACGAACCTGTATCGCCTGATCACGAGTATGTAGTTTCGTTTGCGAAGTCCGCTGGTCAAGCTCGCCTATTCGGAAAGGCGAGATTGGAGGACGACTATCCTCTGGAGGATGCTATCAGCAAATATAGGAGCACCGATTTGACGGTCGGAATGACCAAGGAAATGCGTCCCAATCAGTTCTTCGAGATATTCAACCCACAGACAGGAAAGGGATACTGGCCACCAGACAATCGCGTATGGCGTTTCCAGCCGAGCACGATGCGTGATCACATTGATGGAGGGAACATAATCTGGCCTGACGACCAGAAGGATGAGTCAATGACACGCCCACGGTTCAAGACGCGCTATGAGCCTTCATCTCCGAATGCCAGAACAGTTCCCGTGTCAACTTGGATGGACTCAAGCAGGAATCAGTCGACAGAAGAAGTGGCCGAAAGCCTTTGCGCTGGTTTGAACCAGGAGGGCACCAAGGAGCTTATGAAGCTGTTCGGTACTCAAGTCATGGAGTATCCCAAGCCCGTATCCTTGATCCATGCGCTAGTCAAGCTGAGCACATCGCCTGGCGATATAGTGTTGGATTTCTTCGCGGGGTCTGGTACGACCGCCCATGCCGTTCTCGAACTGAACCAAAAGGGCGGCGGCAATCGGAAGTATGCCCTTATCCAGCTTCCCGAACCCGCAGAAAATGGTGATTTCTCGACACTCGCTGATTTGTGCAAAGAGCGTGTACGCCGTGTCATTAAGAAGATGAATGACGAGAATGGTGGCAAGCTCAATTTGGATAACAGCGCGGGACAGGATCGTGGTTTCAAGGTCTTCAAACTAACCTCCAGCAACTTCAAGCTCTGGGATGCAGACGAGGCTCCCAAGGATGCCGATGCGCTGGCCGAACAGCTCAAGCTTTATGCCGATCATATAGTGCCGGGACGTTCCCAAGATGACATCCTCTATGAACTCCTGCTCAAGGCGGGTCTTCTCCTAACCGCAAAGATTGACGAGAAAGAAGTGCGTGGCCAGAAGGTGTTCTCCGTAGCCGATGGGCTGCTTCTCATCTGCCTGGAAGATGAGATCACGCAAGAAACCCTGCGCGGGATGATCGAGCTTAAGCCTGAAATGGTGCTCTGCCTGGACAACGCATTCAAGGGCAACGATCAACTAAAAACCAACATCGTGCTTGAGATGGAATCCCACGAAATCAAGTTCCATACGGTGTAGAACAATATGAAGATCAAGTTCGCGAGCAATCAGCAATATCAGATTGATGCTATCAACTCTGTTGTAGATGTTTTTGAAGGTCAGCCCCTTGCGCAGAGCGCGTATGAGATCAGGTTCGACGACTCAGCGGGTCTTGTTCAGTTGACCGAGATGGGCCTTGGCAACAGGCTTGCGCTGTCGGAAGAAGCGATACTGGACAACCTGCGGAAAATTCAGAGGCACAACGACATCCCCGCGTGCGATATGTTGGACGGTCTGAACTTCTCCGTGGAGATGGAAACCGGTACGGGCAAGACCTACGTGTACCTCCGCTCCATCTATGAACTCAACGCCAGATACGGCTTTAAGAAGTTCGTGATAGTCGTGCCGAGTGTCGCTATTCGGGAAGGCGTCATGAGCAATATCGAGCTTACCAAAGACCACTTCCGGAGCCTCTACGGAAACCAGCCTATCGACGCGTGGATATACGACTCTAAGCAGGTGTCGCGCCTGCGGCAGTTCGCCGCAAGCAATCAGATGCAGCTTCTGATCATCAACATAGATGCTTTCAACAAGAAAGACATAGCGGTTATCCATCAAGAGAACGACCGAATGTCGGGGCGCAGGCCAATTGAGTTCGTCCAGGCGGCAAGGCCGATTGCTATTCTGGATGAGCCTCAGAACATGGAGACTGATACCGCGAAGGAAGCAATCGCCAGCCTGAATCCGCTTTGCACCCTGCGGGTACTCGGCCACTCACAGGAACCTGTACAATCTGGTCTACAACCTTGACCCCGTCAAAGCCTATGACCTACGGCTGGTGAAGCAGATCGAAGTGGACTCGGTGACGGAGGGCACGGATCACAACCAGCCATATACCCGAGTGCAGTCCGTGGATGCCAGGGCAGGCGGCCCTCCCATTGCGAAGGTGGAAATCGACGTTGCCTCAGCGGGCGGCCCCAAGCGCAAAGTCCTGAGTATCAGCAGGAAGGGCCAGGACCTCTTTGACCTTTCTGGAGACCGGGAGAATTACAGGGGCTATATCCTTGAGAACGTCCACGCGGGATACGGCTATGTGCAGTTCTCCAACGGCGTCAGGCTTAGCGTTGGCGAAGCCCAGGGTAGCCACTCCGACGACGCGATGCGCATCCAGGTTGAGCAGACCATCGAGAATCACTTCGAGAAGGAGCTTGCTATTTCTCGGCTGCCCGAAGACCAGCAGATGAAGGTGCTGTCGCTGTTTTTCATCGACCGTGTGGCAAACTACAAGGGCGACAATCCCAAGATCAGAAATTGGTTCGTGGAAGCCTACGAGATCATCTCAAAAAGGCCACAGTATGCTTCCTTGAACCCTCTGCCTGTTGACCTGGTGCATAATGGCTACTTCGCGCAGGATGCCAAGGGCATCGCCAAGGATACGACGGGTAAGACGAAGGCCGATGATGACGCCTATAGCCTCGTCATGAAGGACAAGGAGCGGCTTCTGTCGGCGGAAACGCCGTTGCGCTTTATCTTCAGCCACTCCGCGCTGCGCGAAGGCTGGGACAACCCGAACGTCTTCCAGATATGCACCCTGAACGAAACCAAGTCCGAAATGAAGAAGCGCCAGGAGATAGGACGCGGGCATGCGTCTGCCTGTACGTGCGAACGGCGAACGCTGCTTCGATCCCACGATCAACAAGCTCACTGTCGTAGCGAATGAGAGCTATCGGGAGTTTGCGGAGTCCTTGCAAAAAGAGATTGAAGACGAGTGCGGCGTGAAGTTCGACTCTGGCCGCATAAAGAACAAGCGCGATAGAGAAAAGGTAAGCCTCAAGAAAGGATGGCGGCTTCAAAT
>CAWGNL010000058.1:0-111558 GCA_963823885.1 uncultured bacterium
GCTCGACATCCACCTTAACCGCCGGCGGGTCGACTGTGGGATCGTAAGTGCCCACCGTCTCGATGAACCGCCCGTTGCGGGCCTGCCTTTGGTCCGCGATCACGATCCTATAGAATGGTTTCTTCTTAGCGCCCATTCTCCTGAGTCTGATTCTTACCACATGCTCCTCCGGGTTTGGAAATTAGAAATTAGAAATTGGAAATTGGACCACCCACCTATGCGGCGGGAACGTGGCCCAGCGACCACCCGCGATTCGGAACTACCAAGTTCCCGCTGCCGTATCGCCACCTTGCAGCGGGAACTCGAAGGATTTCACCCCATGAAACACCTCGACTTGTCGTTCCCGCCGCATAGTGGGCAGGTCATCGCATAAACGGAAAGTCCGGCAGTCTCTTGTGCTTTCCGGATTCTTCCGCGCCGGCCATGGCGCGGATCATCTTCTTCATATCCTTAAACTGGTGCATCAGTTCGTTCACATCGTGCACGTTCGTGCCGCTGCCGTCGGCGATGCGTCTCCGCCGGCTGGCATTCAGAATGGACGGGTCGCAGCGCTCCTCGATAGTCATCGATCGTAAGATAGCCTCCACTCGGGCGAACTCCTTATCGTCGATCTTCGCATCCTTTAGCTGGCTCATGTTCCCCAGCCCAGGAATCATACCCAATATCTGGTCCAGCGGCCCCATCTTCTTCATCTGCTGGAGCTGCTGCAAGTAATCGTTCAGGTCGAACGTATTCTCCCTGAACTTGCGCTCCATCTCGCGAGCCTGATCTTCGTCGATGGAGAAGCTGGGCCTTCTCGATCAGGCTGAGCACGTCCCCCATCCCCAGGATTCTCGATGCCATCCGGTCCGGGTGGAACGGCTCCAGGCCGTCCATTTTCTCAGAGGTCCCAACAAACTTTATGGGCTTGCCGGTGACGGTCTTGATGGAGAGCGCCGCGCCTCCGCGCGCATCGCCGTCCAGCTTGGTCATTATGACCCCGTCGATCTCCAGCGCCTCGTTGAACTGCTGCGCCACGTTCACGGCGTCCTGGCCGGTCATCGCGTCCACCACCAGCAGGACCTCGGTCACATCGATCGAGCTTCGCACCCGCTTCAGCTCATCCATCATTTCCTGGTCGATGTGCAGCCGCCCGGCAACGTCGATGATCAGCAGATCGTTGCCACTGCCCCTGGCGTGGTTCATGGCCGGCCTTGGCAACGGCCACCACGTCCTGCTTGTCGCCGATGTCGAACACATCGACCGCGACCTGCTCGCCGAGGGTCTTGAGTTGCTTTATGGCCGCGGGCCTGTAGACATCGCCCGCCACCAGCAGCGGTTTCTTGCCCTGCTTTTTGAGCAACAGGGCGAGCTTGGCGGCGGTAGTCGTCTTGCCGGCGCCGTGAAGCCCCGTAACCATAATCACAGCCGGCGGCCTGTCGCTAACTTTGAGCTTTGCCGATTCCCCTCCCAAAAGAGCGATCATCTCTTCGTCCACGATCTTGATGACCTGCTGGGCGGGGTTCAGCCCCTTAAGCACATCCTGGCCGATAGCGCGCTCTTTGACCTTGGCCACAAAGTCCTTGACGACCTTGTAGTTGACGTCCGCCTCCAAGAGCACCAGCCGGACCTCTCGAAGCGCCTCGTTCACCTCGGCTTCGTTCAGACCGCCCTTGCTGCGGAGCCTCTTAAAAACGTCCTGCAGCTTCTCGGACAGGCTTTCGAACAATTTTACTTCAATCCTCGCCGACCCGTAAAGCGGCATAGCCGCAACCAAGAAGACCATGGCCGGAAAATCAATACGGCCTTTCCGTAATCCGCAAGGCCGATGGTAGTATCTTACAACTGAAATCCGAGATCCCATGTCAAAGTTCGGTACAGCTTGTATAGGATTTCAGTTGTAAGATACTACGCTTTTCCCCAGACTTCGCTGGGGAAAAGTGGCCACCTTACGGTGGCAGTCGACCAAGGCAGGCGGTCGGGTTTTTCGCTTTTCGGTTGTTAAGGGATGATTTGGAGGGGGCGGAGATTTCCACCCCCATCCCTTGAACAACACCTGAGTCGGCTCGGGAGAGCTCCCCAGCGTTGCCCTACCCTCCGCCCAGGCAAAGCAAGTATAGCTCATCCGCCATCCCTTAACAACCATAAAGCGGAAAACCCAAAGGCGGTGCGCCGTCGAATCCGCCTTAGCGACCTCAATTTGTTTCTAACAGGGCGCTAAGCGCCTAATGACCGGCGCAATGAACAATGTAAGAGGGAACAAAAGCAACCCTGGTTGCCTCGGTTCCCTACACACGATAGTATAACGGCTACCGGAGATGTTGTCAAACGAAGGGAAGCCGAAAGTCAAAAGTCGAAAGTCACTATGCGGCGGGAGCGACAACTCGAAGCAAACCCTGGCGTGGAAGGCATGCCGTGCCTCCACCTACACCGCAGGTACCATGCGTGCGGCGGGAACTCGAAGCCGCCAACCCGAAAAAAAGGACTCTACTTGTCCGCCGCATAGGTGAGTCCCTTCCCAACCTTTAACCTTCCAACCTTTAACCTTTAACTTCGTCCCTTCGTTTGACTTTTGGCCGGGGTGAACCTATACTCAAGAATGGAAGTGGCGCGTTTCGGGAAAAGGGTTTCCCGAAAGAACGCAACGGGGAGGGCGGTCCCTTCCCCATCACCCAACACCCATAACCCATAACCCAAACTTACGCATGGCCAACGAACTCAGAGAACTCTTCAAATACAAAGACTTGCTCAAGCAGCTTGTCGTGCGCGACCTGAAAGTGCGCTACAGAAATTCGGTGCTCGGCTTTTTCTGGTCGCTCGCGAACCCCATGATCCAGGTCGCCACCATCACGATCGTCTTCAAGTACGTGATGCCGCTCAATATCCCCAACTACTCGGCCTACCTGCTGGTCGCGTTCCTGCCGTGGATGTTCTTCCAGATGAGCTTGCTCGACTCCAGCCAGGTGATCCTGCTGCATCGAGACCTCTTGAGAAAAAGTGTACTTCCCTCGGGAGGTGCTTCCTCTCTCGGCGGTTGTCTCCAACCTGATACACTTCCTGCTCGCGATGGTGGTTTTCTTCGCTTACGTGCTCGTGTACATTCATCTGTTCCTGCATGGAGTGGGCATACTGCCGGCGACGATCTGGCTGCCGGTGTTGGTCGTGATGCAGTGCCTGCTGATAGTCGGGCTTACGTTTTTCATATCCTGCCTGAACGTCTTCTACGAGGACACCAAGTATATTGTCCAGGCGCTATTGGGAATGCTCTTCTACCTGACGCCCGTTATGTACCCGCCCGAGCTTGTCTATAACAGCCTGGTGCGACATCATCTGCATCTGCCGATGCTGCTTTACAGGATTTACCTCGCGAACCCCGTGAACATGCTCATGGTCGCGTACAGGCGGACCCTGCTGCCGCCGTTTGTGGCCGTGAATGTGAGAGGCGGCGCGGTCACGAGCCTTCCACTCGATCATATGATGCTGGCGATCTGCGGGCTGGTCTGCGCGTTGGTGGCGCTCGCGGGATACAAGTTCTTCGTGTCACGAAAATGGGTCTTCCCGGAGCGGGTGTGATATGGCAAGCGCAATAGAGATACACAACCTGACCAAGTATTTCGACACCCAGCGATCGAAGGGCGGATCGCTCAAATCCGCCATTCTCTCGTTCAGGCGCATCCCCTCCGTGAAGATGGAGGTCCTGACAAACATCAGCCTCTCCATCGGGCACGGGGAGACTGTGGCCGTAATCGGCAGAAACGGTTCCGGTAAGAGCACGCTGCTCGGGATAATCGGCCGCATCTACAAGCCCACCTCGGGCACGGTAGCGGTGGACGGGCGGATGTCCACCCTGATGGACCCCGGCGCCGGCTTCCACCCGGAACTCACCGGCAGAGAGAATATTTTCTTCAACGCGGCCATAATGGGTTTGACCACCGCTCAGATAAGGGATAAACTCACCAGCATAATCGACTTCTCCGAAATCGAGGAATACATCGATGCTCCGGTGAAGACGTATTCGGCGGGAATGCTGATGCGGCTGGGCTTCTCGATAGCCGTGGAAACCGACCCGGACGTTCTGCTGATAGACGAAGCCCTTTCCGTGGGTGACGCGGCTTTCCAGCAGAAGTGCTATCGACGGATAAACGAATTTCAGGCCGCGGGCAAGACCATAGTGTTCGTGACCCACGATCTCGAATCGGCTAAACAGGTCGCCTCACGCGGCATCTGGCTGCGTCATGGGGAGATAATGGCCGATGGCGACGCTCACGCGGCGGTCGCGGCATACTTGGGGCTGGGGACTAGTAACTAAGTAATTCACGGAAGAAGGCTTGCACGCTGATGCTTTACCGGGATTCCCGTGGTATTGACATTGTACCGGGATTCCTGGTAAACTGAAAATATGAAAATACACATTCCCAATAGTGCATATATCGGAAATATCGATCCTTTCTTAAAAAGCATTGACACTTCTAGCCCAACTGAGTTGGAAATAACAAGTAACGAGAACTGGATTTCTTTTCATCCGGTAGTGTTGTCTATAATCGCGGCACTTGGACTTTCCACAAAGCCAACCAAAATTAGCAGTCATATGACTGCGAAATCAGCACACTACCCTGAAAGAATGGGATTGTTTAAACTCTTGGACATTAAATCCAGTAAAACAATCACCGAACATGAACCAGCAGGAAGATTCATACCGCTTACGATAATCAAGGACTCGAAGAAGTTAACTGATTTTATCGCCGACATAAGTCCCCTGTTGCATCCGGAACCGAGACAAGCTGAGGCGATCCGTTATGTTGTCAGCGAATTGGTAAGAAATGTTTTAGAACATGCCCAGTCAAGTATAGGCGCGGTTGTTTGCGCCCAATACTACAAGAAGAGTAACACTATTAGAATTGGAATTGTAGATGCTGGGGTCGGCATTAAACAAACCATCAATAAGTCTCATCCCGCCAATAGCCACTTGGAAGCAATTCGTTTGGCGCTAGTTCCTGGTATTACAGGAACTACTCAACGAGAAGGAGGCACCGACTTCAATGCTGGGGCAGGTTTATTCTTTATTAAATCAACGGCAAAAGTCAACAAAGATTTTTTCATGATCTATAGCGGACATTCTATGTATAAGTTGTTAAAAACCGGCCCGCGACAACTTTATGCTGATCCTTTCCGAGACAATCATTCGAAAAGAGAAGACCTGCCTTTTTGGCAAGGCACTGTTGTGGCTGTAGATATTTCTCTGGATCAGACTGAAGAACTTTCTAGTCTTCTTGGTTTGATTGGAGATGTCTATTCAAAAACAGCAAGGGAAAGGCGCAAAGCAAGATATAGAAAGCCGACATTCATATGAGGACAATCACATTATTTAGAAAAGTCGGTTCTTTTGCCGAAGACAAAGATTTAGCCAGGGACATTAGGACAAAAGAAATTATTCCCGTTCTTGAAAAAGGCCAAGATATTGTCTTGCGATTTCGAAAACATTGATGCCACTACCCAATCGTTCGTTCACGCGCTTATTAGTGACCTGATAAGGAAATATGGCAATGACATTCTTGATCGAATCAGTTTTAGAGCCTGTAACGAAACAGGTACAAAAGGTTATCAGCGTTGTCGTTGACTATATGCAAGAAAGCGATTAGTTTATTCTTTCTTTGGTCTGATTACCACGCGCCGGCTCGTCGCGTTCGCCAGGGGTTTGCGATGACCGTCAATGAAAAACTGCTCGATATGCTCGCCTGTCCTGCTTGCGAGGACAGGCCGAAGGTGGTCATCAAAGGCGATGGTATCCACTGCCCCAAGTGCGGTAGAATCTACCCGGTGGCGGACGGCATACCGATAATGCTGATAGATAAAGCCGAACCGCCGGGGAATGTTGGCTCGGAAGGCTGAAGGGAAAAGCGGCGTCGAGACCGCCGCACTCCAAGGTTGCGTCGCCGTCACTTCGGAGGGTCCGGGCTCTCTGCTAACACTTTTCGAATGAATCATGCACGAAGCCCATGGCTTTACCACTATAGTTAAGAAATAACCTCGGAGAGTTTCGGGATTTCCGGAGCGACTACAACATCTGCGCTGTATGCAAGCGACCGTGCTCGCTCCTCAAATCCCGAAACACCGGGGGTGGCGGCAATCCCTAACCGTCAACCGTTCAACCGACAACTATTTTCGAAGGGGGCACAATGGAAATTCTCCTGATTCACGGTCCTAATCTCAACCTCCTGGGGGTTCGTGAGGTCGCCGTCTACGGGCAGGAAACCCTGCTCTCCATCAACGAGCGATGTATGAAACTGGCGGCGGAACTGCGCGTCGAGTTGGATATCCACCAATCCAACTCCGAATCGGAGATAATCGACCTCATCCAGGCCGCGGCTTCGACCGCGAAGGGCATCCTCATCAACCCGGGCGCATTCACTCATTACAGCTACGCAATCAGAGACGCAATCGCATCGGTGAAGCTTCCGACCGTCGAGGTGCACCTTTCCAACATCCACGCCCGCGAAGATTTCCGGCATGAGTCCGTGATAGCCCCGGTCGCAGCCGGCCAGATCATGGGTTTCCAGGGAGAGAGCTACCTTCTGGGCTTGCGGGCGCTGGCGGAGATCGTTCGAAATGCTTGACAAGCGGCTGGAGGACCTGCGCGCGGCGATGGCAAGCAAGCACCTGGACGCGCTGCTTGTCACGGACATCCACAACGTCTTCTACATGAGCGGGTTCACGGGCGACACCGGCGAGCTGGTCGTGACCGGCGGCGCGTCATATCTGTTGGTCGACCCGCGCTTCACCGTGCAAGCCAGGAGCGAATGCGCCGGCGCGAAGGTCGTCGAATACACGGCAAAGACGGATATGGCCGCGGCCGCCGATCTCGTCAATGACCTGGGACCGCGGACCGCGGGCTATGAGTCGGACAACCTCGCCGTGGCGTCGTTTCGTCAACTGCGGATCCTCACGAGCAAATCCACGTCTTTGCGGGCCACCGACGGCGTGATCCGGAAACTCAGGCGAGTCAAGGACGCACGGCGAGGTCGCGCTGATCCGCGAGGCGTGCGCCATAGTCGACAGGACTTATGACTCGATAATCCGTGGGATCGCCCCGGGTATGACCGAAAAGGAAATCGCGCTTTTTATCGATTCCACAATGCGGCGGCTCGGCGCGGACAAGGAAGGCTTCGATACAATAGCCGCGACCGGCCCCAATGCCGCCTGCCCGCATCACAGCCCGACGGACACTCTGTCACGAAAGGGCAATCTGCTCAAGCTCGACTACGGCGCCAGGGCGCACAATTACAACTCGGACATCACCCGCACGATCTGCCTGGGCAAAGCCGATGCCCAGCAGAAGAATGTCTACCGGATCGTCCTCGACGCTCAGAGCCAGGCTATCCAGGCTATCGCCCCCGGCAAGACCGGCCGGCAAATCGACGCAATCGCCCGAGACTACATCGCTTCCGAAGGCTACGGACCCAACTTGGGCCATGGCCTGGGCCATGCGCTCGGGATCGAAGTCCACGACGGCCCCGCGTTCTCGAAGACCTCGGATATCACCCTCGAAGCAGGGATGGTGGTCACCGTCGAACCCGGAATCTACATCGAAGGCTGGGGCGGAGTCCGCATCGAAGATGATGTTCTGGTGACACCCACCGGGGCGCGAGGACATCACGAAGGCTAATAAGGACCTCGTTTGTGTAAGGTAATAGGGTTAGTAGGGTTTATAGGGGAAGGGAATGGCCCCTATGCGGCAGGTGGAGTCCCTATCAACCCTAAAGCGGCGCAGCCGCAACCAAGAAGGCCATCGCCGGAAAATCAATACGGCCTTTTCGTAATTCGGAAGGTCGGTGGTTTCTTCTTACGTATCTTACAACTGAAATCCGAGGTGACATATGAAAATTAGATTACCGGTTCTATAGGATTTCAGTTGTAAGATACTATTAACCCTATCCCTTCCGCCCGAGTTGTGATAGAATTGACGGGTCCAATTATGGAGAGCACCAGGTAATGATCCCAATTGCCGACGAAAACCTTTCCGGAGGGAAAGCGTACGTCGTATACGGCCTGATAATCGCCAACGCCCTGGCCTTCCTTGCAGAGCTTGCCGGCGGGGGTTTGTCCCGGTTCTCGATGATCCCATATTCGGTGATCCACGATGTCAGGGTGTGGCTGCCAACCAACCAGTTCGGTCAGTTGGTTGCGCCGCCGCAGCCCATGCCCGGCATTCATCCCCAGTGGATCACGATATTTACGTCGATGTTCATGCATGCCGGGTTCTGGCACCTCGGCGGGAACATGCTTTACCTGTGGGTGTTCGGCAACAATATCGAGGACTTGCTGGGGCATGTGAAGTTCTTTATTTTCTACATGCTCTGCGGATTTCTGGCCGCCGTCACGGACATACTGGGCAGCATGCATGGCGTGGCGGCGTTCGTGCCGACTCTCGGGGCGAGTGGGGCCATCGCGGGAGTTCTGGGAGCGTACTTTGTGCTGTATCCCACGTCCAACGTGAGATGCCTGGTCTTCCTGGGCTGGTTCGGCCAGGTTCTCGATGTCCCGGCTGTTGTGGTGCTGGGCCTTTGGTTCGTGCTTCAGCTCTTGGGCCTGGGCAACTTGCAGGGCGGCGGCGTGGCGTATTGGGCGCACGTCGGCGGGTTCGTCACCGGCGCCATCGTAATCCTGCTCATTGGCGGACGGCGAATGGCGCGAAGGCGCGGATATCGCCGGCCCGACAACTACAACCAGCGGACGTATCCCTGGCGACCGCCGCGATAGATAATTGACAATTGATAATTGATAATTAACTCCGTTTGGGAGGCTGCCTCGATAATTGTTCGGCCTGGCGCGCATTGGTAAGTGCTCAGCCCGTGTGCCCGTCCTCGGGGCCGGGCCAGTGTAAGGCAGAAACCACGCTAGAATGCGCGGTTACTGACGAGTTGTCGTGAGTACCCTAACGCATGGCTGTCATTCCGAACGAATGTGAGGAATCTCAACCTTTCGGATGAGTCTCACGATCGGGACAAGGATCCAGGCGCAGCGTTGAGATTCCTCGCTACCCGCTCCTAAGAAACTCCCCAGTTTCGGGAACAAGATTCCCGAAACACCGGGGGTGGGTTTCTTTCCAATGTAACGGCGACAGCGTCGCCGTCACTTGCTCGGAATGACATATGCGGTGACATGTACCTCACTATCCGTGAGCTGTTACGCACATTATCAATGCCGTTGTTTCGGGAAACCCTTTTCCCGAAACGCACCGGTCGCATAGGTGACTTTCGACTTTTGACTCTTCTCCAAGGAAGGTATTCAATTTGACAAGACGCATCATCCTGTTGACGCTGCTCATCGCCGGACTGGCGGCATCGTGTTATGTCGCGGGGCAGCGGACCCGCGTGGAATACAGAAACCGCGCGGTGGAAATAGTGCTCGACTACGACGAGGTGGCCCAGATCGCGGCGGCCCAGGCGATGAGCCCGGCCGATGTGCTGCGCAAGTTCAAGGGTGTGGGAGTGACCAGCGTCGCCATCACCGAGGACACGTTCCGCGATGCCGTGGACGATCGAACGCTTATGCCTTATGGCCCGCGGCAATTCGTGATCCCTAAAGACAAAAGTAATGCGATAACGTCCCACTTGAAAATGGCTTTGCCCGCCGAGCGCGGAGCTATCAGCCTCACTGTCCTTGACGGCCAGCCGTATGACTATCTTACCATTGCCGACTCGGTGCCCGAGAAGGTCCTGGAGCAGCTACCCATCGGACTGCCTGCCGATGCGGTGAAAGCGGCGCGTACCGCCGGTGTATCTGTCGTCGCCAGGCTGCCGAACTACCCTGGCGCGACCCCGGATGCAATCGATTCGCTGCTGGCTGACGTGCGGCATCGCGGAATCGAAAAGATCATATTCCTTGGTGACCAGGTACTGGGCTTCAACGGGGCCGTCAAGGAGACCGCACAGGCCATGCGCGCAAACGACCTCCTCTTCGGAAGAGTCGAGTTTTCCAGGCAAAAGGGCGAGATGGAGCTTGCAAAAGAGGCAAAGGGCAACGTGATAGTGGTGCACAGCATCAGCCAGAATGAGATGCCCACCATGGATATTCCGAGCATCGTCGAGCGATTCCAAAGAGGAGTCAGGGAGCGCGGCGTGAGAATGTGTTACGTTCGGATGTTCTACACTGCCTCGCCCAGGCTTCTGGCCTCGAACGCCGATTATATCCTGCAAATCGCCCGTTCGATCCGTAAAGCCGACTACACGCCGCGGGCCTCGCATCCGCTGGAGAATCTTTCAGCCAGGCGTCCGTTGAGCATTCTCGCCGGGGTGGGCGTGGCGGCCGGAGCCGCCCTGCTGACGCTGGCGGTAATCGATGTGTCTACCATCGGGGTGATACTGTGGACGCTGGTCCTCGTGGCGATATGCGGGGGGCTGGCTGCTTACGGAGAACTCGGGAGGAAGGCAGTTGCACTGCTCTCGGCTCTTGTCTTCCCCACCCTGGCCGCGCTGAACGCAACCCGCTGCGCTCCTGAGTCGCCGACGCGCGTTGCTCACCCACTGCCGAAAACGATCGGCAGACTGTTGGCAGCGATCGCGACAGCTTGTGCGGGTGGGCTGCTGATAGTCGGGCTGTTGAGCGAGCGACCGTTCATGCTGCGGGTCGACCAGTTCGCCGGGGTGAAGGCCGCGCATTTGGCGCCCGTTCTGGCGCTGGCGCTCCTTTACGCTGGGGGAGTCGCCTGGAAGAGCGAGGTGTGGGGCATACAGAAGCGCAAGCTCGCAAGGACCCTGAAGGAGGCGGCCGCAAACCCCATATTGTGGTGGCAGATCATCGCGGTAGTGTTTGCGGCAGCCGTGGTGGGGCTGATGGTCCTGCGCTCCGGAAACGACTCCGGCCTGGAAGTCAGACTCGTGGGAGATCAAGTTCCGCGCTATTCTGGACAAGGCGCTCTATGTCCGGCCGCGCACCAAGGAATTTCTGGTCGGATACCCGGCGCTCCTGTGCGGCATAGCCTTTGCCCTCAGAGGACGCCGGCAATGGGCGGCGCCGCTGGTGATCGTCGGTTCGATCGGGCTGATATCGGCGCTCAATACGTTTTGTCACATCCACACGCCGCTCGCGGTGAGCGCGTGGAGGATCGTGAACGGGGCTATCGTCGGGACCCTGATCGGTATCATCCTATACGCTCTGGTGCACAGCCTGCCGGGAAGGGAGAAGTAGGGAAAAGAAACCACCGACCTTCCGAACCACGGAAAGGCCGTATTGATTTTCCGGCGATGGCCTTCTTGGTTGCGGCTACGCCGCTTTAGGCGCTTAGGGTTGGCGCGCATTATTCGCAAGACCTCGTGGTGCGCGAGAGGTCCCGACTGACGACTGACGTCTATTTCCAAGGGAGGATGTCTGGAATGCTGAACAAGTGCTGCAAGTGGTCCGCGTTATTGACATGCCTGGGAATCCTGGCTGGCTCATTGCGACCGACAGCCGCAATCGCGGGTCTTCAGTTCGAATACTCGAGCGGCGGGGTCACGGAGAGCGTATACGACACCGGCCAGTGCTCGGCTTACCGGTTTGAAAATCGCACTGGAGAGCTGGTAAGGGTCATCGTGACTGTTGGAGAGAGCGACAATCAGCCGCTGGATAAGGAATATGGGACCATCCCACCTAACTCCACTGTGACCTATATGCGGACGGCCATAGAAGACCGTTACCTCGGCAATCTACACGTCATATCTATGGATTTCTCCCCGCCCGCCGACGCATGGGACGACGCCGTCTGGTTTGCCGCCTGTTTTAGCGTCCAACCCGAGAAGGACTGCTGCAACGGCGCAACTTTCGAGGGCAAAGACTGCCCCACCTGGAGCCGCGAGTGACCATTCCGCGTGCCGCGCCTATCTGGCCAATCTTCAATCAGAGTCGGCTCTCCAGGCGGCCAACAGCGCACGCGATCGACTGCTGGCCGACCTGAACAACGAGCACAGGATTGACTGGCTGGACCTCAGTGACGCCCAGGTGACGGAAGCCCTCCACGGCTTGGTGATAGCGATTCGGTCGAATGGCGCAACCGAACCTCCCAGCGGCCAGACACCCGCTGCATCGCCGCCATGGGCCGAACCCACACCTCAGCCCGAGAGCGCTCCGGCGGAACAGCCGGGAGCGCCGCCACCCACATCTCAGCCCGAGAGCGCTCCGGCGGAACAGCCCGCGGCGCCGCCACCCACACCTCAGCCCGAAATCGCTCCGGCGGAACAGCCGGAATCGCCACAACCCACACCTCAGCCAGAGAGCGCTCCGGCGGTCCAGCCGGGCAGCGGCTCCGCCCGTCGATTGGACCCTTGCCGGATGGGAAGGCGGCATCCCGCCGCCAGACAGCGACCCACTCAATGCGGGGCGCTTCGACCAGATCTCTCAGGAAAACATTCGGGAACTGACGAACAATGGTGGTCCGGGAACCGAGCCGGTTGGTACGACCCTGGGAGGCTTCAACAATCCGAAACTTTCTGAATACCTGCCGGAACCGCCACAGGATGCCGGGACCTCGCCGGCCCCCGATGCCGGCTCCCAAGCAAGCTCCCCGCAGACAAGGAATTACTGGGACATAGAGTACGAAAAGCAGCAGTTTGCCGAGACGGCGGATTTGAGAAGATCGGCCAATATGGACACCCTGCGGTCAATGTACAACAGCCCGGTCACGGAGATCGATCCGACTACGGGGCAATTGGGAGTCGCAATCAATGGGACGGTCTACATAATGACTAAAGATGGCCTCGTGTTGTCGGAGGGAGATGACAGTAACGAAGCCGCGGCCAGACGGAGATTTGAAGCGTACCAGTCCGGCAGTGCTCGTGGCGATGTATACCTGTCCTACGATGTATCAAAGAATGTGGTCCACGACCTGGCGACGCAGTACCGCACGCAGTATAGCCCTCGCGTTCTTTGGGGGGATGCAAACACCGCGGTCGGTGAGGTTTTGCAGGGCGCGAAAAACAAAGCGGATTCGGCGGCTCGATCGACATGGCCGTTTGCGCCATATATTGAGCTGAATGATCAGATCAACAACATGAACACGGAGGAATGAACCATGCAGCGCGCGACATTGGCAGCCAAGTCGGTCATATTGCTTACCTGCAGCTTGTGTTGGATCTCGACGGTACAAGCTGCCGGTCCGAAGCCTTCCGCGAAAGCCGACCTAACCATGGCTCAGGGAATGCGGGCATTTGTGCAGATGGCCGACCTACAGGCGGCCGGCGCCCAACTTGAGGCCGCGATTACCGCGAATCCGAAATCGTGGGAAGCTTTCTACAATCTGCGGCATGCTCGAGATGGTGGCTGAGAACTGGGATAAATCCGCGCGTTGCTTCGAGTCGGCCCTGAAGCTCAAACCTGCTGAACCCTACAAGTCACAGGCTCAGGATTACTTGGCTTCGCTCAAGGGGTTGAAGCAGCAGGACTCGACACCCGAGGGCAAAACGCTGCGCAGGTATGTTGAAGCCCTGATGCGTGGATATCAGGCGCTGTCTCAGGGCAATCTGGACTTCGCCCGGAAGTGCGCTGCCTTCGCTATGAAGACAGATAAAGAGCAATGGGAGGGTTATTATCTTGCCGCCCAGGTCTATACGGCTGATTCAAACTTCGACACGGCGTCCGAGGTCCTCAAAGCCGCTATCCAAAAGGCGCCGGATGACCGTAAGGCAAAACTCCAGGCTCTGCTCGACTCCCTGCCGCGGGAGAAGGAGTATGCAGAGCTCGTCGCGAGCGGACGTCAGGCCGCGACAGAGTGCACGGCGCTCGTGGCGGCAGGGAATCGCGCCGGGGCCGACAAGAGGGGCGCGCTCGCGCGGCAGAAGCTTGGGCAAGCCTACAAACTCTTTCCGGACAGGCCATCGTCGAGCCTGCCCCTTGCCGCCGTCCTGCTGACGCAAGGAAGAACGACGGAGGCGGCCGTTGTCTTCGCAAGGCTGCTGCAGGCTCGGACCCGATGACAGTGGGCGTCGCCAGGCGGCGAGCTCGCTCAAATCGTCGTTAGAGCCGACATAGAGCGAGCGGTGAAAGAAGGGCCGGCCGGTATTCCCTACTTCAGAGAACAGATACAGCGGCAGACCCGTCCGGCGGGCTCGGACGATGACCTCAAAGCCCTGGCCCGCGGACCGGTCGAGATTCCCATCGGGCACTACTATTATGATCGGTGCCAGTGGCCGGAGGCGGAGGTCGCATACCGAGTGGCGCTGACGAACAGTCGGGACGCGGGGTACTTACTGAGGCTCAGGCTCGGAAAGTGCCAACTAAAGCAGGGTCTGTTCGGAGAGGCAATCAACACCTTTTCAACGGCCGCAAGTATCAAACCGGACGATCCCGACCCCGTGTGCGGGCTGGCGGATGCCCTGATGGCGGAGAAAAGGTATGAGGATGTGCAAGTGGTACTCGACCGTGCCCGGGGCAAAGATCCCGCGGGCCGGGAGCCCGCGGCGCTGATGTGCCGCCGGGCACAGGCTCTCCAATCCCTGGGTCAAACGGAACCCGCGCGGAAGATGGCAGCCAAGGCCGCGGCACTCGATAACGGCGGAGGGTCAGGACTCGATCTCGCAAGGTGCTTTCTGACAATCGGGGACTACAAGCGAGCGGAAGAACGCTGCGTGAACTTTGTCAAAGGACCGAGCGTTGCCGGAGACGACCTTGCCGATGCTCGGACGGTACTGGCCGTATGCTATTCAAAACTCGGCAAGGTCCAACAGGCACAGGAGCAGGCCAGGCTCGCACGGGAGGCACAGCCCACATCGCCGCAACTGGATAGCTATGTGGCCCTTGCACGGGAAACTCAGAGCACATTTCCGGAGATGCTCTCCACAATTGTCCAGGTAGCGGCGGGAGGGGACCATACCGTGGCGCTCAAGAGCGACAACACTGTGTGGGCATGGGGATGCAACGATGATGGTCAACTCGGCGACGGCACGACGACAAGCCGATTGACTCCCGCGCAGGTCTCCGGCCTCACGGGAGTCACGGCGATAGCGGCGGGCAAAGACCACACGGTAGCGCTGAAGAGTGACGGCACGGTATGGGCTTGGGGACACAACAACGACGGCGAGCTTGGTGACGGCACGACGACCAGTCGCTCGACTCCCGTTCAGGTCTCCGGCGTCACGGGAGTGACGGCGATCTCGGTGGGCTACGGCCACACAGTGGCGCTAAAGAGCGACGGCACGGTGTGGGCTTGGGGATACAACTACAACGGCCAGCTCGGTGACGGCACGACAACCTGCAAGCTGACTCCCGCGCAGGTCTCTGGCCTCACCGAGATTGCGGCGATAGCGGCGGGAGGAGACCACACGGTGGCGCTGAAGAGCGATGGCACGGTATGGGCATGGGGGTACAACGACTACGGCGAACTCGGCGACGGCGCCACGGCAAGCCGCTCGACTCCCGTGCAGGTAGACGGCCTCACCGGCGTCACGGCGATAGCGGCAGGCAGCTATCACACGGTTGCGCTGAAGAGCGACGGCACGGTCTGCTCGTGGGGAGCCAACGGCTACGGCGAACTCGGCGATGGCGCGACGGCAAGCCGCTCGACGCTCGGGCAGGTCTCCAGCCTCGCGGATGCCACGATGGCAATCCGCTTGATTCCCGTGCCGGCGTTCAATCTCACGGGGGCCACGGCGATAGCGGCCGGCTACGAGCATGCAGCGGCGGTGCAAAGCGACGGCACAGTATGGGCGTGGGGACGCAACATCTGCGGGGAACTGGGCGATGGCACGACCGACGATCACTCGACTCCCGCACAGGTCTCAGGCCTCACGGGGGTCATTGCGATAGCGGCGGGCTTGTGGCATACGGTGGCACTTAAGAGCGATGGCACGGTATGGGCGTGGGGATGGAACTATTACGGCCAGCTCGGCGACGGCACAACAACCCTCGTCTCTACTCCCGTGCAGGTCTCCGGCCTCACAGGGACCATTCCCACGGACCTATAGGGAAGATCATTTTCTTCTCTGGGTGGCGATTTCCGAATCGCCACCCAAGCCTGGAATAAGGGATTTCCGAATCCCGTGTTTCGTTTAGAGGTAAAGTTGCCGGTGTTTCGGGATTTGAGGAGCGAGCACGGTCGTTTGCATATGGCACAAACGTCGTATTCGCTCCGGAAATCCCGAAACAATCCAACATAGCATCTAGCGGAGAGCGGAAGTTCCGGGCTTTCCACCTTCCGCTTTGCCGGTGTTTCGGGATTTGAGGAGCGAGCACGGTCGTTTGCATATGGCACAAACATCGTATTCGCTCCGGAAATCCCGAAACGATCCCACGGACCTATAGGGAAGATCATTTTCTTCTCTGGGTGGCGATTTCCGAATCGCCACCCAAGCCTGGAATAAGGGATTTCCGAATCCCGTGTTTCGTTTAGAGGTAAGGTTGCCGGTGTTTCGGGATTTGAGGAGCGGCCACGGTCGTTTGCATATGGCACAAACGTCGTATTCGCTCCGGAAATCCCGAAACGATCCAACATAGCATCTAGCGGAGAGCGGAAGTTCCGGGCTTTCCACCTTCCGCTTTCAGCTACATCTTTCTTGACATGACAAAGCGCATTACGATCTCAGGCTACTACGGATTCGGCAACACAGGCGACGAGGCGGTGCTCGCGGGGATAGTGGCAAGCCTGCGTCTTGTCGATAGCGAAGCGCGGATTAGGGTTCTGTCGGCCGATCCCGCCCGCACATCCGCCGACCATCCCGGGGTGGAGTCGGTCCATCGCTCTCGGATCGTTCCCGTGATTCGCGCGATATATGGCTCCGACCTGCTGATAAGCGGAGGCGGGAGCCTGCTGCAGGATGTCACCAGCGCGAGATCGCTCTACTACTACCTGGCGATCATCCGGCTGGCCCAGATTCTGGGCCGAAAAAACGATGGTTTACGCCCAGGGCGTGGGACCGCTCACGGGCAACCGCGCCCGAAAGTGGGTCGCGCGGACGCTGGGCAGAGCCGATGCCATCACTTTGAGAGACCCGGACTCCGCCCAGCTTCTGGAGTCGATCGGAATAAAGCGGCCTGTCACGGTCGCCGCCGATCCGTCCTTTCTGGTGGATCCTGATCTCGAAGCGGCGGATCGTATTTTGGCCGGTCGTGGTGTCGCCGGAAGGGAACTGATCGGGATATCTCTGAGGCCGTGGCCCGGAATGCTCGACTGGCTCAGGCCTGCGGCCGAGACGCTCGGACAGATTTCCGAAGAGGCCGGCGCCGCCGCGGTCGTGATAGGGATGCAGCCGCGCGAAGATGCCGAAGTGTGCGGGATGGTCCCCGGTGGGGTCGTCCTCGATGAGTTGCACGGCGTGCGGGCTATTAAGGGGGTGATCTCCCGCTGCGGCCTGGTTGTGGGAATGCGCCTTCACGCCCTGATGTTCGCGGCGAGCGAGTGTGTCCCTTTTGTACCGCTGGTCTACGATACCAAGGTGGCGTCGTTTGCCGAAATGACCGGTCAGCGCGCCGATGTGCGGGTAGGCGCCACTGACCCGAGTGTGCTGGCGGATACGATCAGGCAGGCATGGGCGGGCCGCGCGGATATCGCCCGCGAGCTTCGGCTCAAGACAGAAGGCATAAGAGATATGGCGATGTCGCCGGCCAGGATCGCCGGAAATTTGCTCGGAAGGTAGGAGTCAGGGGACAGGAGTTGGTTCCTCACGAGTCAAGTTCTGAACAGCCTGTATAGAAAATTCACTTCGCGCAAGTAGGCACAGCAATCATGTCATTCGGAGCAAGTGACGGCGACGTTGCCGCGGTTACATTAGAAAGAAAGCAGCCCCGTTGTTTCGGGATTTCGGGTGATCAGGTCCGACGAGCCGGGCTAGGCCAAAATCCCGAAACATCTGCAAGAAACCGACCCCCGGTGTTTCGGGAATCTTGTTCCCGAAACTGGGGAGTTTCTTAGGAGCGTCCGACTGTGCGACAGGCACACGGTAGTTTGGGGAGTTTCTTAGGAGCAACTGACTGCGACCCCGTCGCAGTCATATTAGAAAGAAACCCACGCCCCGGTGTTTCGGGAATCTTGTTCCCGAAACTGGGGAGTTTCTTAGGAGCAAGTGATGGCGACGCTGTCGCCGTTACATTGGAAGGAAACCGACGCCCCCGATGTTTCGGGATTTCGGGTGATCAGGTCCGACGAGCCGGGCTAGGCCAAAATCGCGAAACATCTGCAAGAAACCGACCCCCGGTGTTTCGGGAATCTTGTTCCCGAAACTGGGGACTTTCTTAGGAGCAAGTGACGGCGACGCTGTCGCCGTTACATTGGAAAGAAACCGACGCCCGGTGTTTCGGGAATCTTGTTCCCGAAACTGGGGAGTTTCTTAGGAGCAACTGACTGCGACCCCGTCGCAGTCACATTAGAAAGAAACCCACGCCCCGTTGTTTCGGGAATCTTGTTCCCGAAACTGGGGAGTTTCTTAGGAGCAAGTGACGGCGACGCTGTCGCCGTTACATTGGAAAGAAACCCACCCACCCGATGTTTCGGGATTTCGGGTGATCAGGTCCGACGAGCCGGGCTAGGCCAAAATCCCGAAACATCTGCAAGAAACCGACCCCCGGTGTTTCGGGAATCTTGTTCCCGAAACTCGGGGAGTTTCTTAGGAGCAAGTGATGGCGACGCTGTCGCCGTTACATTGGAAGGAAACCGACGCCCCCGATGTTTCGGGATTTCGGGTGATCAGGTCCGACGAGCCGGGCTAGGCCAAAATCGCGAAAGATCTGCCTTGCCGCGGCGAGAGTTTCTTAGGAGCGCACGCGACATGATTACAACGCTTGTTGGCGGAACTGCCATGGGTTTCCATTTCGGACATTTTCGCCCTTTCGCGTTTTCGCGATTAAATTCGGTTCCGGCTCCGCCGGTTATGGACGGAACATTACAGGCGCCGCCGCAGTCTGTACGATAGGTCATTATCATCTGGCGGTTGGAAATTGGACGTTCAAAGTTGGGAACATCGCGTCGTTTGGAAGCGCCGCGCCCTAATTTCTAACTTCTAACTTCCAACCTCCAATTCGGGGGATGAGTATTCGTGAGTAAAGTGGGACCGTTCGTTTTAATTGCCGGACTTTTCGCGCTTGCAGGCTGCGGTGGCGGAGGCGGAGGCGGAGGTTCTACTCCGATCACGCCGAGCAACCCCATCGTCCTTACCGGCAAGATAGTCAGCAGCCAATCAGGCAACCCCGCGGTAGCCAATGTCTCGGTTACTTTTGGTTCCAGCGTAACGGTCACCGCAACATCGGGAACGGACGGGACGTTCAGACTGACACTGCCTACCGGGAGACAGCATGCTCACGCTTTACCCGGCGGCGTCGGGTACGTTCGCCATCAGCACAGCCAATGCCGGCGCGAACTACCCAACGAGCTACTCTGTCACTTACAACGGGACGCAGTACCCTCAGAGCACGATCCCTGTCCCCACGTCGGTGATGACCTCTCAGACCACTAACCTGGGTACCATCACGGCCTATTACTATGATCCCAACAATCCTAACAATCCGCCGCCGCCGCCGTATTGAGGGGCTGTCTTACGCTTCGTGTGATCCTGAACTTGATTCACTACCGTCCCACAGTTCGGCAAAGCGGCCTGTTTTGGGGGTATTTCACGCTCGTCAGCGCGTGACTTTCCAAATGCCCATTTTCGGTTTTCTTGGTGGCGCGATTCGCAAGCGTACAGCCCTGGCGGACTCGGAGCAAACGCGGCGGCTATGTCATTCCGAACGCACGTGAGGAATCTCGACCTATCGGTTGACTCTCACATACCGAAGGATGATACAGGCGCAACGTTGAGATTCCTCACATTCGTTCGGAATGACATGATTTGCTACGGCTGTGGCAGAACCAGCACCGCGCCTCACTGTGGGATGGTAGTGAATCAAGTTCAGCATGACAGTTACTCATCAAGAGCGAACTCTTACACTTGCTCTTTGCAGCTGTGTCGGATATAATTGTCGAGTCCCTTAGCGATCAGGTGGAGATTTTTCTATGAGCAGATTTGCGTTTATAGTTGCAGTTGCGGCCCTCGTGGCGCTCGCCGGATGCGGAGGCGGAGGCGGCGGTTCCAGCAGCACCGCGCCTATCAGTCCGAACACCATCACCGGCAAGATCGTCAGCAATCAGTCCGGCAATCCGCCGGTTGGCGGCGTTAACATTACCTTCGGGGAGGCCCCGAAACAACAGACCGCCACATCCAAAAGCGACGGCACATTCCAGATCACACTTCCGACGAATACAACCGTCCTCATGCTCTTCCCGAATCCTCCTTATACGTTTTCGGTGAGCACGGCATCGGTCACGTATTTCCCCACCGATCGGCTGGTGACTTATAACGGCACCAACACCACTCTCAGCACCGGGGCCCAATACGCTCAGTCCGCAATCACGGTTCCCGTGCAGGTACTTGACGCCCAGTCGATGGACCTTGGCACGATTGTGGTGCAATACCTCAACCCGAACGATCCATCCAGCCCGCCTCCGCCGCCTAACTACACGAATAGTTCCGGCAACTCGGCGGGCGGCAGCGGAAATCCTGTTGATTCGGGCGGGGGGGGCAGCCCCATTTCACCACCGCCGGCGCCTTAATCAGTCGTCAGTCGACAATCGGGAGCCCGCCAGGTGTCTATGAAGCGACCACCATATATGCTGCCGGTAATCGCGGCGGCTGCGCTGCTCCTGGTGAGCATCGCGGCATTTCACCGTTACTCGCCAATTCCGGGGACCTCTCTTATGCCCAAAGCGCTCCCGGCGGTCGTTCTCGCCATGGACAACAGCTACTTCGTCGGGTTGGGCAGGGACGGCGGGCTCTGGAGCCTAAGGGCCGCAAGGGTAGAACTCAGCCGCGATCGATCCACCACAGTGCTCTCCGGCATTAGCGATGGCCACGTCTTTTCGAACGGCAAACCGGTGCTGACCCTGAAAGCCGGGCGCGTGGTTTACGATGCCGTGAGCCGTAACCTGGTTCTAACGAATGGTTACGTCATCAATGGTGATGGCCAGAAAGTGAGCGGGAGTGGGGCAAGCTGGAACTCATCCGCTCTCACGCTGCGCGGCACAGGAATGGTCGACTTCGAATCACGGTGGGGCACGATCAGCGCGCAAGATCTCCTTGTGGACCTGAAGAACAAGGAGTGGACCACGCGCAATGGGCACGGCGTTATCGACTTGAAACCGGACGAAGGAACAGGTGTCAGGTAATGGGTAGTGGAGAGGCCGGTGTTGGGTGACGGGTTTTGGGTATTGGAAGGGAAGGGAGCCGCTCCCTTCCCTTCCAATACCCGCTACCCAACACCCATCACCCGTACAACTGGAGAATTCGGATGCGCAAGGTGACAATCGGGATATTGGCGGTTCTGGCAGCGGCGGCGCTTTCATCGATCGGAGCACACCAATCATCCGGCCAAGCGGGGCAGGAAGCCCACTCCGTGCAAAGCTCCGGCAAGAAGTCCGAAACGGTAACTCTGGAACACTACGACTACATGAAAGGCGCCTGGGGAAGCAAGAAGACGATCTTGCTAAAGGGCCACGTCAAGTTCGTCCACGGAGATACTATCCTCACTTCGGACGAAGTTCAGTACGACCAGGAAACCGGTATAGCCGTCTCTCCGGGACCCCTGCACATCACCGATCCCGAGTGCGACATCTCCGGCGACCACGGAAAGGCGTATTTCAAGAAAAAGCTGGCCGAGATCGAGGGCAACGTGACGATGAAACTCAAGCCCAAGCCCGGCGAGCCGGAGCCCCGAGATAAAGATTCTCTGCGAAACAAGCTCAACGAGCCGACCACGGTCACCTGCCCGAAGATCGAATACCTTTACAAAGACAAGATCGCCACTGGCCTTGGCGGTGTGGTGTTCAAGCAGACCAAGCGCACCGCCAGCGCGGATAAAGTCGTCTTCGATCAGCACAGCGAACTCCTGGTCTTCGACGGCAACGCCAAGGGCACCGACGAAAACGAGCAGACATTCGCGGCCCCCAAGGTGACTATCTCGATCAAGAAGGGCGACGAGTGGATGGAAGCGCACGGCGGCACCGCTTCCTTTAAGGTGAATCTGGAAGAAGAAGACAGCGCGGGGTCCACCAAATCGGCGAAACCCTCCCCTGCAAGTGGCAAGCAGGCCACTCCATAAGACGCCGGCTACGGATTACTCAAAGTCTCGTCGTGCTTGCCGATGTTTCTCAGCGCGTAGCAATCCGACCGAATTTCCAGCGTCATCCGGCATGCCCTGTCGATGCGGGATTCCCAGACTCCCGGTGCGCTCCTGATCTTCTTGAGTTGTAGTGAGGGATGCCTCGGATCACTGGCCAGCAGGCGCAGGGCTTTCTTGATCTTTGGAAGCAATTGCTCAGGAAGCGAGCGCCGGGCGCGTTTGAACCTCTCGGTGGCAACGATCCTCACGGCTCACTCTTCCTCGAGGTAGGCGAGCAGATCGTCGACGTTTTCAAACTCCCTGACGTTTCCGCTGTCGATATCCTTCTGCGCCTCAGCCTCCCCTTTCTGCCACTCTTCGGTCCAGAACCAGGCGTCACGCCTGTCGATCAGCTTCTTGGGCGTAAGCACTATCCGACCGCCGCGAACCTCGCACTCCAGAATGTCGCCCTCCTCGAGATGAACGGCTCTGCGTATACCGGCAGGCAGGGTAACCTGCGCGTTTTTCCTCACCTTAAGCAGCATGCGAATCTCCGAAATTGCGAATTTGCGAATCTACGCATTGCTATTATACCACTAAGTCTACCCTAAAGCGGCGCAGCCGCAACCAAGAAGGCCATCGCCGGAAAATCAATACGGCCTTTTCGTAATTCGGAAGGTCGGTGGTTTCTTCTTACGTATCTTACAACTGAAATCCGAGGTGACATATCAAAATTCAGGTACAACTTGTATAGGATTTCAGTTGTAAGATACTAAGTCTACACTCAGTATACCTCATATTTAGCTCCAACCCTGGGTGGCGATTTCCGAATCGCCGCCCCGCCCTCTGCGCCGGATTCACTGTTGTTGCTTATGCCCCATGGTCAAGCAAAGCATGCATGGGTTTACCGCTTTCGAGTTGTTAAGGGATGCTTCTGTGCTCGATGCCGTGTCCATCCCTTAACAACCAAAAAGCGAAAAACCCATACAGCGACCCTGGCGGGGGGCATACGCCACTATTTACGAATCCGGCAAAACGCGCCACCGGCTCAGAAATCGCAGGCACGACCGAAACCCCTCTGACCCACCTTGCCTCTAAACGAAACGCGGGATTCGGAAATCTCTCATTCGGGGATTGGGTGGCGATTCGGAAATCGCCACCCATAAAAGGAGGCTTCTCTCGCGGGCAGAAGGCGCCGCGCGTGCAGCGGGAACTGGAAGGGCTTCATGCCAAGGATCGTCTCGCCTTGTCGTTCCGCCGCATAGCGGTGGCTGCCTCTCTGAGCTCTTACGAGGGATCGGTTTGCTTTGCGGCCTTCCGGTAGACAGTCAGAATGACTACCGCCGAAACAGCGAATATCGCGGCGCTGGCGACTTGCGCCTGGGTCAGTCCGCCGAACCATAACTGCGCCGAATAGCCTGCCCGGAGATACTCGATCAAGAATCTGTAAATGCTGTACAGCCCCAGGTAGCTCGTGAACACAAATCCCGGCGCCCGGTGAAGCTTCTCCAACCTTACGAGCAGGAAGAAAATAGCGAAGCTCGCGAGCGAGGCGTAGATTTGGGTGGGATGGGAAGGTGGAGTAAGAACGCCCTGCTCGTTGAACCGAACAGCCCACGGAAGCGTTGTCGGCGCGCCGTAGCAGCAGCCGTTCAGGAAGCATCCGATCCGGGTGAACCCGTAGCCAATCGCCGCCGAAGGGGCAATCAGGTCCGCGCACTTCAAGAAGTCAAGCCCCGCGCGCCTGGTATACAGATAGCCGCCAAGGAGTCCGAAAACCACTCCCCCGTGAAAACTCAGCCCGCCCTGCCACACGGCCAAGAACTCACGGAAGGATTCCGTGCCGGGGTTGAGTAGAATGTAGACCAGACGCGCGCCCAGCACCCCACTCAGCAGCACAATCACCGCCAGGTCATAAAGCCGCTCGGGCGCGAGTCCGCGCTTCCCGCATACACGGGAAGCCCGCCACAAACCCGCGACAAACCCCACGACCATCATAACGCCGTAAGATCGAATCGGCAGTCCGAAGATTTCAAAAAGTGTAGAACGCATGGGCAATCGCGATAATTGATAATTGATAATCCTGCCTATGCGGCGGGAACGAGGCTCGAAGACCACGTCGGAATCGGAACCTTCGAGTTCCCGCTGCACGCATGGAAGTTTCCATGCGGCGGAACGAGGCCCGGCAACCACCCGCAGCCAATTTTGAATTGAAGGGAGTTCTACCGGATCGGCGGGTCCCTTCCCTAATTCAAAATTCAGAATTTCAGAATTTCGTGATTGTCGTTCCCGCATAGAGGCTGGCTTCGTTTCGGGATTTCCGGAGCGATTACGGTGTCTGTGCCATAATGCGAACAATCGTGCTCGCTCCTCAAATCCCGAAACACCCGCGCGTCTGCTACGGGTTGGAGATCCGGATTCTAGCTCCTAACTCCTATTGAGAACGCGTTTCTCAACTATATATACGTGAAACAGCACAAGAATGACACCAACGACGATCGCGGCATCCGCGAGGTTGAACGTGGGCCAGGCGTGGACTTCGCCCCCGATCAAGATGTGAACGCTCACAAAATCGGTGACTGCCCTACCCCGGCTGAGAAGACGGTCGATCAGGTTTCCCGCCGCCCCGCCCACGACCAGCCCGCACCCAATCGCCAGGGCGCGAGACCCGGCGCCGGTGTCCTTGAGCTTCACCACCGCAAATATCACGACCAGGGCGATCACGATGAAAAGCGGCGCCCAGTCCGGCAGGAGGCCAAACGCGGCGCCGCGATTGTAGCTGATATCCAGATCGAATAGCCCGGGAATGATAGTCACGGGCCGCCCGGGGCTCAGCAACTCGCGAGCCAGAGCTTTGGTGACCTGGTCGAGGGCCACACAGGCAGCGGCGGTTGCATAAAGTAACGTGCGTCGCGCGCTCACGCTACCGTCTTTCCAGCTTTTCCTGACACGAGATGCAAAAAGTCGCGTAGGGAATGGCTCTCAGCCTTTCCAGCTTGATCATCTCACCGCACCTGTCGCACCGGCCATAAGTGCCGTCGTCGATCTTTCGCAGGGCCCCGTCGATGCGTTCTAAAATCTCCTTGAAGTTTTCTTCGATAGCGAAACTCTTGGTACGCTCGTACGTCTCGGACGCGGAGTCGGCTGGATGGTTGTCGTAGTCCGCCAGTTCCAGACCGGTCTGGGCGCCCTCGGCGGTGGAAGCGCGAATCTGGCTCTCCACGCGCACCCGCTCCCTGAGAAGAATGCTCTTGAACTTATCCAAATCTTTCATGTGTAACGTCCTCCGGACGCACAATTGGTGAATAGCAGATCACTCGTAAGAAACACCTCGTTTCGGGATCTCCGGAGCGATTACCACGCGTGTGCCCATTCTAAAAACTGTGCTCGCTCCTCAAATCCCGAAACACCGGGAACACCCGGCATGGCCCTTCGAGTTCCGCTGCGAGGTGGCGATGCGGCAGGCGGGAACTCCAAGGTTCCGACCCTTACGTGATCTTCGAGCCTCGTTCCCGCCGCATAGGTGTGTCCCTTCATTATCCATTATCAATTATCAATTATCGCTGCGTAGCAGCGATCGCAGATCGTTGGCTGGTCGGAGTGATTCCCCACCGACTCCAGCACCAGCCAGCATCGATCGCACTTTTCGCCCGCCGGTGGCTCGACCTTCACCTCCGGTACGCAGCCCGGCCCCTCGCGAAGCTCGACTTGCGAGACGATGAACACCGACGGCAGCACCGCCTCATACAACTTCAGAAAACCGTATAGCTCGCCGGAAGCCGTAAGCTCCACGCGAGATTCGAGCGGTTTGCCGATCTTGCCGGACTGCCTGGCTTCTTCCAGGGCCAGCAGCACCCGGTCTCGGACCTGAAGAAGCCGTGCCCATCTTCCGGCCAGGTTATCGTCTTTCCATGCCGGGTTCAATTCCGGGAACGCCGCAAGCTGCACCGATATCGTCTTCTCGCCCGGCAGCAACTGCCACACCTCTTCCGCGGTATGGATGATGACCGGCGCAAGCACGCGAGTGAGCACGGACGCGATCTCGTAGAGTGCCGTCTGGGCGGAGCGGCGCGGCTTGGATGACTTCGCGGAGGCGTATAATCTATCTTTAAGTATGTCCAAATACAGGCTGCTTAAATCCACCGAACAGAAATTGTAGACGCAGTGATAGACCCGGTGCAGTTCGTAAGACTCGTAGGCGTCAGTCACCTGCTCCAGAAGTTGTGCCGTCCGCAGCAGAGCATACCGGTCCAGCTCTTCCATCTCGGAGTAGGCCACGCGGTCGGCGGCGGGATCGAAGTCGCTTATATTGCCCAGGATAAACCTGAACGTGTTGCGGATTCGCCTGTAGGCATCGGTCACGCGCGTGAGGATTTCACCGCCGATCCGCACGTCCTCGAAATAGCTCGACGACATGACGAACAGCCTCAGCACATCCGCCCCGACATCCTTGATGATATTCTGCGGCGCCACAACGTTGCCGATGGACTTGCTCATCGCCCGCCCCTCGGAATCGAGCACGAACCCGTGGCTGACGAGCTGCTTGAACGGCGATTCGCCCTTCGTGGCCGTCCCCACCACCAGAGATTTGTTGAACCAGCCCCGGTGCTGATCGCTGCCTTCGAGGGACATGCTCGCCGGATATGCGTGCAACCGATCCTCGACCACGGCGCGACAGCTCGATCCGGAGTCGAACCACACATCCAGAACGTCGGTCTCCTTTGTGAAGTCCTTGCCGCCGCATTTCGGACAGACAAAGTCCGGCCCGAGTAGATCGGCGGGCGACTTTTCGAACCAGGAGTCCGAACCATTGACCTTGGCATCCTCGTAAATGGCGTCGATGCTCTGCCTGGTCATGATGCCCTCATCGCAGCCCTTGCAGAAGAAAACCGGGATTCCCACGCCCCACGACCTCTGCCGCGACAGGCACCAGTCGGGCGAGTTCTCGATCATCGCGCGCAAGCGGTTCTCGGCCTCCGCCGGGTAAAACTCTACCCGGTCCAGGGCCTCAAGCATCCTGCCGCGGAGGTAATGATGGTCCAGGGCCATGAACCACTGCACCGTGGTCCTGAAGATCAGGGGCTTGTGGCACCGCCAGCAGTGCGGGTAGCTGTGCGAGATCAGCGACTGCGCGAGCAGATTGCCGGCTTGGTCCAGAGCCTCCAGCACCGCTTCGTTGCCACCCTTCGCAACGTGCTTGCCCTCAAAGAGATACGCCTGTTTCGTGAAGAAACCGCGCTCGTCCACGGGGCAGAGTATATCCAGGCCGTAGCGCTGGCCGGTTTCGAAGTCCTCGCGCCCGTGACCGGGGGCGGTATGCACCACCCCGGTGCCCTCATCGAGGGTGACGTAGTTCGCATGCACCAGCGGGGAGGGACGATCGTATATCGGATGACGGAAAACCATTCCATCGAGATCGCTCCCCTTCACGGTCTTCGCCACGCAATAGTCCTCGACCCCGATATCCGACATCGTTTTGGACGCTAGGTCGGCGGCCAGCAGGTAGCGAGCGTCACCGGCGTCGACAAACACGTATTCATAATCCGGGTGGACTGCGGCGCCCAGGTTGGCGGGGATGGTCCACGGGGTGGTCGTCCAGATTATCGTGTACGAGTTCTCGTGACCGTCGAAGAGGCCCGTCGGGTCCGAGACCAGGGGGAACCTCACGTAGATCGAGGGCGACTTATGTTCCGCGTATTCGATCTCAGCCTCGGCGAGGGCGGTCTCGTCGTTCACACACCAGTGAATGGGCTTTAGACCGCGATAGATATAGCCCTCGTGGGCAAGCTCGCCGAACACCTTGATGATGGTCGATTCGTCACTCCCGGCTCATAGTCAGGTACGGATTTTCCCAATCGCCGATCCCGCCCAGCCGCTTGAACTGCTCGCGCTGCTTGTCCACCCATTTGGCGGCGTATTGGCGGCAGGCCTTGCGCATCTCGAGCCTGCTTGGAGCCTGATGCTTCTTGCGAAACTCCTCGGAAACCTTGTTCTCGATAGGCATTCCGTGGTTGTCCCAGCCCGGAATGTAAGGCGTGCGGTAACCCTTCATCGCCTTATACCTGACGATGAAGTCCTTCAAGAGCTTGTTCAAGGCGTGACCGATATGGATGTCGCCGTTGGAGTAAGGAGGGCCGTCGTGAAGAAGAAAATCTCCATTCGGCGAGTCCCTCTCCAACAGCTTCGTGTATATCTCGTTTTCCTCCCAGGACTTCTGAATGCCGGGCTCCCGATGGGGCAGATCGGCCTTCATGGGAAAAGAAGTCTGAGGCAGGTTTACTGTTTTGCTGTAGTCCATTGAGAAATAAACTCCGTTACGGCATCTTGCCAGGCTCTGGCGTTGTCCCGCCCGACGAGTTCCATCCGATAATGCCGCAGGACCGAGTCCTCGGCCGCTTCGTGGGCGTGGGCCATTCCTCCGATTCGATTGGCACGAGCCGCGAAGTGTCCTTCCGGCCGTCTCCAGTATCTTCCGGGCAAACTCATACCACGAGCAACTGCCGGAGTTGGTATAGTGATAAACTCCATACAGGGGCGAGCCGGCAAGTGAGGCCAGAAACTCCGCCAGGTCCTTCGCGTAGGTGGGCGAACCCACCTGGTCCGCGACGATCCTGAGCGGCGAATCGCCGTCGGCGGCCTTCAAGATGGTCAAGGCGAAGTTCTTGCCGTGAGGCGCAAACAGCCACGAAGTCCGCACCACGTAGTGCTTCGGGCAAATCTCCACGATGGCCCGCTCCCCCGCAAGCTTGCTGCCGCCGTAGGCGCTCACGGGGTTGGGATTATCGAACTCCGTATAGGCTCGGCCCGCTTCCCCATCGAAAACATAATCCGTGCCGACATAGGCAATCGAGCAATCGATCGAGGCGCACGCGCACGCCAGGTTCCACGTGCCGACTCCGTTCACCTTGTAGGCCGAGTCGGGGTCGCGCTCGCATCCATCGACGTTGGTCATGGCGGCGCAGTGGATCACCATATCAGGCCGGAAACGGTTCACGGTGTCGAAAACCATGCTGGTGTCGGTGATATCGAGCATCTCGCAGCCCGGCAGCACATCGGTCGGAATGACCTGATGCTTGCCGTCCAGCGCGGCGATGACCTCCCTGCCCAGCATTCCACAGCCCCCGGTAACCAGAATCCTCAAAGCTACACCCCCGGTACATATCGCAAAGCCCCTGACGTAGGCGCAGGGGCCGTTCGTTAACATAGTGCTGGTACATTATATGGTTTGTGCTGGCGAAGGTCAAGGACGGGGAAGTCGAGGATCGACTTTTGACTTTTGACTTCCCGACTGCTATCCTTACATCACATCCGCAGAACAAAATCCTCTTGATATACGTAATTGAAGAAGTGGTTTTCGCATGGAATCGACAATGAAGCCTTTGGCTTCCGCACTTATCAATGAAAGTGAGAGCCTGTGCTTGCGGGTTGCAAACCCGCATTGACTGGGTCCGGCGTTCGGAAACGCCGGACCATCTGAAAATGGGTTCTTCGGACCCGTTCGGAGCGCGCCTTCGCTGCGCGGCCGAAGCAACCAAGCGGTTGGAGGTCTGGATTCTAACTTCTATTTTCAAGGGAGGCAGTCTAAGTATGAGTCTTGAGAATTATCTTCGCCGGTTCGCTCCGTGGTTGGTTCTTGTGTTGCTGGTCGGGTCTTTTGCCGTATTCGAGGTCTGGATGAATAAGAACAATGAGCAGACCACCGAGGGACACCAGGCGGACCTTCCCAAACCGCCCGTGATCCCGCCGAAATACGACCGCACAAAGAAGGCCACTATGGCCCCAGGCCGAGTGATCGAGATGCAGACGAACAAGGGCCGCATCGACATTATGCTCTTCGAGAAGGATTGCCCTCTGACGACCAGGCAGATAGCCGATCTCGCTGCCGGCGGCGGTTACAATGGGGTCAAGTTCACTCGCGTCGAGGACAATCTCATACAAACGGAGATGGCAAAAAAGAAAGTGCCGACACTGATTTCTGAGGTCCCTCAGGGCATGCAAAATGCGAAGGGAGCGGTCGGGATGGCCAGGGGCCGCGATTACAACAGCGCCACCAGTTCATTTTATATCCTCCTCGAGCCCAAGCCGCACCTTAACAACGAATACTGCGTGTTTGGCAGGCTTATTCGGGGGATGGATGTCGCCATGAAGATCAAGAAGAACGACTTCATCCGCACAGCCCGCGTCAGGCCGTCGACGCCCCCGGATATAGCCGAATTCAACCACGTTCTCTCGCTGGAGGAAGAGCGCAAGACAGAATAAGAGTGCCGCTGTGCCGCGGGAACGACAACACGGAATTCAAAATTTGGGTAATGTCCCATTTTGTTGCCCGGCGCCATGGTCATGGCCACGACAAACTGCCGATTATGATACTTCGCGGGCGTATGCCCCGAAGCGTAACCGCGGAGCGCTAGTGCTTAGTTGCATAATTGATTGATAGAACGCTGTACCGGGTGTTTCGGGAATCTTGTTCCCGAAACTAAGTGCGTATCGGGAACAAGATTCCCGATACGCCGGCAAGAATGCTATCAGTTATTTATGCAAGTAGACACTAGACTAGAGCGTGATAGCGGTCGATGATCTTGAGTATATTTGGGCGGTGGGTTATCTCTTCGCACCTACCCTTCGGGGCATACGCCCGCGAAGCATCAAGCTAGGACGGTGGGCTGGGTTGATTCTACGCCGAAGCGCGGGGGCTCACCCGTGTGCCTGGGTCCCGACTTTCTGACTTTCTGACTTTCGACTGTTTTCTAGGAGGTAGAAGTCAATGGAATCCCACGATGAGACTATGCAAATGTTTGTTGTGACGGTGCAGTGGTCGCCGGAGTCGTCGACAAGACTCACCGAGATGGATATTCGCGAGGTTGTGGAAGGCCTTGCCCTCGAAGTCGATACCGAAGCCACTGTGGAGGTGGTCGAGAAAATGGATCAATCGTTGTGAGGCGCCCGAACTGTGGATTGCATACAAACCTCTGAAGCGCCGCGCGCGGGCGGCGTCGATGTCAGCCGGGCGCACAAGATAATCGAGGAGTCGATTTGCGAAGTCGGCAGGGAGCAGGCGGGCGTCATAAATGCATTCGGCAGGACGCTGGCGGCGGATGTGCAAGCCGGCAATCAGGTCCCCTGCCGTGACACCGCGGCGATCGAGGGCTACGCCGCTTCCGCACTCGACACCGCGTGTGCGTCCGATAAGGACCCCTGTGTCCTGAGTGTACTTGCTGACCGGGTTCGACCCGATATGAAACTGCTGCCCGGCACTCTCGTGCGGATACATCGCGGCGAGCAACTGCCCGGCGGCGCGGATACGGTCATACCAATGGACCACGTGTACCGGCCGGACGACGGGCCGCGCGTGCTGGTGATGACCAAATCGGCCAGGCACGACAATGTCCATCTCGCCGGGTCGATCATTGCCGCCGGAGATACGCTGCTTCGCAAGGGGACAGTGGTAACGGGCCGCGAAATGGCCGTCCTGGCCACGCTCGGCAGTCACGGAGTCGAGGTCAGCCGGAAGCCCAGGGTGGGGATAATCACGACCGGGTCGAATGTCGTGGACGTCGTGGAAGAACTGGGCAGCGGTCAGGTCAGGAACAGCGCACGATACGCCCTTGTGGGCGGGGTCTTGGAGGCCGGCTGCGACATCGGGCGGCTGATGCACATCAAGACAGGGCGCGTCGGGATCGAGAGAGCCCTCGGCGAGTGCGCCACATGCGATGCTCAAATCGTGGCCCTCGCCGCCGGCGAAAGACACGAGATCGCGGTTGCGGCGCTGGCGAATCGCGGAAGAGTTCACTTCGAACGGGTCCATATGGAACCCGGAGCGGCGTCGGCATATGGGACCGTGGATGGAAAGCCGGTGTTCCTGACCCCGGCGGACGCGATCGTGGAGGCATTCGAGGCATTTATCAGGTCCGCCTTACTGCGGATGCTCGCCAGAGAGATCGTGCACAGGCCAAAAGTGCGCGCCGCGCTGCGCGGATCGCTGCGCCTGAGCCCCGGTTACGCCCACTTCATCAAGGCAGCGACCACTTTGGAAGAAGACGGCCACGCGGCGGAACCCCTGCCCTCCCACAGGCCGGAGATGCGCCCCTGGGCACAGCCCAACTCCCTGATCTACGTCCCCCCAAACACCGAGGCCATCAAACGCGGGGACCTGGTGGATGTGGTTATGCTCGGGTAGGAATGATTGGAGGTGTGATATGCAAAAAAATCATTACATGTTCCCGGCGGTCTTTCTCTACGCACCGGAAGGAATAACGATAACATTCCCCGATTTGCCCGGATGTATTTCCGAAGCACAGACGGACGAAGAAGCTTTGCGCAATGCGCATGACGCCCTGGCTTCTCGTCTCTATGCCGATGAATCGGACGATACTCCCATACCCGAACCATCCCATCTGATAGACGTCGCCGTGGAGTCCAGCGAACGGGCGGTCCTGGTGGATGTGGACATGGTGACCGTGCGTCAACAAGTCAAGCCTGTCTATGTGAAGAAGACCCTCACGATACCTGAAGGGCTCAATAGACAGGCAATGCGCCAGGGAATAAATTTCTCTCAGGTGCTTCAAGAAGCCCTGCAGCGAAAACTCGGCGCGGCGTAGACCGGGCCTGCACATACCAGTGGTTAATATGCGTGTGGGCCACTGGACTAGAATAGGTGTTGACACTGCTCTAAGTAATGGTATACTGATATTGTGCGCGCGGTAATGGGTTGCGACGGTACGTACTGATATTTGGGGTTACTATGAAAACGCAAAGACGCTTGAAGCCCAGTTACAAACAAATTGAGGATGCAATACGTGATAGGATATTTTCCGGCGAACTGGCGCCTGGTGACCAGCTCCCATCTGAGAGAGAACTGGAAAAAGAGTTCAATTTCAGCCGTATTACCATAAGCAAAGGCCTGGCAAATCTGGTCCTGGAAGGTCACTTGACCCGCCGGCAGGGACTTGGAACGTTTGTAACCAACGGAACAACAAAGAATGATACCCGGCGTTTAATCCAGTTTATATCTCCTTTAGGCAAGACCATTAAACATGGTGTGCTTGAAGGAATGCACGACGTGCTGACCGGAACGCGGTATGAAACCGGCATTGACTTTTACAGCCGTGGGGAAGAACAACACTGCATTCTTTCCCACAAAGATACGATCCACGCTGGTTTCATCATTTTCTTTGAGCCTGGCAGTTCCAATATTGAGGAACTGAAGCGCCTTAAGGAAGATGACTTCCCATTTGTGCTAATCGATTCATACCCGCCGGATTTAGATTTAGATTTTGTCGTTGCGGACAACGTGGAAGGCGGACGATTGGCGACGGAACATCTGGCTGGTTTAGGTCATCGAAAGATCACCTATGTAACCAGGCCAATCGATAGAACGAGTTTATCAGACTGTCTAACAGGATTTCTCAAGTGTCTGGTTCTGAGTCACGTCCCGTATTCGCAAGGCTGTGTGCGACAACTAAATACTCCAGGGGCTGGCGCGCTCCCCGAGTTAGAAGCTGTAATGGAGGACATTCTATCATCCCCTGAAGTTCCGTCAGCGATATTCTTCAGCAATGATGATCTTGCATTGGAGGCAATGTCTTATCTGAGTTCCCGCGGCATTCGAGTTCCTGAAGATCTATCGATAATGGGTTATAACAACATAGACAAGTCCGAAACATCAGCCATTCCTCTTACCACGGTGACGCAGGACTTTTATGAGATGTCAAGAATTGCCACGAGAGCACTTGTCCAGAAGATTGAAGGCAATGGGATCAATCATCCTGTTCAGCTATTTGTCAAGCCGCGATTGATTCTACGAAGTTCCACCAGATGAGGAAGGCGTTCAATTCTCTGTGCACGAATGTGCTAGTAGGACATCCGCCTCCTGAGCGACGCTGGACTTGCGCTTAACGGGTGTTTCGGGAATCTTGTTCCCGAAACTAAGTGCGTATCGGGAACAAGATTCCCGATACACCGGCAAGAATACTATTAGCTATTTATGCAAGTAGACACTAGTAGGACATCCGCCTCCTGAGCGACGCTGGACTTGCGCTTGCATTCCAGTTCCTCGCGAGTGTGATAGGCGTCGTCTTCGCTAATGTTGTATCGCGACAGTATCAACATGGCCACAAAGGTCGCCCCCGCGGCAAGTACAACCAGATACAACTTCATCAGATACAGGGTGTGAGGGGTCTGAGCGACGCCGAGCTTCTGGCTAAAACCGGTCCAAAACAGCACCAATCCCGATATGCCTGTCGATCCGGAAACGCCGAGCTTCATCATCCAATTGTATACCGCTCCGTAGTAGCCCTCGCGCCGAGCGCCGGTTTTCAGTTCGTCGACGTCGCAAACGTCGGCTATCATGGCGTGATTCAGCATCCACACCGCCGCAAAACCCGGACCTATCAGCAGGTTCGGAATAAGAGTCAGATAAGGATGCGCCGGCGTGAAGCACCACCACTTTGACAGCGATCCGATCAGCGCGAGTCCGAGAAACGCCTGTAGGGTATTCTTCTTGCCTAACTTGCTGGACAGAAAGCCTATGAGCGGCGTGCAGGCAATACTAATCAACTGATAGGCCGTGCCGCCCCAACCAATCACTACCGATGCCGCCCTCTGATTTCCACCGAAGACGTAGTATATCGTCAGATATGCTCCCAACGCTCCTATAAGACACATTCCGATGATCATAAGGGTCACAGAGCCGACAATGGCCCAAAACGGCCTGTTGTTCATCGAAAGACGCACTCCCTGAACCAGCGAAACGTGTTCTTGTCTTTCCACCTGGACGCTGTAGTTTTCCTTCCCCCATTTCAGCGTGAACAGCGAGAGAACGATCATTACGAGCGCGGCGCCCGACCCGACATATCTCGCTCCCTGCAGAGTATCCTTAAAGCAGCGCAGTTTCGCCAGCGCAAACAACCACGGAAGCGTCAAGCCGCCCATGGAAGAGAAGACCGTCCGGTAGCCCATGACTTTCGTTCTCTCGTGGTAGTCCGAAGTCATTTCATATCCCATGGCGCTCCAGGGAATGTTGTAAAATGCGTACGCCCCAAAGAAGATCACCGATCCGACCAGCAGATACCAGAAGTGAGCATGCTCGCTCCAGCCTCTGGGAACGAACCATATCGCCACAAATGACGCGGCGGCGATAAGGGTTCCGACAGCTATGAAAGGCTTTCTTCGACCGAAGCGCGACCTGTAATTGTCCGACCAAGAGCCTATGGCGGGGTCGGTGACGGCCTCCCAAAGTCGCGGCAGGGCTCCGGCGATGCCACAAAGCACGGGGCTTACACCCAGGTAAAACATGTAAACGTAGCCGGCCAAACTACCGATGCCGTTGGACATCAGGACTTCGTTCGCGCCGCCCAGCCCAAAGCCGAGCTTCTGTTTCAGCGGCGCCTTATCCTGCTGGGCCGTTTTGTGATGATGCGAACGTTGTTTTTTGTCCATCCTGGGAGTAAACTCCAATCTGGTTCGGTTTCTGAAATAGAAGTCGTAATTCACGCAGCGCCCGTTTGCCCAGAACTTTGTGCTCCCCTCGACCTGCACGGGAGAGGGGTTGGGGGTGAGGGTGGAACGCTGCGAGTGACAATGGCCCTTACGTGGGGATGATGCGCTCTCCTAAGCGCGAAGAGCTTGTGCCGCGCTGTGGGCTTTCCCCCTCACCCCAGCCCTCTCCCATCCGGGAGAGAGGGCACGCGGGCGCTTAAACCGGCGGGCTAGTCCAGAGGAATAAAGCACCCCGCCGCAAGCAGCGGACAGTCCACACTCGGAGATTGAACGCAATGGCGGCAACCACCCTTTGCAGTTGTTGGTCAAACTTCAAGAGTCCCCGGCAGGGCCGGGGGACTGCGACTCGCCTAGAATATGTCGATATCGTATACACCACCGGGTCGGACCACAGGGGTCACCACGGTCCCGCTTTTGGAGAGACCAGCAATCCCGGTTACAGCGACATACTGCCCCACAGTCGGGACAGTGCCACTGGTAGCTGTAATGCCACTCAACATCACTGTTAATGCGCTGGAGCCGCCGTTTATTACGAACGACCTGCCGTCTGAGGCCACGGGAGCTCACCAGACCCCACGTCTTGACCATAAGACCGGTCACTGACGACCCATTGACGATACGACCGTCCATGCCTAAAGCATTCAGCTCATCTCCTGATTGTTGGCTGGCAAGAGAAGTTATACTCACCAGCCTCTCGCCATCGGAATCAGTCCCCATCGTCCCGGAGAAGATTACCACGTCTCCGTCATACAAAGTCACGCCCGATCCAGGCATCACCTCGAATCCATAAGATCTGTTCGAGTCCTCCACGTAGCATCTCCCGTCTGAAAACACCCCGGAGCCGACCGTTACAACCACAGGCTCATTGATGTTTACGCCCGTCGAATCAGTAAGAGACTTCAGAGCCGAAAGCTGCGAGACATTGACGCTGCTGCTTGCGATTTGTCCCCAGTCTAACATTACAAGAGCACAATACGAGAGCGGCACGGTCACCGAACCGCCTTGCGAAACGATGTAGGAGACCTGACCGGACATTGTGGTCTCCTTGACCGTGCCGGTTAATGGCAGGGTGACGGAAGAGCCAGCGCTGTCGTTGGTCCAGGCAACCACTCTGGTTGTGTAGCCGCTAGACGGCGTGCCGAAGGTGACGGCGAAGTTATTCGAGTCTGATGTCGAGTAGCGATAATAGTTGGAGGTCGATTTGGGAGTGTTGGTCTTCGTCAAGCCCGAATGGCTCCCCGACGGCGAAAGGGTCCCTCCATTGATAAAATCATTCGACCATGTCAGCGACACTATGCCCTGACCCTCCAGGGTAGCCTGCCCTGAAACGCTGCAGTACAAGTCGTTGGTGTCGAAGGTGACACCGTTTCCGGCCGAATCATAGCCTGCATTGGACTGAGAGTTCGACGTCTTGCTTATGACATTGCCCTGGGCCAGGCAACTCGTGCAGCCAGTGAAGAATATACCTGTTCTATTTTCACCGATTGCGATGTTGTCCAGCACCTGCATATTTTGTAGACACCAGCACGTGCAGACTCCACTGCCGTCGGGAGTAGAGGCGCCAGCGCACCAACCGTTGTAAGACAAGTAGTTGTTTTCGTCCACGCCATAGTTGGGGTAGGGAGCTGTTGACGCGTTGCCGAAGTTGTCCATGTCAATACCGTCTGACCGGTTGTTGAAGACATAGTTGCCGTTAATTGTGAAATGCTGGGTGGCATCCAGTACGGCATTGCAGTTGATCTGGATGCCGTCCATGGAGTTGTTGTAGACGTAGTTTCCTTCAAGTAAGAGGTTGTAGCCGGCCCATAAATAGATGCCTCCTCCTCCGCAGTCGTGGACGCGGCAGTTTGACACAGTTCCTCCCAAAGTCGGCAGCCACTGAATGTCAATCCCCTTGCCGCTCCCGTAACCCGTAGCCGGCACGACAGATACGTTCTTGATCTCACAATTCGATATCGTAAGGGGGTCGCCGCTGTAAGTCTGGCCACTAGAAGGAGGGGACCACCAGACAAAAATTCCATCGTTGGTTCCCACTCCTGCTCCGTAGATGTTGCAGGATAGATGGAGGCCGGTCGTGCCACACGCTACCACCGCCTCGTCGTAGGTGTTCTCTATGTAGGAGCCCGCGATAGTTATGTCGCTGCATCCGAAAATACCGAAGACAGGATTGCCGCTGGGGGCCCCCGTATAAGGCTTGCTGGTCGGCTGAGATGTAAAGACAGACTTCACACAGCCGTTTATTCGTATGGTGACGTCGCTCATATACCATAGCGCGATGGTGCTGACAAGCGAGGCGCCATTGATCACCAGCGTGTCGCCTGCGGAAAGTCCGTTAACCAGTGCCTGAATAGCCGCTGTGTCATCGCCTCCCGTGCCGTTGAATGTGTGGGTCACTGGGGCAGGAGCAACAAGCGCTATGTTTCCGACAGCCCAGTTCAAATCAGTTGCACCGCCAGTATTGTTTTGCGAAGTCGGAAGTATGCTGAATGACAGAGAATTCATTGTTGTAAAGACTGCCTGAGTTACCCCAAAGTCACCAAAGGTGAATGTCTTGGTCGGACTGTTTACCGGCCAATAAAACGCGGCCATATATTGTTGTGAGCCTGCGGCAGCAAAGGTGGCCGTGACATACGCCTGCCAGCACGCGTCGTTTAACCATACATGATTATTGAACGTGAACTCGGTGAAGGTGGCGCCTGGCCGGTTGCGTTCCAGCTCTTTTGGATACTGACCCAGGCGTTGGGGTCGGGGTTCCCGCTCATACTCGTAATACCCCAGTTCATTTCGTAATATACGGCTGCAGGTGTTACGCTTGTTGTAATCTGATCCGCGCCCGTGCCCTGGATAGTGGGCACCCAGCCGTCTTGACCGGTCGTAAAGTCGCCTATAGTAAGCGTGTCATGAGCAGTACTGGAATAGAGTTCGACACCTGAAACAGCGAAGTCCAGCTCGGGGAGACAACTGGATCCCCCTCCCGCCCCATTGGTCGCGGCATCCGGATTCATCGTAAATGACAGAGAGTTCATTGTAGTAAACACTGCCTGGCTCACCCCAAAGCCAGCAGCACCTATTGTCATAGTACTCGGATATTGATGTTCCGCCGGCCAGAAAAAACGGTATTGCATACGGTGTTGACCCAGTGGCGGCAAAGGTGGCCCTGACCCACACCAGGTAGTCCTGAACGCTGGCCGCGACAGAATCCGTGAACAGGATTTCGTCGAAATCACTTGCCTGACCAGTTGCATTCCAGCTCCTTTCAATAGTGACGGAGCCAGTACTATCATAAACTCCGTTGACAGGCAGCCAATTCATGTCATACCAGCGGGTCGGGACTGCCAGCAGGTCAGTAGTGATCACATCGAACGTGCTAGATGGCTGTGATACTGTCCAACCATCCGTACCCCCCGAAAAATCGCCGAGAGTAAGCGTTGTTTGAGCGTTGGCGGATATCGTCATTGCTAAAAAACATGCAACTACGACTGCCATTTTACCGATTGTCTTGCATTGTTTCATTTCACTATCCCTTTCTGTTTTTGCGAATTTCCGGTAAGATCTCAGGAATCATCGAGTACCCCACCGCATGGCTGTCATTCCGAACGAATGTGAGGAATCGCAAAGCTCGGATGAGTCTCACGCACCGGAGCACAAATCCAAGCGCAGCGTTGAGATTCCTCGCTACCCGCTCCTAAGAAACTCCCCAGTTTCGGGAACAAGATTCCCGAAACACCGGGGGTGGGTTTCTTTCCAATGTGACGGCGACAGCGTCGCCGTCACTTGCTCCTAAGAAACTCCCCAGTTTCGGGAACAAGATTCCCGAAACACCGGGGGCTGGTTTCTTTCCAATGTGACGGCGACAGCGTCGCCGTCACTTGCTCCTAAGAAACTCCCCAGTTTCGGGAACAAGATTCCCGAAACACCGGGGCTGGTTTCTTTCTAATGTGACGGCGACAGCGTCGCCGTCACTTGCTCCTAAGAAACTCCCCAGTTTCGGGAACAAGATTCCCGAAACACCGGGGGTGGGTTTCTTTCCAATGTAACGGCGACAGCGTCGCCGTCACTTGCTCCTAAGAAACTCCCCAGTTTCGGGAACAAGATTCCCGAAACGCCGGGGGTGGGTTTCTTTCCAATGTAACGGCGACAGCGTCGCCGTCACTTGCTCCTAAGAAACTCCCCAGTTTCGGGAACAAGATTCCCGAAACACCGGGGGCTGGTTTCTTTTCAATGTAACTGCGACAGCGTCGCCGTCACTTGCTCCTAAGAAACTCCCCAGTTTCGGGAACAAGATTCCCGAAACACCGGGGCTGGTTTCTTTCTAATGTAACGGCGACAGCGTCGCCGTCACTTGCTCGGAATGACATATGCCCTGACACGTACTCACGATCCGTGGGCTGTTACAATTTCCGGCGATTACGACCGCCTTCTGCTCACGAGTCCAACCAGTGCCACGAGTCCAACGCCAAGCGCAAGCAAGGACCCCGGCTCTGGCATCTGCGCATCCGAGTAGAGATCGTCCACCATCCAGTAGCCGCCATCGCCGGCGATCACCACGTAGGAAATGTTGGCCTGCGCGCTTGTCAGGCTGAGTTCGCCAAGACCGGTCCCGCCCTGGCTCTTCGTGTTCGGAACGCCGGATGTCGTCGCTACTAAGTCTCCACCAGCATCGTAGCCGTCCAGGAGGATGTCGAATTCGCTGGAGTAGCCTAACTGCACCGCGCTGGCTGTGCCCAGCGTAAAGGCAATCTTACCGTCCCAACCCAGGTCGGGCACAAAAGCAGCGACGTTGCCACCGACATAATACTCGCCAGCCTCATACGAACTGCCGTTGTCGCTTGTCGCGTTGTACCAGCCGCTCGTGATGTCGGCGAAGTACATGTCGGATGTGTCCCCAAGGCCGTCAAAGGAACTAAACGTCAGACCGAAGATACTCGATGCAATAGGCTGGGCGTTGTGCCCCAAACCCGTCTCGAAATCGGTGTCAAGCTGCAGACTCGCGGCACATACAGCCGAAAGGCCCATGACAAGAAATGCCGTCAAAGAGACGCAAAGCACCGTTCGCCAAGATACGTTCATCTTTTTACTCCTTCTTGTTGGCGGGTCTGATGCCCGCCATTGTGTTGTGTCGTGTTGTGTGTTGCGTTTAGTGTTGAGTGTTTAGTGAAGAGAGAGATCGTCCCTTCACTAAACTCTAAACCCTCAACACTAAACATATCCTGTTATTGGTTTATCTGGATGTCAGAGCCACTCCTGATCTTGATGCACCTGTATGCCGTGTTCTCGACCGCCATAATCGAGCTGATGCCGGTAAGGCTCACGGTATGACCCGCCGCGGGCATGGCTGTCCCAGCGGGACAGATCACTCTAATCCCGTTGAAGATCGAGAAGTCAGTGGCATGCGTGCCATCGTCGATGTAGAAGTAGGTGTCGCTGGCGAATGTCACGTTTCCGGTTGTGACGAGCAGCAGGCCGATGTTGTTGAGGCCTGTGCCACTCTGCACGCCCTTCTGACCGGCTCCAGTTGTCGAGTTGTAGGAGTAGTCGGCGCCGCCTATGCTCTGGTTGGTCATCATAACCGCACTTACCGGCGAACCGGAGGAGGTTACGCTGACCGCGGTGGCATTGACGCATCTCTCGTAATTAGTTGTCGTGGCAAGAGTTCCCGTCACTGCCACTACGTTGCCAACCGCGACCGTGGTTGTCGATGCGACCCAGATGGCGCAGCTTCTGCTGGACTCTTCCATATAGAAGCCGCCGTTAAAGATCGCGGTGACTACCTTGTTGGCAAGGTAGACAGATGCGCCATCGGCGAGCTGCTTGGCATCGCATATCGCCGTGTCGAGCGTCTGCACGTTCACCGGGTTGCACTGAGCTGACGCACCGCCCGCGCTGTCGTAGGCGGAGACCGTGTAAGCGTAGCTTGTGCTCGGTTGCAGGCCGCTGTCGGAGTAGCTGGCGCTGGCCGACGTGCCGACCTGAGCGCCATTGCGGAAGACGTCATAACCCGCCAGTCCGCACCGAGCTGGTCGAGGCTGTCCACGTCAGCGAGATCGCGGTGTCGCTTGACGCCGTGCCGCCGAGACCCGTGGGAACCGTCGGAGTGCTGATCGTCAGTGCCACGCTATTGCATGTAGCGGCGCCGCAGGCGCCGGTGACCACGCAGTAGTAGCTATCGACTGCGGCTGTTGTGTAGCTCGCTGAAGTGGCTCCGCTGATGGGGCCGCCGCTATTATACCACTGATAGGCAAGATAGCCTGTGCCTCGCGCCCCGACTGTGAATGTCGTGGGGGTGCCCGAACACACGGTCTGGGTGGTCGGCTGCGAGGTTATCGACGGCGCTGCATAGGTAGTCAGTGCCGCGGTATTGGACGTTGTGGCGCCGCAGGCGTCGGTGATCGCGCAATGGTAGCTGTCTGCGACACCTGTTGTATAGGTCGCTCCAGTGGCTCCGTTGATGAGCCCGCTGCTATTATACCACTGATAGGTAAGAGAGCCTGTGCCTGTCGCCGCCACCGTGAATGTCGCGGTGCTGCCCGGACACACTGCCTGGGCGGCCGGCTGAGTTGTTATCACCGTAGCCGCGTTTACAGTCAGCGTCACGGCAGTCGATATTGCCATGCCGGCGGCATTGGTGGCCACGCAGTCGTAGCTGCCGGGATCACCCGCCCCAGCGGATGTGATCGTGTAGGTTGCCGAGGTTGCTCCGGAGATACTGACGCCATTCTTTCTCCACTGATAGGCCGGAGCGGGACTGCCTGACGCCGCCACTGTAAATGAAGCCGCGCTTCCTGAGCAGGCCACCTGAGCAGTCGGCTGGGTAGTAATCGCGGGGACAGAATTCGTGGATGTCGACTCGATGTAAATATCGTCAATACAAGCATAATGGCTGCTGGAAGCGCCGCTGCCGGTCGTCCGGAAGCGAAGCTCGAAGCTAGAGTTGCCATTCGCACTCGTCGGCAAGGTAAAAGTCTCATGAGTCCAAGTTGTACTTTGGACACCCGATTCCAGCGTGGTGTAGCTAGTACCACCCTGTCCGGTTCCGGCGGGTGACCAATCGGCGACAAACTGCGGATTAGTGGAGCCGGTGGTGACATAACGATAGTATGACACCACGACATTGGTCCTGCCAACAGTGGAGTAGATTTTGTCTATTACGGCAGTACTGCCATACAACTCGCCCGAGTAGCTGCATCCTGTATACTTTGGGGAGCTAGTGATGGTGGCTGAGTTGTATGCATTCCAGCCTCCGGTGGTCCAGAGGCCGCTTGTGAAGCTATCAAACCACCACATCAAGTAGGTAGCGGACTTGACTGGGCTCGCGGAGTAACCTGTTGCATAGGCGATGGCTTCGAGCGTCATGCCGTCCGTAACCGTGACCGGAGTTGAATACACACTGCTGGATGTAGTCGGGGTGGTGCCATCAATAGTATAGTAGATGGTCGCTCCGGACGTCGCACAGGTAATGGTCACCCCCGCCGATGTCACACCAGACCATCCCCCGTCGGGACTGAACGCAGGCAGCGCGGCCGCTTGCAGCGCGTATGTAGCGGACTTGACAGGGCTCTGAGCGTAACTTGTAACCGCTATGGCTTCGAGCGTCGCCACGGCTGCTACCGAAATCGACCCTGAATACACAGTGCTGGCTGTAGTCGGGGTAGTGCCGTTGGTAGTGTAATAGATGGTCGCGCCAGGCGTCGTACAAGCTATGGTCACCGTCGCAAATCCTGACCCCCCGTGCGCGATCACATTTCCCGCGTCGGGACTGAACGTCGGTGTTGCCACTCCGATAAGTTGTATATTTGCGACAGCCCAGTTCAGATCACCAGTTCCACCGGTATTTTCCGCGGAAACCGGAGTCATAGAGAAAGTCAGAGAATTCATCGTGGTAAACACTGCCTGACTTACCCCAAAGTTAGCAGCGGTGTATGTTATGGACGGACTGTTTACCGGCCAGTATTGCCCAACCGTATATGGGGTTGATCCCGTGGCGGCAAAGGTGGCCGTGGTATACGACTGCCAGCACGCGTCGTTTAACCATACATGATTATTGTACATGTACACTCGGTGAAATAATTTGGCTGCCCGGTTGCATTCCAGCTCTTTGTGATAGCGACTTCACTGCCAGTAAACGTCGGAGGGCTGGCGGAAGCCCAGTTCATTTCGTAATACACGTTTCCAGGTTCTAAGTTCGTTGTAACTGCACCGGGGTCCGTACCCTGCCCAACGACTGCCCACCCGTCTTGACCCGCTGAAAAGTCGCCTACAGTAAGCGTGTCACCACTAGGTACTGGAAACGAGTTTGATAGCTCCAACAGCGAAGTCCAGCTCGGGGAGACAACTGCCCCCCCTCCTGCCCCATTGGTCGCGCTAAGCGGAGTCATCGCAAATGACAGAGAGTCCATTGTACTAAACGCCGCCTGGCTCACCCCAAAGCCGGCGGCACCTATTGTCATCTGACTCGGATATTGATGTGCCGCCGGCCAGAAAAAACGGAACTGTACCCGTTGTCCCAGTGGCAGCAAAGTGTGCCGTGATCCACACCAGGTAGTCCTGAACGTTGGCCGCGACAGAATCGGTGAACTCAAGTGTGTCCAAGTCACTTGCCTGCCCGGTTGCATTCCACTCTTTTGAATACTGACCGAGCCATCATACTGCAAAGTTTCACTAAGCGGATACCAGGTCACATCGATCATGCCCATCGGGCTTTCCAGCAGGTCAAAAGTGATGGTATCGGGCGTGGAAGCTGGCTGGATTGTTGTCCAACCATTCGTCCCCCCGGCAAAATTGCCAAGAGTAAGCGTGTCCGCATTGGCTGTTATCGTCATTGCCAAAAAACATGCAACCACGACTGCCATTTTACCGATTGTTTTGCATCTTTTCATCTCACTTTTTCTTCCTTTCTTTTGTAGATTTCCGCACCACAGCTTTGGATCAAAGCAATATTCGCCGTTGACCCTAGGCACGTATCGGGAGTCCGTCCTGATATGAAGTGTCACTCCTCCGAAAACAGTTGTCGGTTGACGGTTGGGGACCGGCCACCCCCCGGTGTTTCGGGATTTGAGGAGCGAACGATTGTTTATCTAAGGCACAAACGTCGTATTCGCTCCGGAAATCCCGAAACCCTCCAAGCTTATTTTTTATTACATGGTGGTAAAGCCAAGGTCTTCATGGTCGATTCCTCCGAAAACAGTCGAAAGTGGAAAGCCCCGAACTTCCACTTGAATCTAGATTCTATTGGTTGGCCCTTACCCACATAAAGAAATTAGCAGCTATGTTACCGGCACTCTCCCACTTTACATGCCCATCGCAGAACCCCACATTTGCTCCGCCATTGTGCCTGGGATATATGATTCCGTTTTCGTCGGGGACAGCGGGTGGGATGACAAAGTACGTAATTGGCAGGGTACCATACTTGAGCGTCGTACCCATAAATATCAGCTATCAACAGGGTGTGTGTTGGTTTCGTTACCAGAGACAAAGGTATAGGCGCGCAGTAGTAGAGTTGCCAGTTATACCTCCACGCGCCTTTATTGTTGAAGATTTGAAAGCCCGGGTTTAACCCATAGTCGTTGGCTATCCAGGGCGTATTCGTTGGGAGCGGAGTAATATCAGCCGGGCAAGCGTACAAATATATGGCATTGATGTACGGCTTAATCAGGTCTTTCCACGTCGATGGAAGTCCATTAGTCTCCCACACGTAGATTCCATTGGGCCAAAGTGGAGGTATCCACCCGTTATTATCACCCGCATAAAGTGTTATGGCCATTTCCATTTGCTCGATATTGCTCGAACATGTAGCCGTTCTAGCATTATCTTTAGCGCTCATAAACACCGGGAAAAGAATCGCGGCCAGGATTGCTATAATTGCGATGACCACCAGCAGCTCGATGAGAGTGAAGCCATCCTTGTGTTCAATAGATTTCACGTGAATACCCTCTCTTTGTCCGGCGAGTATCTACCGCGCCTCGCAAATGCCCTAAACCTGACTGACCCAACGGTCAAAATGCGCTGGCGCACCATCGCATATCCTCAATATACCATGTATTTTCAGCTTGTCAAGACCTTTTTTTGCCAACGTGGTATATGTGGCCCACGTCACCGCCTGGCGTGGAGACCTGAGCCGTAAGTAATCACTCTTGATGAGTACCTTGTCATGCTGAACCCGATTCAGCATCTCCTTTGCAGGCGCCAGATACTGAATCAAGTTCAGGATGACACCAACACTGAGATGTAGCCCTAAACACGCTGATTGGCACATTCACCTTGCACGGGAGTGGTTAATTACCGCTGGCGCCCTGGCGACTTGCCAGAGGATACCGCATTCGACACGCATTCGAAAGTCCCCGAGCACACGCACGCGCCACCACTGCATCCACTGGCCATAGCATTATGCATGATCAGTGGCACTAATGTCAATGTCCGGCCTTATCGGCAGGCCACCTATACTCCTTGGCGCCGTTCAGCTTTAGCAGCCACCAACCGTTCCTGCGTTTCACGGGCGCTATGTCCCCCTTTGACGTCTTTATGCGCGAAGGGGCGCCGAATCGACTTGCTCTCAACTCCAATGTGAAACCGCCGTCCCTGGGATATGACTGCATTACCCAGTCGCGGCCGTCGCGTTTTATCATAACAGTGCCGTTGGTGCGCACCGTGCCGAAGTCGACAATCTTGCCGCCCCAATTGAGGCCGGATTTGAAGATGCGTTCCCGGTCCGCATATATGCCGGTCTCGGGATCGAAAGTAATGGTTCGCCCACTCTCACGCACGTGTATCATACCAAGCTTGATTCGCTCCAGACCGTCATCCATTCCCTCCAGCGGAATGCGTGGGCCATCGCCAACCAGCATTATCCCTGCTGTGTAGTCTCCATCGGGCAAGTCCGCGGGCAGGCTTACATCGTGAGGGCCATCTTCCACAACGTCGCCGGACTTCCACGCTTGCGAAGGCAAAGAATGGCCCTCCTGGAATCTGACCTCATCACTCCAATAGCCGTAGTTGCCGCTGAAATGCACCCAGCAGGTGACATCTTTGCCCAACGGATCTTTTACATTCCACTTGTAGGTCATTTTGAACTTTCGTGGGCCTGTCTGCGCAAACTTTTCCACCGAGGGGCGGATGCGACGAAAACCCCACACATCCCAGTCGGCTGCATTGCGCGCATTCGCAAAAACGCTATTCGAGGTTTCCGCATAGTCCGCAACGACGCCGTTCTTTAGGGCAGTGTAAGCCCGAACTCCGTCGCCATCCGCAACCCATCCAAACTTGCCCAGAGTTTCGCTGCCAAGGCGCATGGGCGTGTCCAGATTGTTCCCGGTTATGCTGAGGCCGTTCTTGTAACGAACACGGACTCTCTCCCATCTGCCCAGCTTGGCTGCCGCGGAGCCATCAACCCATTTGCCATCGATCTCATAGCTGATATCGCACACCGTAGACGCTGATCCACGGGACACTACAGGTGTGACAACGTTATACTCCAGTAATGCCACCGGCAAGACGGCCCAGTTGTATCTCCCCAGAAATGCCGAATGGCCGTATAACCATCTGCTGCATACGATACTGGTCGAGTATGCTCATGGAGGGTTCTTGCTCCAGTGCAGTGTCGGGCCACCACCGCTCGTAGTAGCCCATGCCTCGATTTATCTGGAGTGGATGGATTTTTAGCAGGTCGAAGTCTACAGCAAGCGGCACTGACATGCCGTTGCCCCACTCTCCACAGCCCAATTGAGCTTCCACACCGTCTAGCAATCCGCTGTAGAACCAGTGAAAAGCGCCTTCGTCAAACACCGGGCCATTATGCGTCTCTCTTTCATACTTAAAGAGATCGCGATTGGCATTGAAGCTGCTTCGGAACATGCCGCGTCCTTCTCACCCGAACGAAAATCTGTATACATCCAGATAGGCGTGGCAGCGTGCACATCAAGATAACAGACAGTCGTTCCGTATCGCCGGTGTATTTCCGGCGACTGGGTAGAAGCAAGTCTCACTCGTGCGCTGGGACGCACGCCGTAAGACTGAAACGTCCCATTATTCCAGGCTAATGTCCGATTGCCCGCCGAATCAAGAGCTATGTCGTCTATATTGTAGTGTTCATAGTTGGGGTAATAGTCCATGTAGTTTTCATGAACGCCCACCAAATATCCAGCCTTGGTTCCGGTCGCCAGGAGATGCCTAAGGCCCTCATCACCGCCCTGAGACTCGGCTGCCGGGTAATGAGCGGGAAGAGCGTTGTCATAGCCGCTTCTCTGCCACACGTGAATCAGCTCTACACAATCCTGCAAGCCGTAATCGGAGAGGTTTTGGATAGACTTGTCCATATCGCTGAACGCGTAATCCCACGCGTCTAAGAACAATCTCTTACCAACCTCCGCCCGGTATGGCGATGGTGGATTGGGAATATTCGGAAATGTTTCTTCCACATGCCAGGCTGCTGTATATATGGCTTGTTCCCGCAGACAGTTCCGAGTGTGGTCCGTCAATTCATTATAAGTGGCATCCGTCAGCGTAAGTGATGGCAGCGATGCGGTCGATTTGTTCCAGTCCAAAATTGAACTGACAAACATGTTTTCCACGGGCAGGTAGTTGACTATTCCCGTGTAGTATGTGGTTAGAACCTTCTTCTTGGCCCGAGCGTCGAAAGTGCCGGGATCAAGGTGCTCGATCAGCGGCTTGTCGCAACTTATGTCAAAGACCAGGCTCTTGCCCTCCATGTGACCCTCGATGCCGAAACGTCGCCGGAGTGCCGCCAACAACGAACTTCTTGACACAAACCACCTTGTCGGAAGCGGGCTCCCACCAACTATCCACGCAGGTGGCATTGCCGGTCCAAAGCACTTTTGCGGAAGAAGCAACCGGAACCTCCACCGCGCTGTCCCCGCGCATCCTCGCTCTAAGAGTCACCGAGCCGAAAACCGACGTGTCGCCAGATCGAGGACGCTTCCAGTAATAAGAGATATCTCCGTCGCTGCCACTGTAACGGAAAACGGCTGTATCGCCCTGCCGCCTGATCGAATTCTGTGATTAAACCCGGACGGCCTGGCGCCGTCGGAACCGGATTGCACGAGATAGAGTTTTGTGATATCCAGCTTTGGCGGGTCCGGACGCGAAATCCCCTTGACAGATGATCCATCCAGCTTCCGGACACTGGCATCCGCCACGGCGTATGGTGCGGCGTATACGCATGCACAAGAAAACAGTATCGCGAAGACGCCCAGTTTGACTGATCTAAACATTAATGCTGTCCGTAATAATGCGCTGGCATACCATCACACATCTTCAGTATACACATCTATTTTCAACTTGTCAAGGCCTTTTTTTTGCCATGGTATATATGTGGCCAGCATTACTGCCTGGCGTGGACACCAATAGCCAAGACGACTAAACACGCTGACCGGCACATCCGTCTTGCCTGGGTGGTTAATGACCGCTGGCGGCACCCTGGCGACTCGCCAGAGGTACCGCATTCGACACGCATTCGAGGTCCCCGAGCACACGCACGCGCCACTACTGCATCCACGGGCCATAGCATTATGTATGGCCTGTGGCACTAATGTCATACTGGGCTGGCTGTCTCAGCGTCTATTCCCCACGCACCATCGAGTATGTTAGCAGCAGGCGGGAAGGGGCGTGTTCGATGCATCTGCCCAACGTGAGTGCTATGCGTGCAGCGGGAACTCGAAGGCGCCGGTTGAAGCGGACGCTCTATTTCTCGTTCCCGCCGCATAGGAGGTTGGATACCGCTCTCACAAAGATAGGCGCTTAGCGCCCTGTTAGAAACAATTTGTTGTCGCTAAGGCGGATTCGACGGCGCACCGCCTTTGGGTTTTCCGCTTTATGGTTGTTAAGGGATGGCCGATGAGCTATACTTGCTTTGCCTGGGCGGAGGGTAGGGCAACGCTGGGGGCTTCTCCGAGCCGACTCAGGTGTTGTTCAAGGGATGGGGGTGGAAATCTCCGCCCCCTCCAAATCATCCCTTAACAACCGAAAAGCGAAAAACCCGACCGCCTGCCTTGGTCAACTGCCACCGTAAGGGGGCCGCTTTTCCCCAGCGAAGTCTGGGAAAAGCGTAGAAATCTTGCTCAGCCAGTTGACAAATATCACATTGTGAGCAATAATGTAATTGTGATGGTTTCGTTTCGACTCACCTGATAGAGATGCGTCTGTTTGCACATTGGCCGGGGATACTCACCCCGGCCATTTTTTTCTGCATCGGTTCGTGGGAATCGAACACGGGTGGCGTGTTGGCTATTCGTCGCAGAGGTAATTCGGACCTAAGAGTCTTCTAAACAAGCTCCATTCCGTAAGAGTTCAGGATGACACGAAGACTGAGTCGTTACAGCGGCATGGGCCGCTCACAGGTGCTCCGGATTTCAATATGGCGGCCGGACGACGAGGCATCGTGGAACGCGTGAATAATATCGAGCACGTGATATGCCAGGCTGCCGTTTGCCCGATGCGGTCTGCCGGAATGGATCGAATCGGCCATATCCGCCACTCCCAACCCGCGACTATTTCCGGCGTATCCGTGCGTAAGCTCCACCTCCGCCCAATCACCCGTTGCTCTTTGCCATATTCGCACGGGGCCGCCGAAGGAGTTCGGGTCGGGAACGCTCAATGTGCCTTCCGCGCCATATATCTCAATGCGCGGGAGCTCGGCACTCCAAACGTCGAACGAGGTTATGATCGTGGCCACCGGACCGCTCGCGAAGTCTATAATGCCTGCGATGTGCGTCGGAATATCCACGGTGATTCTGGTCCCGTTCTTCGGCTGACTGGTGATGAGACGCTCAGGGAAAGTGATTCGAGCAGAGCCTGTGACGCGCCGCGCGGGGCCCAGCATAGAGACAAGAGCCGTAAGATAGTAAGGCCCCATGTCCAACATAGGCCCCCCACCCGCCTTGTAGTAAAACTCAGGATCAGGATGCCAGCTTTCGTGGCCGTGGCACATCATAAACGCCGTCGCCCCGATAGGCTCGCCGATGGCGCCGTCATCGATGAGCTTGATGCACGTCTGAATGCCTCCACCAAGGAAAGTATCCGGCGCGCAGCCGACCCGCAAGCCCTTCGCTTCAGCCAGTTCCAGCACATTCCTGGCGTCTTCTCGAGTAACCGCAAGCGGTTTCTCATTGTAGACCGGCTTGCCCGCTTCCAGCGCCCTCAGCGCAACCTCGGAATGGACCGCGGGAATGGTGAGATTGAGGACTATTCCAATTCCCGGATCGGCAAGGAGATGCTCGACACTCATAACCGTGCAGCCATATTGCTCCGCCCGCGATTGGGCGCGCTCCCGCACCAAGTCCGCGCATGCCGCGACTTCTATCCCCTCCAGGCGTTTCATGTTTCCAAGTAGATGCCGCTGATATTTCCGCAGCCGATGATTCCGATTTTCGTTGATGTCTCGCTCATATCCATTATTACCCTCATGCAAATAACTATTTCGCCGCCCACAGCATTCCCCGGCGCTGAATCTCGCGCGCTTCCGGGACATCGAAGTCGCTCGCGACGTGGCCGAGCGAGGAGTAGAATACCCTCCCGGAGCCATACATCCGCTTCCACACCGCGGGCATCACGCACCCCTTAGCGTAGGGGTGTTCGGGAACCGACGCGATCGGGGTAGTAGCGAGACATTCGTTCGAGGGGTCCACGTGCATATAGGACTGCTCGGAGGTCATCTTGAAATCCGAAATGCCCCGAACTATCGGGTCTTCAGGCCGGGTGATATTTACCTCGTAATCGATACTCCCGCCGAGGTGCGCCACCCATTGGCCGCCGACCATGGAACCGACACCGGCATTTTGCCGAAATGCATCGCCCATTCCTCCGTGCCAGCCGGGCAATACCGACCCCGCTCCGGACAGCCGACAGAAGTCCGGCCTCTTGCTCGCCGGTAATGGACCCCATTGTCCAGGCGGGCACAACCAGGTCGAGCGACATCATGTTGTCGCGATCGACAAATGCATCCAAAGTATCCGAGATTTGCACTTCGAAGCCTTCGGATGCCATAATCGCGGCAAATATATCCGCTGTTTGTTTGGGCTCGTGGCCATCCCACCCGCCCCATACGAATAACGCTTTCTTCATTGACTACCTCATCGGCAAATTTTGAATTTTGAAATTGTAAATTTTGGTAACGTCCCAAAGTTGTTGGCTCTTATGCTTCGGCATAGAATTAACCCAACCGACCCTCCGAGCTTGATGCTTCGCGGGCGTATGCCCGCGAAGTATCATAATCGGCAGTTTGTCCTGGCGATGACCATGGTGCGGGGCAACAAACTTGGGACATTACCAACATTCAGAATTTCAGCTCGCAATTCCCTCCACCATATCAGCCGTTTCGGCTACGGACTCCCCTATCACATCCACCGCGCGAGAGAGTTCGGACTCCTCTATGATGAGCGGCGGCTCGATGCGGACGACCTTGGGATTATTCAGGCTGTAGGCCGCGAGCAGATCGCGCCTGCCACACCCGGCGATAACCAGCGCGGCGAAATCGTCATCCTCGAACTCGACACCCGCAAGCAGTCCTTTTCCTCGGACTTCCTTGATGATATGCGGGAACTGGCGCCGCAGCGGACCGAGCTCCATCGAGAAGCTTCTCTCCCAGCGCCGCCGATCGCTCGACCAGCCCCTCTTCGATGGTCGTCTTTATCGCCGCGATAACAGCAGCGCAGGCCAGGGGGTTCCCACCGAACGTCGTGGAGTGCAAATATGGGTTCTGGCCGAACATCGACTCCCACACCGCCGCGCCGTGGAAAAGGCCCCGACAGGCATTACCCCGCCGCCAAGCGCCTTCGCCATTGTGACGATATCGGGTTGAACGCCGTAGTGCTCGGATGCAAACATTCTGCCCGTGCGGCCGAAACCCGTGCGGACCTCATCGAAAATCAGCAGCGCCCCGCTCTCGTTGCAGAGTTTGCGGACCTCGGAAAAGTAATCGTCCGGCGCGACGATCACCCCACCCTCGCCCTGAATCACTTCCAGGATCACCGCCGCGGTCCGGTCGCTTACGACGTTTGCCAGCGCGCCCACATCGCCGAACGGTACCTGCCGGGTCACCGGCAGCAGCGGCTGGAATGCCTGCTTATAGACCTCGCGCCCCGACACCGAGAGGCTGCCGAAGCTCTTGCCGTGGAAACCGTTCACCGCTCCGATAAACTCCGGCCTGCCCGTATGAATGCGCGCGCACTTGAGGGCGCCCTTCAACCGCCTCGGTACCGGAGTTGCACAGGAACGAGTATGTGATATCCCCCGGCAGCACCCCGGCCAGCAGCTCGCACGCCTCGGCCAGCTCGACCGACATAAAGAAATGGCTTTTGAGGGCCTCCTTTTCAAGCTGCTTTTTTACCGCCTCGACGACCTTCGGGTGCCGGTGCCCCAGACTGAACGCGCCGTATCCGCCCACGCAGTCCAGGAACTTCCTCCCCGCGATGTCCCAGATATAACAGCCCTCGGCCCTCTCCTCGGGCACATCGAACCCGCTGAAAGAAAGTATCGAGGCAATGCCGGGGTTTACGTATTTTCTGTATTTCTCCACGGTCTCGTCGGTCAGCCGCTGGACCGTGGTTTCATCCAGAGTCATGTTTCCTCCCTCGAAAATAGTCGTCAGTCGTCAATCGGGATCTCTCGCGCATGGCCGGCCCCTCAGCCCCGATGGTCCGGCGTTTCCGAACGCCGGACCCAGTTCCCCGGGTTTGCAACCCGCGAGCTCCTGACATTTAGACCCGCGAGTCTCCAACACCTTGCTCCAAGACCTGAAGCGATGCGTCAATGTGCTCACCGCGACTGCTAGTCCACAAACCAGATTTTCATCGCGAAAGCGCGAAATTACGAAAACGCGAAAGGGATAGTAACAGCCCACGAACCGTGAGTAACATGTCACCGCATATGTCATTCCGAGCGGGTAGCGAGGAATCTCAAGGCTGCGCCCGGATTCTTGTTCCGGTGCGTCAGACCCATCCGAAAGGTTGAGATTCCTCACATTCGTTCGGAATGACAGCTATGCGCTCCTTACCCGTTGATAGGTAAGGAGTCCAATACCGAGAGTTCCGTGCCTCTCCGGCTTAGTCCATTCTTAGGAAAATATAGCTCATTTTGAGCGTGAAACCTCCCATGTTCGTTTCCAAGAGCACGTAACGCGCGTGTCATTCCGAACGCAGTGAGGAATCTGCTTTTTCGTACCAATCCTCGCTGAGGTCAACCCAGGTCGGATTTGTGCTTTCGATCAACGCCGTTTTCTTTGCGCGCGTCCATGCTTTGATCCGCTTTTCGTTGGTGATCGCTTCCGCTGCGTCATTGTGCTCTTCGAAATAGACCAACCGATCAATTCTATATCGCTGCGTGAAGCCTGGTACCAACTTGTGCTTATGCTCGTACACTCGTCTTAGCAAACCAGACGTAATACCCACATAAAGTGTGCGCGACCTACTTGCCATTATATACACATGAAATGTCTTCTTCATCCAGCAGTGTCACACCCAAAAAAGCAGATTTCTCGCTGCGCTCGAAATGACACACTAGCGACAGGGTTATCTTTCACGCGCAGCGTGCCCGCGCCGTAGGCGCGGTTAGTTCCTTTTCGCGATTTCGCCCTTTCGCGTTTTCGCGATTAAATCCCTTCCGTCATGTTAAGTGAACGGTATTGGGGCTAATAGGACCTCGGGTAGCGATTCGCAGGTCGCCACCCGCCGCGTGCGTCCGGACTCGTTACTCGTTACTCTTTACTCGACTCTTTACTCGTTACCTGTTCCTCGCCACTCGTTGCTTCCGCTTCCTTCGCCACCGGCTGCTTCTTGCCTTCGGCCACGGGCGCCGGCGCGGCGGCGCGCCTGGCCTGCTCGGGGATGCGCTTGATTATATCGGCGAGGTCGAGGCCCGTCAGAGCCTGGATCATCGGAGGAAGCTGCGCGACCACGTTTACTACGTCTTGAGTCACCTTGGATGCGCCCGCCGCGGCGTCGCCACCGCCGCCGATAACGACCATCTTCTCCATTTTCGAGAGCGGCTCGGCAACCGCCCTCGCCAGGTTCGGCAGGCTCTCGGCGACTATCTGGAAGATAGCGGCCTCGGTATACTGCTGCCAGGCCTCGGCTTTCTTGTTCATAGCGGTCGCCTCGGCCACACCCTTGGCCTCCACGACCGCCGCGTCCGCGAGACCCTTTGCCTTGGCGGCGTCGGCTTCGGCCAGACCCACCGACCTGGTCGCCTCCGCCTGGCCCGTGGCTGTGGTATGCAGCCGATACTGCTCGGCCTCCGCCAACTGCTGAATCTTGGCGCGCTCGGCCTGAGCGGGCTTTTCGACTGTCGCGGTCAGCTCCTTTTCCCTGCGCTGGATTTCCTCTTCCTGCAGCTCGATCTGTTTCTGCTTTTCGACGACCTGGACCTGGATTTCCTCCTGCCTGACAAGCTGCTGAGTCTTGAACTTCTGCAGATCGTAAGCCAGATCGGATTCGGCCGTCTTCTGCTGGACCGATGCATTGTAGTCCGCGACTTTCATCTTGTAATCCCGGTCCGACTCGGCGATCTTGGTATCGGCCTCGTATTTCGCGGTGGCGGCAAGCTGGTGCGCCTGCGCCGACTTGACGGTCGAATCCCGCTCGGCTTCCGCCTCGGCAATCGTCGCGTCGCGCTTGACGATCGCGATTCGAGGCCGGCCCCACGCTTCCAGGTAGCCCTTGTCGTCACGGACGTATTTGATGACGAACGACACCACCTGCAGACCCATATTCGCCAGGTCCACCGCCGAGACTTCCTGCACTCTCTGAGCGAACTGGTCCCAGTTGGTGACGATCTCCTCCACATTCATCGTTCCGATGATCGCCCTCAGGTGGCCCTCCAAGGTGTGGAGCGCGATTTCGGCGACCTGGGCCTGGGTCTTATCGAGAAACTGCTCCGCCGCCGTGATGATCGACGTATCATCGCCCTTGACCTTTATCTGCGCGACCCCCTCGACCATCAGCGGCACGCCCTGGACCGTGTAAACCGCGGGAGTATTGATATCCAGCGTCATCAGCTCGAGAGAAAGCGTCTGGTAGGTCTCGATGACCGGCCAGACAATCGTGCCTCCGCCCTTGACGATGCGAAAACCCCTGATTCCGCGCTCGCCCGAGATCGCGTCTCGAACGCTGTGCCTCTTGCCATAAACGATCAGCACCTGGTTCGGCCCCACCTTGCGGTACAGGCTCGACATCCACTTGATAATCAGCAGCAGGACTATGACCGCTCCCACTGCCACGGCTGTAATGATTTGTTGCGGTACTCACTTAAACGATGCCTCCTTCGAAAATAGTTGTCGGTTGACGGTTAGGGACCGGCCGCCACCCCCGGTGTTTCGGGATTTTGGCCTCGCCTGACTCGTCGGACCTGATCAGCCCGAAATCCCGAAACATCGGGGAAAAGTTGACCCCTACGGTAGCGCCCTCACCACGAACGTAAGACCTTTTATGTTGACCACCTGGACCCTGGCCCCTCTGGCGATCCCTCCGCCGTCCGCCGAAACCGCCGGCGCGGTGTAGCGGCTGCCCTTGATGACATAAGTAATCTGCCCCACGTGGCCGGCCGGGATGGTGGCGATCACATCGGCCTCGGATCCCAGGGTCTCGGACAAAGTCGCCTCGCTGCTCGCTTGGGCTCTGACAAAGACCCTGACAAACAGCGCGAATTGGCCCGCCGCCACCAGGACCGAGGTCGGAACCGCGAAGACGACGCTCTCGATCGGCCCGAGCTTGAAACCCCACACACCCAGGAGGCCCGAGCCTCCGAAAAAGACCATAAACGTCGCGATTGTAATCCCATTGAGCGGGCTGGCGCCGGCCACATTTTCCTCGCTTCCCCCTCCCCCAGCGTGCGCATGCGGACCCTGACCCACGTCAACGTGAGCCCCGTGGCCTATCCTGAACATGCGCTCCGTGCCCAACGCCGAGCCCGTGGCCGCCCAGTTCGCCACCCAAGTGCAGCCCATGCGCTCCGCCGAAGTGAAAGTGGCCGCCCGCCGCCCCGAACACCGCCCCAAGCAGTGCCATCAATAAACCCAGCGCCAGGCACACAAAGTAAAACAGCGCGATGCCGCTCCATTCCATATTATCGCCCCCGTTTAGAAGTTAGACGTTAGAAGGGGGTATTTCCAATTCTGAATTTAAATTTTGAATTGAAGGGAACCCCTACGCGGGCCGGTGGTCCCTTCCCTAATTCAAAGTTCACAATTCAAAATTCAAAATTTGGAATTTTGAGTCGCCGTTCCCGCCGCATAGATCGATCGGGGCTGGTGGAGTCCCTTCCCAACCTTTAACCTTGTAACCTTCAACCTATTTACATGTTAAACTACCGCGCCAAACTTCCTTTATTTGTGCTGTATAGATTGCCTGTTTTTGCGCACCCCGGTAATTGTGAGAGTGCCGGGGGCGCAAATATTGCACCCTCCCTGTTCGGGAGCAGTCTCTAATCTCTAATCTCCAATTTCCAATCAGGGGGCTATATGTTCAAAAAGTCGGTTCTATTTGTCTCGCTTATCGCGCTCGTCGGGGCCGGTGCGCCGGCGCCGGTGTACGATTTCTGGGGAATCACCCTCGGCACTCAAACCTATAACGGTTCGACTTGCCTTTCATTTACCGGCGTGTCGGGGTCGGGAGCGCAGGCTGTGGTGGGCGCGTACCCATACACCAGTGTTGACGGCACATGGCAGGGCCCGTTCGCGGCGGCATCGCCGGGCGTGGGGTTCCTCGCCAGCCAAAAGTCCGATGCGCAGGGCCTGTTTTTCAGAGCCGACTCGCAATATGCATACTTCACGCTCATTTGCGGCACCCCGCAGACCGGCTATGCCGCGGCCGAGTGCGGCACGGGCACTCGGTTGTTCGGACCCGGCGACCTGAAGATCGACATCGGCGGCGACACCTACGGCGTCGGAATGAGACTTAGCGGCCTGCCGTGGAATATCGACCCCACCACAACCGCGGCCAATCTGCAGATTTACAAGGCAGCAGGCGGCACGGACAGCCTTAACGCTCGCGATGCGGGGACTCTCGGCGATGTGGAGCTAGATCCCTCGTGGGACCGCGCCGGCAATCAGGATTTGGCGCCCGGCTCCGACGCCGCTTCGGCGTTCTTCGTCAGTGGGTCCGGCGCGCACACCGGAGCGGCATCGGTGTCGTGCGATTATACCGGCATCTCTATCGGTGGCGCGGGAGTCTACGCGTACGAGGTCACCGTCCCCTGGACGGCGTTCGGAACCGACTCCGGCAACACCTCGCTGACCGCATCGTGGCGTCCTGACTGCGGCAACGACATTATATCTTCCGGCTTCTCGCGTCCCGTGACCGTGGGCGCAGTGCCGGAGCCTACCAGTATAGTCAGCCTGGTAGGCGGCGTCGTCGCTATGTTCGCGACACGCAAGACCGGGCTGACATCACAATAGAAGAACCGCAAACGACGGTTCTCGGCCGGATACACACAGCAGAGACGAATGGAGGTAAACAACGATGAGAAAGTATCTGACGGTCGCGGTTGCGGTCCGTCGCGTTCGCGTCTCTGGGCGTGAACGCACTTGCCTACAGCTTCTGGGGAATCAACGTGGGATCACAGAGCTACGATGGCTCTCCCCAGTTAACATTCAGCGGCGTGGGCAACAACGTTCAGTACGTGGTTGGCGGCTACCAGTACACCGAGGTCAACTCGTCCTGGTACGGGCCATTCGCGGCTGCCTCGCCTGGCGCGGGTTATGTCGAATCAGCGGAGTGCCAAACGGACGGGTTGTTTTTCACATCCGATGGTACGAATGCTTTATTCGAGGTCATCACGGGGTCCCCTCAAAACGGATTCACCGCGGGTGACATCGGCTATGGCAGCAGGCAATTCGGACCCGGCGATCTCAAGATCGACGTGGGAACCAATACCTACGGCCTCGGTATGAGGGTAAGCAACCTGACCTGGAATCTGGGCCCCACCAATCAGCCCGAGTTCCAGATCTATGAGTCTAACGGCAGCATCGCTAGCCTCAACGCGCGAAACACCGGCACCAAGGGCGACGTGGAGTTGAACCCGCAGTGGGACCACGTCGACCACTCCGGCCTGTCGCCGAACTGCCTCGCTTCCACGGCGTTTTTCGTCTCCGGAAGCGGCACGAGTGTGGGGTCCGATGCGGTGTCCTTCACGGACACCGGCATGATCCTCAACGGAGCGGAGCTCTACGCCTATCAGGTCAGCGTGCCTCTGGCAACGCTGGGTCTGACTGGGGCTAACTACTCGTTTGACGCCTCGTGGAGGCCGGACTGTGGCAACGACGTCATATCGAGCTCTTTCTGTGGCACTAACAATGTCAATCACAACTGCGTTCCGGAACCAACCAGCCTGCTTCTTGCAGGGCTGGGAATGGCCGGAGTGGGCTTGCGCAGGCTTCGCCTGCTAGGCTAAACAGCCTTACCGCATTGACTCCCGCTCCCAAGCGAAAGAGGCGACCGAGCTACTCCCCCAGCTCGGTTGCTTCTTTCTATAGCAGAGAGCGGAGGGCAGGTGTGCGGCGGGAACGGCAGCCGTCATCGCGGATTCAGTTGAGATTCCCAAGCCGCGCAGCTCAGCGGCTTTTTGCAGCATTCGCACGTCGGATGCCGCATCAATAACCGTGCATACGGCGGACTTGGCGCGAATATGGCCGAGCAGGATATCGTAGCTGGCGTCTTGCGGATACTCGCTGAGGTCATTACAGGGCTTCGGCGGCGCTCGTGGAACTCGATGTAACCGTCGTGATCTTTCAGTATGCGGTCGAGTCTCTCTTTTCTTACCTGGGTGTTTTGTCTGCCTCTCGTGTTCTCATCAAAGTAGTCGATAAGCACACTAGTATCCAGCACTACTGACACTGGGCACACCTCTCAAGCTGAGCCCGTCTCCGATCGCTTCTCTGCCTCCTGTCCTCCCACATCTGCGTTGGGCTGATCCTGATCCTTACGCCATAGACGAATTCCCGGACCAACTCCTCCCGATTAACGCTGTCCGACGCGGCGGCTTCTTCGGGTTCCCCAGCTAGCAGTGCCCTCCGGATCCCTGGCTCAGGGATGAAGGACCTGCTTCCCTATCTTGGTGGCGAACAACCTGCGGGAACGGATCCACGCCCTGACCGTGCGCGGCATAACGTGAAAATGGTTGGCTGCCTCTTCTACCGACATAGCCCGAGGTAACATTGTTTCCATTCCTCCTGTAAGACATCAGCGGCCTGACACTAATAGTTTACCTCATTACCCCGACGGATGCAACCCAAAACGTACACAAGGTGCTGCATTATGCCACATCAGAGGCTATCCGCCATCCGCTATCCTCTCCCGGGCAGTGTCACTGTAAATGTGCTGCCCCTTCCCAACTGAGTCTTCACTTCTATCGTGCCGCCGTGAGACACCACTGTGTCTTTCACTATCGCAAGACCGAGCCCCGTCCCGCCCAACTGTCTCGATCTGGCCTTGTCCACGCGGTAGAATCTCTCGAAGATTCTCTCCAGTTCCCCGTGGGGGATTCCGATTCCGGTATCGCAAACCGCTATCGACACCCCGGACTCGACCTCCATCGCGCTGAGGGTCACCGTGCCGCCCCCGGGAGTGTACTTCACCGCGTTGTCCACGAGGTTCCTGATCAACTGGACTGCCTGACCCTCGTCGCAGTAGACCGACAGACCATCCGGCACCGAGACTTCCAGGGTAATTTCCTTCTGCAAGGCCTGGGGGCGAATCACCAAAATAGCGCGGCTCACCACATCCGCCAGCACAACGACCGATTTCTTCAACTCCACCAGCCCGGAGTCTCGCCGTGCGATCTCCAGCAAATCCTCCACCAAAGCCGAGAGCCTGTCGCTTTCCTCGATGATTGTCCGCAAGAACCGATCCAGCAGTTCTGCGTCCGACATCCCGTACGAAAGCAGAGCTTCCGCGGTGGTGCGCACGCCGGTCAAAGGAGTCCTGAGTTCGTGGCTGACGTTGCTTACGAACTCCTTCTGGTTCTTCTCGTGCTGCCTGATCTCGCTGACGTCGTGAAGAATAATCATCGCGCGGTCGGAGCGGGTATCCTCCGATTGACAGGGCGCGCAGCGCAGCGCCATCACCCTTTCGGGCCAGCCGGGGAGCCTGATTTCCGCCTCCCCCGGCTTCTCGCCGGCGATGCAGGCGTACTCCATCCGCGCAAGCTCGGGGTGAAGGTCGACGGTCTCCACTTTCTTGCCCAGCACGCTCTCGCTCTTCACGTCGAAGATATGCTCGGCTGCCCTGTTAAAGAGGGTGATAATGCCTTCGCCGTTCACGGCTACGATGCCGTCGGCCATATTGGCCAGCACCATCTCCGCGCGGCTCTTTTCCCTCCGCAGCTTCCGCATCGAGGAGTCCAGACGGTCCATTGCCCGCACCAGGTCGATGCCGAATTGCTCCAACAGCGCCCTGCGCGGCTGCCGCAAGCCCGTGCCGCTGATCTCCCTCAAGACAGCGGCGAGCTTGCCGAAATTGCGGCTCCTCGCGGCGAGCCACCTCACATACACCGCCCCCGCCCCGAAAAGCATCACGAACAGCAGCAGCCACCCCGCGAGCGCAGGCAGGCGCAAGTACAGGCAACGGGCCGCGGCCGCCAAGCCGATGGCCGCGAATACCGCTGCCAGACCCGGGTATAGTGGGATTGTCTTCCCGCGATTACTTTTCACAGTCGTCGGCGAACTTGTAGCCGATTCCCCTCAAGGTGAGTATATAGCGAGGATTGGCAGGGTCGGTCTCGATTTTCTCCCTCAGCCAGTGGACGTGCACATCCAGCGCACCACTGTCGTAATGCGACTCGGCATCCCACACCTGGTGGAACAATTCTTCTCGTGACAGAACCGTGCCCTTGTTTGCGATGAGGACCTTCAGCAGTTCCAATTGCTTGAGGGGAAGGTGCACTTCCTTGGCCTCCACGGTGACACTCCTCCTGGCGAGGTTTACGCTGATGCCGCCGGCCTGGAGGCTGGGTGCCGGCTCCTCGGCGGGCGGGGCCTCGGTGCGGCGCAGCACCGCCCTTACGCGCGCGACCAGTTCACGAACGCTGAATGGCTTGGGAACATAATCATCCGCGCCCAGCTCGAGGCCGACTATTCGTTCGATCTCTTCAAACCTGGCGGTGAGCATGATGATAGGAACGCAGGACTGTTTTCGAAATGGTGCGGCACACGTCGAGCCCGCTGAGCTTGGGCAGCATTAAGTCCAGGATAATGAGGTTGGGCGAGAAACCGCGGAAACGAGACAACCCCTCCAGGCCATCGGAGGCCGTCTCAACGTCGAAACCCTCCCTCACAAGCGAGTAGGCGACCGATTCGGCAATGGCGGCTTCGTCTTCGATTAGTCAGAATTCTCTGCTTCACCCCGCCATGCTACACGAAGGGAAGTCGAAAGTCAAAAGTCGAAGAGTCGGGGAAGGAAATCCTTGTTTTCAGTTGTTTCGGGAAACCCTTTTCCCGAAACTCCCGCACGAGCCTCCTGTGCGCCGGAACGACAAGCCGAGACAGTCCTCGGCATGAAGCCCGTCGAGTTCCCGCCACACGATGGGGCAATAGTAGCGGAAACTCAGTAGCTCCAAATCCATGAGGCTGTTTGTCCGGTTACGCACCCTCGCCGGCATGGGTTGTTCCATTTCCCCTCGCCGCGCATCACCTACCCGTCACCGCCCGATATTCACGCGCATCCGCCGTATGTCCTTGCCGCTTATGTAATAGACATTCCTCCCCTGCCGGTCGATTGTAATCCAGTCCGCGCCTGGGTTCTGGTTATACACCCGGAGGTCCCAGAGGGTCGTTATCTGCCGTTGGCAGCTTCCGTTGGCATTGCACACCCACAACTCTGCGCGGTTCTTCGACGTGGGAAACTGGGGATTGGGCGCGCTCCCGTTCACGTGGGCCGGCGCCCACTCGTTGGCGTAGATGCGCAGATAGACCAGACGGCCGTCACCGAGCCAGCTCGAGTCCCGCGGGTACCACACGTCGCTGGGTCCGGGTACGACCTTGCCGCAACGCACCCATTGCCTGCGTCCCGGAACCCTGCGATACATCTCCATCCAATACGTCTCCGTCCATTGCGGTGGCGCCACCGGCCCGTAATGGGCCTTCTGCGCGGAGCGTCCCTCCGCCGCCAGCTCGTCATTCGGTCCACTGGGTGACAGATGCTGCAGGCCCGTCTGGCCATAATTCCAGGGGATTTTGCGCCCGAAGTTGCGCGTGGCCCCGCCATGCACATCAGACCTCGCGAGGTCCACCACACCCCACGTCCATACCATGCCAATCCTCGTCCACGCGAACGGATAGAAATCACCACGGAACAGTTGACGTTTTTTTCCCGTCGCCAAGTTAGCCATACGGAAGTCAGGTTTGTCGTTGGATCCACCAGGGAAGATCAGCTTAGGTTTCGTCGGGTGCCATCGAGCGGAACTGTATGAACTACCAAGACGCCTTATCCATCCGCGGGTCTTAACGTCAAGGATGTGAAGCCGGAAGTCAGCCGTGACGGCTAACCACCTGCCATTCGGCGACAGCGTAACTGAGTCTGCTCCGATGCTCCCCGGTCTCGCCGGCAGAGTGACTATTACATCGCTTTGCCGGGTTGGCTCCGGGGCTCTGGCCCTCGGATTTCCCTTTCGCGGGGCGGCAAGAGCCGCCCCGCCGGAAATACAATCCCCTGCATGCCACACGGATGTTGAGACACCAACCGCCGCGAGCAAAGTCGCGGCAATGGCTGCTCCACCCTTCATATCACTGCCCTCCGCTCGTGTCGGTCCAATTCGCATAGATTGTTATGTAATCCTCCGCGTAATACTCGCAGCCCGACGGGATCGTCCACTGCACGGACGAGCTGGGGAAGGGGTACGAGCCCTGGTCAGCGGTTAGAGCGCTGGTCCAACTCCACCAGCTCTCCGCTGGCGTTGCGGACCTCTCCGCCGGAGAACGCAGCATCCAGGAAGTAGGAGCCGGTGTCCTTGCACAGCTCCGTCCCGTGACAATCAAGGGAGGCGCTTTCCTGACGCCGCGCACCACCTTACCCATCACCGCCCCACATTCACCCGCATCCGCCGTATATCCTTGCCGCTTATGTAGTAGACGTTCCTCCCCTGTCGGTCGATTGTAATCCAGTCCGAGATTGGCGGCTCCTCCATGGGCCTAAGATCCCAGAGGGTCGTGATCTTCCTTTGACAGCTCCCATCGGCGCGACATACCCATAGCTCCGCCCTGTTCCGTGCGGTGAGGCCCTTCGGATTGGGTGTGCTGCTACTGGTAGAATAGCTCGTCCACTGGGCGGGGTAGATTCGCAGATATACCAGCCGACCGTCGCCTAGCCAGTTCGGATCGCGCGAATACCAGGCCGCAGACTCAACGATTTTGCCGCAGCGCGCCCACCCCCTGTGCCACGGCATTTTTCGGTACATCTCCATCCAGTACCGAAGGCGCTCCATCCCCGGGTTTTGCCAGGGAACTCAAATTCCGCCGCCAGCTCGTCATTTGGCCCACTGGGCGACATGTGCTGCATCATAGGGTTAGGTCCGCCGGGTGACCAAATTCCATGTTCCCAGGGAATTCTGAGTCCGAGGTTGTGCGAGACGGCGCCGTGGACATCCGACTTTGCGAAATCCACCACGCCCCACTGCCACACCATGCCTGTCGTCGTCCACGCGAAGGGATAAGGATCACCGCGAAACAGTTGATGCTTTTTCCCCCTGGGCACACGGACCATATAGAAGTCAGGCTTAGCCGCTGAGCCGTCAGGAGCAATTAAGATCGGCTTCGACGGATTCCAACGAGCGGACTCGTACGCATCGCCGAGGTGCCTGATCCACCGCCCGGTTGTCATATTCCGAACTCGCAAACCGTCCGTTGTCACAACAGCCAGCCATTTGCCGTTGGGGGATAACGTGACGGACACCGGAAAGTCTACCTGCCCCGGCTCCCTATTGGGCAGAGGGACTGTGATTACCGAATCGGCCCGTTTTGCGCGCGCCTTGGCCTCCGACGGCGGGGCGGCAAAGGCCGCCCCGCCACGGGTATATCCCCGTGTTTGCCACGCGGACATCGACACCAGAACCGCTGCAAGTGAGGTCGCGGCTGCGAATACTGCTCCAACCTTCACGTTACTGCCCTCCGCTCGTGTCGGTCCAATTCGCATAGATTGTTATGTAATCTTCCGCGTAATACTCGCAGCCCGACGGGATCGTCCACTGCACGGAGGAACTCGGGAATGGGTACGAGCCCTGGTCAGCGGTTAGAGCACTGGTCCAACTCCACCAGTTGCCGCTGGCGTCGCGGAGACCCCCATTGGAGAACGCCGCGTTCAGGAAATAGGAGCCGGTAGACCTGGCCCGTTGAACTCCGCCCTGGGCAATCGAGTGCGCCCGCTTCATCATACCGGTGGACAACTTGAGCGAAGTTGGACTAGTGACGAGTACTGTGCTCTCCTCGAAGTATTGGTTATACCCATCGATGAAGAGAACTGCCAAGCTGCCCGGCGAAAGAAGGTACGGCTGGAGAGCATAGGTCATGTTGATAGTGGCGCAGAGGGACGTGTCGAACCTCGTCGGCTGCTGTGTTGGCGCGAACGATGCGCTCGATGAGATCGCCATCCGATCTTTTCAGCTTTGGGAATAAGTAGGGGTTGTACATGTTGTATGCCCCGCTCCACTGAAGACCAGCATCTATTTCCTGTACGGGCCCGTTAGTGACGGGCTGCGAGCGGCTGCCGAGGTAGGTGTAGTAGGTATCCTTCAGCGCACCAAGCGACATATATATCTGGTTTTCCCAGCCGGGGCAGAACGATCCGCAGGAGCCTGTGTACGTTGGCTGGCTTCTTACGCGCCGGTAAGGCCCGTCGGCGTTGTTCTGCTTTTGTGTTGGTACCGACATGATCTGCACACCGGATGTCCCGCTGCCATCTCCCAACAGGTCGCCGTCATCGGTCAAGGCGACGCTGCTTCCGTTGGAGAACTGGAGCACGTTACCTCCGGGCTGGATGGTTCCCAGGTCGACTGATCCGCCAGGACGCAGAACCCCTTGTTGACTGGAGTAGACGGTGCCGTCCGGGCCAAGCGCTGCTACAACATCCGCCGTCACGCCCACCACCGTCTCCACCGCCGCGATTACGGAGGAAGCGTTACCGCTGTCCCAGGGGATTCCGTCTGAGTCGGGGATGTCGCTGTCTTCATAAGACGGCGCGCTTTCCACGCCGTTCCGGACCGCCTTCACGGTGTAGAAGTACTGCTGGCCGAACGTTAGGCCGGTGTCGGTGAATGCGAATGTGGCGCTGCCGGTATAGCTCGGCGTGTCCCAGGGAGTGCCGCCGTTCACGGGGCTTTGGTAGCTTTCTCCGCCCGAAGTGGTTCCCCTGTAGATGTTGTAACCCGTCGCCCCGAGGGCGGGCCGCCAGTAGACGGTAAGCTTGCCCAGGCCGGCGGAGTCCTCGCCGGTGGTCTGGACCTCGACCCCGTTGGGCGGTCCGTTGGCCTGAATGACGGTCAGGTCGCCGGGGCTGGCCAGCCGTATCGTGGACGCAAGGCCGTAGGCCGCATCGTAGGTCGCCAGGCCGGATATGCCGGTTACGGCCACCACATCTCCCGCGGCGGGTACGTAGGGCTGGTATCCCACCAGGCCGCCGACTACTTTCACGCCCTTTGGCCCGGTTCCGTCGGTCAGGCCGGACCCATCGTTAAGGTAAAACCCGCTGGAGTCCGCGCTGGTTATGGTGCCCCACACTTTCACCAGCATGCCAACATTATTCAGCCCTTTGGCGCCAACGGGTCCGGAAGTATACTGGTTTGCGCTTCCTCCGCCTAACGCCTTCTCGCTTAGGCCAAGCGGGCCAGGGAGCATTGCCCGAGGAAATCCATTCGGTGTCGCCGCCCTGCTCGTATTCGATGGCCCTCTCGCCATCGACTGTGGTCATCTGGCCCCCGGCCTGGATCGTTACTACCTCGCCGATCTGCAACGCGGCGGCCGATGCGGGATCGTCCACCTGGATGCCACACGAGCGCCCCGGCTCCTCCACGTAAAAGTAGCCCAGCGATGGAAATGTCCTGCTTACTACTTTGTTGGCCAAATCCGCGCTCAGGGTGGCGCCGTCCTGGAACGTCTTGGCCCAGGCAACGGACCCTGTCGGAGCCGACTGGACCTGGCCGACCCAATCCTGTGCTTGCCAGTTAGGCCCGGAATCCACCTCCAGCCAGTATGAGTCGCCGGCGCTGTCCGACTGAATGGTCGCCACGATATTGTTTACCATATCGGTGCTCTGGATCGAGCCCGAGCCGCCGTAGTAGACCGCCAGGCTGTCTTCGCTGTCGAATTCCCACAGATCGAACTGCGTGTCCTCTGGGTTCGCAAGGGGATCCGCCGGCAGCTCCACGAGCACGCGACTCGCCGGATCGTAGGCGGCCACCGCGTCGTCGATGCAGGAGCACTGAACGGCAGCCGGTTCGTCGGAGGTGACCGGATCCCCTGGATCGTCATCATCGTCCATCGCGCGGCGCTGCGCTCCGCCTGCCGTCACGCCCATCGCCATCACCGTCACGTTCGGCGTCGACAGGTCGACTTTCCACGGCCATGGCGTAGGCCCGTCCGCGCCCTTGGCTATGGGGCAGTCGTAGAGCAGCAGGCCGTTGCTATCGCAGTAGCCCACCACCGTCGGCTGAACAACCGCCGCGCTGCCATCGGGCAGGGTGGTTATTGTTCCCGACACGTCTATCGGCTCGAAGCGCCTAAGCGCACAATTAGGCGGCGCGTAAATTATCAGCCGAGCCGTGGGATCGAAAACGCCTTCACAAATTGTGAAATAATTCTGCCGGGCGCAAATTTTGTCCACCTGCTCCAAGTCCAGCGCCACGCTGGAACCGTCCGGCAGCCACTCAGCCTGCCGTATAGTTCCCGGCCTGTACAGTCCAGCTCATCCACCCTACCCAATCCTCCTGAGCGAGTGCGACAACCGGAGCGAGAACGGCCGCGATAGCCACGGCCAGAACCACCGCTTTGACACAAATCTTTTTCATAAGAATTCCCTCCTCTCGATTTTCCGCACCCACCGCGCTCGATAAGACTTCACCGCGGCACCTGCCTTTCCAGCCTTAGCCAGCGCCTGCCACATAATTGAGCTATTATACCCGATAATTGCTCAGCCCAAACCATCAGAACGCAAGTTTCCGTTGTTTCGGGAAACCCTTTTCCCGAAACGCCCGCACAACACTCCTATACGGCGGAACGACAGCTCGGCACTTGCCTTCCGAACAGAGGCTTTCGAGTTCCCGCGGCATAGTGGGTTCGTTGACATTGATGAGCTGGGGTGGTACACTTTGACTGCCGGCAAGGGGAGTCGTAGCGTTTGCAAATCGGCATCGGTCAGGCTGAGGTCTTCCCCGACTTTCCGACTTTCCGACTTTCGACTTTGGACTTTGGACTTTGGACTTCCCCGCGAAAGGAACCGCTCAATTGACTGATAAGCAGCCCCTTGGAAGCTTCATGCTCGTGCTCCACACCCATCTGCCGTATGTGCTTTGCCACGGACGGACTCCGCACGGCGCCGACTGGCTCTCGGAGGCCGCGGCCGAGTGCTACGTGCCGCTGTTGGATGCGCTCTACGACCTCGTGGAGCAAGGAATCTCGCCGCGCATCACCATCGGAATAACACCCGTTCTCACCGAGATGCTCGCCGACCCTATATTCGTGTACGAGTTCACAAGCCACCTGCAGGACAGAATGCTTGCGGCCCGGCGCGATCAAGCCGCGTTCGAAGCGAACCAACAAGCACACATGGCTTATCTGGCGGGCTTCTGGCACGACCGGTTCAGCAGGGTCTTTCGCAACTTCCGCGTCAGATACGGAAAGTCGATTGTCGGGGCGTTCAAACGCCTGCAGGACGAAGGCCACATCGAAATCATCACCAGCGCGGCCACTCACGGCTATATGCCGCTGCTCTCTCAAGATACCAGCCTCCAGGCCCAGGTCAAGCAGGGAGTCAAGACCTACCGGCGGCATTACGGCACCGATCCGAGAGGATTCTGGATGCCGGAGTGCGCATACCGGCCTCGATACTCGTGGGGCTATCCGGTTTCTCCCGACGGCGCCTCACCCCAGCCTTACCTGAGGAAGGGGGTCGAGGAGTTTCTTGGAGAGAACGGGCTGCGCTACTTTATGATCGAGTCCCATCTGCTGAGTGGATGGGAGATCGAAGGCGGCGACTCCACCGCTGGAGCCGCCCAGGGCGCGGCGGGCAGTGTCTATGCGGACCGGTTTCCCGCCTTGAAGAAACTTTGGGACCAGTTCAACCGCGAGTCCACACCGGGCCGGCAGGACGTGAGCATCTACCAGGCGCATTATATTGCCGGGAGAGGCGAGGCCGCCGATCCCGTTGCGGTGTTCGCCAGGGACCCGCGGACCGGGCACCAGGTTTGGAGCGCGTCGGTGGGTTACCCCGGAGACCAGTCGTATTTGGAGTTTCACAGGAAGCGCGTACCCAGCGGGCATAGATACCACCGCGTAACCGGATCCGGAGTGGACCTGGGAGAAAAGGCCGATTACGACCCGGACCGCGCCCGCGAAATGGTGGAATCTCACGCGCATCACTTCGTTGGCCTCATCAGGGAGGTGCTCCGGGAGCAGCGCGAGCGACTTGGGGCAAGCCCGGTGATCTGCGCGCCCTACGATACCGAACTCTTCGGCCACTGGTGGTTCGAAGGGGTGGACTGGCTGAAATCGGTCTTGCGGCTCGCGGCGGCGGACCCCGAGATAAACGCCGCCACGGGAAGCCAGGCCCTCGTGGCGCACGCCTCCCCCACCCCGATCGACCTGCCGGAAGGCTCCTGGGGAGAGGGAGGATTCCACTGGGTCTGGTTGAACCAGGGCACCGAATGGACCTGGAAACTGATTTACCAGGCCGAAGATCGAATGCGCGAGCTGGCAAAAATCGAGAGCGACAACGAACTACTGACCAGGCTCATCAAACAGGCGGCGCGCGAGCTGTTCCTGTTGCAGGCATCGGACTGGCAATTTAACCTGACCAGCGGCACATCCGCGGACTACGCCGACCTCCGCCTCAACTGGCACTACGACAGCTTTTGCAAGCTCGCCGACCTCGCGGATCGCGTCAACGCCGGCGAGCAGCTCAGCCCCGACGAACTCGACATACTCGCCTACCGCGAGGAACGCGACTCGCTTTTCGAGGATATCGATCCGGCCTGGTTCGCATCGCTGGAGCATTCGCCGGTGGCGCGGGGAGTGGGAGGGGGTTGACCGTTGCGACACCTATGCGGCGGGAACGCCCGAGAAACCATCCAGCTATCCCTAAAGCGGCGTAGCCGCAACCAAGAAGGCCATCGCCGGAAAATCAATACGGCCCTTCCGTGATTCGGAAGGTCGGTGGTTTCTTCTTACGTATCTTACAACTGAAATCCGAGGTTCCATATCAAAGTTCAGTACAGCTTGTATAGGATTTCAGTTGTAAGATACTACGCTTTTCCCCGGACTTCCCTGGGGAAAAGTGGCCACCTTACGGTGGCAGTTGACCAAGGCAGGCGGTCGGGTTTTTCGCTTTTCGGTTGTTAAGGGATGATTTGGAGGGGGCGGAGATTTCCACCCCCATCCCTTGAACAACACCTGAGTCGGCTCGGGAGAGCTCCCCAGCGTTGCCCTACCCTCCGCCCAGGCAAAGCAAGTATAGCTCATCGGCCATCCCTTAACAACCATAAAGCGGAAAACCCAAAGGCGGTGCGCCGTCGAATCCGCCTTAGCGACAACAAATTGTTTCTAGGAGGGCGCTAAGCGCCTATAGCCTTCCAGCAGCTTCTTCGCGGCGGAGAGCGCCTCTCCCCGGTGGGAGATGGCGTTTTTCTCATCGGCCGGCAGCTCGGCGAGGCACTTCCCGATATCGGGCACATAAAATACCGGGTCGTAGCCGAAGCCGTTGTTCCCCCTCGGCTCTCTAGCGATCACGCCCTCGAGTTTCCCCTGGCAGGTTGTTGCGCGGCCCTGGGGGTCGGCTATTGCGATTGCGCAGCGAAACCGTGCGGTCCGGCGCTCGTCGGGGACGTCCGCGAGAGCAGCCAGCAGCTTCTCAATTCGCTCCGGGTCCGACGCGGCAAAGCGGCTCGAAAAGACGCCGGGCGCGCCGTCGAGCGCGTCGACTTCAAGACCGGAATCATCGGCAAGCGTCAGTTCTCCCGTATAGCGAGCGTACACTCTTGCCTTGAGGATCGCGTTTTCGTGAAAAGTCGCGCCGGTCTCCTCGACATCCGGGGCGCCAGGATAATCCGCGAGTGACACCACCTCAAAAGAAGCGCCCTCGAGCACCCGAGCGATCTCCCGCGCCTTGCCGGGGTTCTTGGTCGCGGCCACCAATCTCTTCACAGGACATCCGCAAGCGTGCTCTTCAGCTGTGCGGTTATGTCGAGAATGCCCTTTTGGGCGAGGTCGATAAGGTTATTGAAACGGTTACGAGTAAACGGCGCGCCCTCGGCGGTCGCTTGCACCTCGATGATCCGGCGGCCGCGGTCATCACCACATTCATGTCCACGGAAGCGCTGGAGTCTTCCTTGTAGTTGAGGTCCAGAAGTTCTTCGTTCATTACCACGCCGACGCTCACAGCCGCCATCACGTCGCTGTAGGGCATCTTCTTCAAAATGCCATCCTTTTTCATGAGGGCGCAGGCGTCCACGAAAGCCACGAAAGCGCCGGTGATCGATGCGGTCCTCGTGCCACCGTCGGCCTGGATAACGTCGCAGTCGAGCATTACAGTCCGCTCGCCAAAGGCGTTCATATCGGTAATCGATCTCAAACAGCGGCCGACCAGACGTTGAATTTCCCGAGTTCTTCCGTTTAGGCCGCCGCGCGTCACTTCACGCTGGGTCCGCGTCTCGCACGACCGGGGCAGCATTCCGGACTCGGCGGTCACCCATCCCCGGCCCGTGTTCTTGAGGAAAGGCGGCACCTTATCTTCCACGGATGCGGTACAAATCACCTTCGTGTCACCCATTTCGATAAGGCAACTCCCCTCCGGATACTTGAGGTAATGCCGGGTAATTTTCAGGGGCCTGTGCTGGTCGTTTCCTCGCCCGTCGAGACGAATCATGCAGATCTCCTTTGGAGAATTGATAATGGATAATTGATAATTGACAACCCGAGAGGTGGCGATCTCCGAATCGCCACCTCAGAGCCAGATAGGGGTCTCCGAACCCCGGAACCTTGGTTGTAGCAACCGGATTCGGAGATCCCTACCCATCGGAAACTGACAATTAGGGAGCCATGCCGCTGCAATTATCAATTATCAATTGTCAATTGAGTTCCCCATTCGGCGTGCTTGACGCAATCGATCGGCCTGCCGAGGAATGCGCTGCCTAAGCTGGCGAAATCTTGCGGCGAGCCGGTGACATAGAACGTGTGACCCTCGCACCCGGAGTCGCCGCTGGCAATTTTGGGCCGAGAGTATGCTTTGCAGCGTCCGGGCGGTTTCCTCCGCCGGGTCGACTATTCTCACATCGGGTCCCGCCGCGGCTTCGATTGCGCGGCGAAGGAATGGATAATGAGTGCAGCCGAGTATTATCGTCCGGCATCCGGCAGCCGTCAGTGGAGCGACATAAGTGCGCGCGGCAGCCTCGGCCTCCTCGCTGCCGGCGTTTCCCGATTCCACCAGGGGCACGAACTTAGGGCAAGCCTGCTCGTGCACCCTTATCCATGGGTCGATATCGCTGACGGCCTTTGTGTAGGCCCCACTTCTGACGGTCCCGGTAGTCGCCAACACCCCGATGTCCGAACCCTCCGAGACTTCCACCGCCGCCCTCGCGCCGGGTTCGATGACTCCGATCACGGGGATTTGGGGCCAGCACTTCCGCGCCGCGTCGAGCGCCACCGCACTGGACATGTTGCACGCCATCACCACGGCCTTTGCTCCCCGGTCGGCCAGACAACGGGTTATCCCGAGAGCGAACTCACGAATTTCCGTAAGCGGCCGCTCCCCTGGACGGAACGTGAGCGCTATCCGCGAAGTACGCTACCGTTTCATCCGGCAGTATCCTCATGATCCTGGGCCGCCACGCTCAGGCCGCCCAGACCTGAATCGAAAACACCTACAAACGAACTCAATCCGATCCTCTCCAAGAGTTGAGTGTTTAGAGTTTAGTATCTTACAACTGAAATCCTATACAAGTTCAGGTGTTTCGGGAATCTTGTTCCCGAAACTAAGTGCGTATCGGGAACAAGATTCCCGATACACCGGCAAAAACCGGGCAGTTTCCACTTCGGACACTTTCGCGCTTTCGCACTTTCGCGATTGTTGTCAGGTGTTTCGGGAATCTTGTTCCCGAAACTAAGTGCGTATCGGGAACAAGATTCCCGATACACCGGCAAAAACGAACTCAATCCGATCCTCTCCGAGAGTTGAGTGTTAAGTGCGTATCGGGAACAAGATTCCCGATACACCGGCAAAAACCGGGCAGTTTCCACTTCGGACACTTTCGCGCTTTCGCACTTTCGCGTTTTGTTGTTTCGGGAAACCCCTTTCCCGAAACGGACGAGCTTACATTTCAGGTGTTTCGGGAATCTTGTTGTTGTTTCAGGTGTCAGGTGTATCGGGAATCTTGTTCCCGAAACTAAGTGCGTATCGGGAACAAGATTGTTGTTTCGGGAAACCCCTTTCCCGAAACGGACGAGCTTACATTTCAGGTGTTTCGGGAATCTTGTTGTTGTTTCAGGTGTCAGGTGTTTCGGGAATCTTGTTCCCGAAACTAAGTGCGTATCGGGAACAAGATTCCCGATACACCGGCAAGAGTTGAGTGTTTAGAGTTTAGGGTTGAGTGAAGGGAAGTGAGATATCCCCTTCAACACTCAACGCTCAACTCTCTGTTGTTTCGGGAAACCTCTTTCAGGTGTTTCAGGTGTTTCGGGAATCTTGTTCCCGAAACTAAGTGCGTATCGGGCACAAGATTCCCGATACACCGGCAAAAACCGGGCAGTTTCCACTTCGGACACTTTCGCACTTTCGCGCTTTCGCGTTCAGGTGTTTCGGGAATCTTGTTCCCGAAAACTAAGTGCGTATCGGGAACAAGATTCCCGATACACCGGCAAAAACCGGGCAGTTTCCACTTCGGACACTTTCGCGCTTTCGCACTTCAGGTGTTTCGGGAATCTTGTTCCCGAAACTAAGTGCGTATCGGGAACAAGATTCCCGATACACCGGCAAAAACCGGCAAGTTTCCACTTCGGACACTTTCGCGCTTTCGCACTTTCGCGTTTTCGCGATTTCAGGTGTTTCGGGAATCTTGTTCCCGAAACTAAGTGCGTATCGGGAACAAGATTCCCGATACACCGGCAAAAACCGGGCAGATTCCACTTCGGACACTTTCGCGCTTTCGCACTTTCGCGTTTTCGCGATTTCAGGTGTTTCGGGAATCTTGTTCCCGAAACTAAGTGCGTATCGGGAACAAGATTCCCGATACACCGGCAAAAACCGGGCAGTTTCCACTTCGGACACTTTCGCGCTTTCGCGATTAAATCCGGTTCCGGCCGGTTAGGGGTTATCGGGCCGCAGCAGAGCGGAATCGGGCACAATAGGCTCACCCAGATCGAAATGTCCACCCAGCGACTCGGCCTTCTCTCCTACTACCAGTATTTGCACTCTTTGCACGCTGCCGCCACTGTTATTAACGAGTGTGTGCGCGATAGAGTTTAACGTAAGAGCCTCCTCGTCGGAGCCACCCGAAAAATTGTTTACGAACTCCCGGCTGAAGTCCACGATGGCGACCCCGTTCTTGACCATTACGGGCGAGCGCAGCCGCGCGCCGCTCGGAATGAGGTTTGCGGCCTCGCCGGACTTGCTTGCGGACAGCAGCGCGGTCATCGCCGCGTCGAGCACCGCCGGGCCGGAGGTAACTTTCTTCGTGACCGGCGCAAGGTAGACGCCGTTCTTGCTCTTTACCGGCAGATAGATAACGATTGTCCGCGGCGTCTGCACCGGCGTGATTACCGCGGGCGGGTAACTGGCGGGCTTGGGCTGCTCTAATTGGGGAGCGCTTGCCACGCGCGCCACGTAAAACGCCACCGCTCCCGCCGCCGCGAATGCCAGCAGACATACCGCGAACAGCCCGAACACTCTTGAAGAAAACTTCCTAGCTCTAGTCATCGACGTATCATCACCTTACCGGCGTGCCTTCCACGTATGCTTTCAGACCCGCCACTATGCCCTCGGCGAGGTTCTTTCTGTAAGTGGGATCGAGGAGCTTGGCGCGGTCCGCCGAGTTGTTTATGTAACCGCACTCTACGAGGATTCCCGGAATGTCGGTATTCTCCAGGCGCCGCAGCACGGCAAGCCCGGAGCTATAAAGCGAACTGTCGCTCCTGGCCCCGCGGTCGCACATCCCTGTGTGGCGGCACACACCCTCATGCACTGCATACGCCAGGGCCTTGGCGCTTGGTTCCTGTTTGTGGTAGTAGGTCTCTATCCCCGTGGCGCTGCCGGCGATGCCGTTGGAATTGCAGTGGGTGCTGATGAAGAAGTCAGCCTTATTATCGATAGCCACCTGCGGGCGAGCAGCCAGGCTCACCACTTCATCAGCGCTGCGGGTGAGGATGGTGTGTACCCCTTCCGCCTGCAAAGCGTCGACCAGCGCGTGCGACAGCATGAGGTTGATCGCTTTCTCGTAGACATCTCCGCTGTGCGCCCCGATCTCGCGCCCACCGTGGCCGGGATCGACCACTATCAGTTTGCCGGCCAGCTTGCCGCCGGACTTGCTGGGGACCGCAATGCTTACCGTAACGCCGGAATCATCGATGCTGATGCTGTACGTGGCAATTCGAGCGAGGTCCAGCTCGATGCGCTCGCCCGCCCTGTTGGGCGCCGGCGAGCACTTGACGGCCGAGAGAAGAGCATGGGTCCCCCTCGCACTTACCGGCCGAATCGGAAAGGCTTGCTCCGGGCAGGGTCAGGACCACCCGCGGGGGGCTTATCCCGTACTCGGCGGTGACCTCAGGCCGTCTGGAGGTCGCTATCACGAGGTCGAATCGCTTGTCGTCTACGCTGTTTACGCGTACGCTCGTCACCGTGCAGGTTTCCGGCTGGGTGGAATTGACGGCCTGATCCGGCTTGGGGCCGGCGGTTGCCGGGCAGATTTTCGCCGACCGCGATATCGACCTCGGAAGAGGGCAGCGTGCTCGTCACCTTGTAACCCACAGGCCTGGTGAGGTCCAGGACCACGCGGGCGGTGTCGGGGTCCAACTGGCCGAGTCTGGCGTGCGAGACAGCCGGGTCGCCGATGAAAATCTCCCTGGCCGCGCAGGCGAGGGTGGTGTGAGCCACATCGAATATCAGTTTGCCGTTCCAGGTGTGCGCGGTCACGCTGACCGGAAGTGAAGCGTTGATCTTGAGCACTCCATCGGCAAACTCCACGGATTGCAGCCGGGCCTTGAGGATGAGGGTGTTGCTGGATGCGTCCCACGCGGCATCCGCGCCGACGACGGCGGCGACCTGATCCATTCGCACCATGGGCTTTCCGTCGAGTTCTTCGATTTCGAAGCTCCTGGGTCTGACCATCCGGGGTCACAAACGATACCTTGCCGCTGTTGCCACCGGGCAAGCTGTAGGTCAGCCCGAGGGACTTAAGAATATCCACGCCCGCCAAAACACGGGTACCGTCAAAGATCGGGGCGGGGTCTGTTGAGGTTTGCTTGCCGGCGACTATGATCCGCGCGGCTTGGGTCTGCGCGCGGGCAGCAGCGGGAATGCAAATATACCCAGAGATAAGGAGCGCGATTGCTATAAGTCGCTTCATGGGTCGTATCCTTCCTGGGAGACCCTGGATCGGTCGTAAGCGTTCAGGACTATTAATTCTAAAACATTTATGCCTGGAACGCAAACGCGGGAACTCTATAGCAGAGACCCGGGGCCAGCTTATGGCTTGAAAGTGGAAAGCCAGATGGTCTGATAGCCGGATAGCGTCGCCCACCAGGCCGCGCCTCCCTTCGGCTATCAGACCATCAGACCATCCGACCATCGGACCGCCCGTTGGCGTTCACAAAGTTCGCCAGCAGCTTCTTGCCCTCACGGGTCAGGACCGACTCCGGGTGAAACTGCACTCCCTGGACATCGTAGTCCCTGTGCCGGACGCCCATGATTTCGCGCTGGTCGGTCTCGGCGGTGATGGTGAGGCACTCGGGGATGGTCTCGCGGCGAATGATGAGCGAATGATAACGCGTTGCCTCGAATGGGTTCGGCAGGTCTTTGAAGACGCCTTGCCCGTCGTGGTGAATGAGAGAGGTCTTGCCATGCATCAGCCGCTGCGCCCGCACGACCTCCGCGCCAAATGCCTGGCCGATGGCCTGATGCCCGAGGCAGACCCCCAGAATGGGGACCCTCCCCGCGAAGTGCTTGATGGCTTCAATGCTGATACCTGCCTCGGATGGAGTGCACGGGCCCGGCGATATCACTATGCGGTCGGGTTTCATGGCCTCCATCTCGTCGATAGTGATTTTGTCGTTGCGGAAGACCCTGAGATGCTGGCCCATCTCACCCAGATACTGGACCAGGTTGTAGGTAAAGCTGTCGTAGTTGTCGATCATTAATATCATAGGTTTTCTCCACGAAAACGGTCGATAGTCGAAAGTCGGGAAGGGACGCTGCGCGTCGAGCAGCAGCCTGCGCCCCGTTTCGGGATTTCCGTTCCGCGTTCGCTCCACTCAAATCCCGAAACACCGGTAAGGCGCCTCGTGCCTGGTGTTTCGGGAAAAGGGTTTCCCGAAACAACAAACGGTCGATAGTCGAAAGTCGAAAGTCGAAAGTCGGGAAGGGACGCCCTCTCTGGGTGGCGATTCGGAAATCGCCACCCAGGCGAGGGAGGCAGCCACCTCCCCTCTCGTTACTCGTTACCCGTTTCTCAGCACTGGCTCTGCGTCATTCGAGCCCGGCCTGCGCGGCGCTGATGGCTTTGAGCATTGCCATGGATTTGTTTTGCGTCTCCTGATATTCGGTTGCGGGGTCCGAGTCGGCGACAATCCCCGCGCCCGCCTGCACGTAAGCGGTCCCGTTATGAATGAGTATGGTCCGTATGGTGATGCAGGTGTCCATATCTCCCGAGTAGCTGAAATAACCGATGGCCCCGCCATAGGGGCCTCGGCGCGTCGGCTCGACTTCGTCGATTATCTCCATCGCCCTGATCTTAGGCGCTCCGGAGAGCGTGCCGGCGGGGAAAACATGCCCGCAGGAGGTCGAACTGGTCGCGGTCCAGGCTCAGCCTGCCTCGGACGTTGGAGACTATATGCATCACGTGCGAGTAACGCTCGATCACCATTAGCTCATCAACGCTGACACTGCCGTAGCGGCAGACGCGGCCGATATCGTTTCGACCGAGATCGACGAGCATTATGTGTTCGGCGAGTTCCTTTTCGTCCTTGAGGAGTTCCCTCTCGAGCGCGAGGTCTTCCTCGCGCGTTGCCCCTCTGGGCCTGGTCCCGGCGATAGGTCGCGTGCTCACGTTCCCGCGTTCTTCCGTGACCAGAATCTCCGGAGAGGAGCCGATGAGCTTCAATTCGCCATAGGAGAGATAATACATATAAGGCGACGGGTTGAGACTGCGCAGAGCCCGGTAGACATCGAAAGGATCGGCGCTCACAGGCCGGCTGAATCGCTGCGAAAGCACGACCTGGACGACATCCCCCGCCGCAATGTATTCCTTGCACTTCAATACGGCTTTCTCGAAATCCTCGCGCGTGAAGTTCGATGTTACTTCGTCTTTCATATCGGTGCGCTTCTGATAATGCCCTTCCAGGGGAGCGCGAAGCGCTTCGATGAGGGCATCGATTTTGGCCACCGCACGGTCGTAGGCGGTGCCGGGATCGCCGTCGATGCGCGCGTTGCAGACGACCCTGATTTTGTGGCAAACATGGTCGAAGATAAGCAGAGCGTCCGTGAAGATGAGAGTGCAGTCGGGGAGGTTAAGGTCGTCGACGGTCGTATCGGGGAGTTCCTCGAAGAACCGGACGACATCGTAGCCGATGAAACCCACCGCGCCTCCGCAAAACTTCGGCAGGGCCGGGTCGGGCGCATAGCGCAGCGAACTCATTTCCTCTTTGAGCACATCGAGGACATCGCGGCCCGGTTCCAGGGTCAGACTCTCCGGGCAGCCGTCGCGTGTAATTTCGAGGCGCCGGCCCTTGCTCTTTATCACCAGGCTCGCGCCGCTGCCCAGGAACGAATACCTCGCCATCCGCTCCCCACCCTCGACGCTCTCCAGCAAGAAAGAGTAATCCAGGTTCGTTGTTTCGGGAAACCCTTTTCCCGAAACCGCGATCTTCTTGAACGCCGAGACGGGAGTTTCCATGTCCGCCAGGATCTCCTTATAGACGGGCGTGAGGTTGGCGCTGCCCGCTCGCTTTGCAAATTCCACTCTGTCGGGGTAATAACCGCTCATCTGATCCACCCTTTCTTGGGTGCTGGGTGTTGGAAGGGTAGCCCCTTCCAACACCCATCACCCATCACCTATCACCTATCACCCATCACCTATCACCTATCACCCATCACCTATCACCTATCACCCATCACCTATCACCTATCACCCATCACCTATCACCCATCACCCATCACCTATCACCTATCACCCATTTACGCGTGCAGGCCGGGGAAATCCGCCAAATCCCCGGCCTGCGCAACTGCCAGCACTCAAAACAAAAGCCGCGGACTCTCCGGTGGAGTGTCCCACGGCTCTAAGGATTGCTATATCGCTCATCTATCGGATGCGTGTCACCGGGGCCACTCCACTAAGACTGGAGTGTCGCCAGACCCACTTTTCATCGCCTCCGTATATGACCGGATACTGCATCGTATTCATCTTAGGCACAGTATACGCCCCTCGGCAGCGATTGTCAATAGCTCGACGGAGTCAAAAGTCACCGATAGGTGGCGATCTCCGAATCGCCACCTTAGAGCCAGGCAGGGGTCTCCGAACCCCCGAACCTTGGTTATGGCAGCCGGATTCGGAGATCCCTACCCATCAAAGTAATCTGAGGTGTTTGAACGAGGGACTGCAAATTCCGTCTGAGAAGGGTCCCTAACCTTTAGTATTTAACCCGTCCCTTCGGCCTAACGAGGGAACGAAAACCAGCCAAACCCGTCGAAAGAAAAGAGGACGTTTGCCGCGAAGGTCCTGCGTCTGATACTATCTATGTGTAGGTTGCAAAATGCAAACCGCGTGTCGAATACTTACGGGCGCCGGCACAATAGATACGAAGGGACGCTGGATGAGCGGCGAATCAGATCAGGCAGTAGTCGAACAAGTCATAAAGGGCGACCTGGATGCGTTCTCGACTCTTGTGAACAAGTATCAGGACAGAGTCTACAGCGCCGTGCTGAACTATGTTCGAAATCCCGAGGACGCTGTCGATATTACTCAGGAAGCTTTCGTCAAGGCCTATTCCAACTTGAAGAGGTTCAACGCGGGTTCGGCTTTCTATACCTGGCTTTACAGGATAGCGATAAACGCGTCCATCGATTTTCTGAGGAAGCGCAAGAACAGGATAGTGGATTCTCTGGATGACGACCGATATGCCGAGGTAGGCTTCGAGCCGGTTTTCGAAGGACCCTGCCACGGACCCCGAGAAAGTCATTTCCCGATCCGAGCAGAAGACCGCGCTGCGCGCCGCGATCGGGATGCTTTCTGATAAACTCAGAGCAGTGATAGTGCTCCACGATGTTGAAGGTCTCTCTCAGGAAGAGGTGGCCGAGATTCTAAATGTTCCGGTGGGGACGGTGAAGTCACGCGTCTCCAGGGCGCGGGCCGAGGCTGAGGTCCATCTTGCTAAACCAGGTGGGTGACATTTTATGAAATGTGTGCAGGCAGTAGATCTTGTTTCGGATTATCTGGATGGACGTCTGGCAGGCGATACCATCCGAGTGTTCGAGGCTCACGTGCGCGAGTGCGATGAGTGTCGACGGACCCTGAAAGATATGCAGGGGATGCTTGCTGCTCTGAGCACTCTGCCGGGCAAGGGAGATCCCCCGGGATTGCTGGCACGGGGTGCGAGAACGGATCGTGAATGAGTGCAGGGCTCAAGGCTGGTGGCACATTCGCCTGCCTAAGCCGATGGTCGCGGTTCCCATGTTGTCGGCAATGGTGCTTCTGGCGATGTTCATGCTGTGGCCATCCTCGGTGCACGAAGCAGACGGCATGGGATTGGTGTCGGCCCGCGAGTATCACCGCTATGTGAAAGCGCATTCGCGACTGCGAAGCCTAGCCGCGTGGCCGACCCGGACATATCGTTCATTTCGGCGGCGCTGGACACGACGAGCGCCCAAACCCACACTATCGAGCCATGAGAGCGAAGAAACTGCTTCCCTTAGTCTTTCTTGCGGCGCTCTTTGCGCGTCCGGCCACGGCGGCGGACCCGGTCCTTATCCTGCGGAAAGCCTGTTCGGCGGACAAGCAAGTCAGCTATCGCGGACTAAAGGTCGCTATGGTCAGCTACCCTGGCGGTGTTGCCAACGCGACCTTGAAAGTCGTCCACATGAAGCCGGACAAGACTCGCACCGAATACTTCGCCCCGGCGGCTCTTTTGGGGGTCATTCTGATTCAGGATGGGCCGAACTCGTGGGAGTACATGCCCAGGGAAGAGATATGGGAAGCGACGCCGTCGCGTTTGCTGCCCGTGACGGATCAGGTTTGCCAGAGCGCTTGCCGGAACTATGATATGAAGTTACTCGGGGTGGAATCTGTCGCGGGAAGACCCGCATTCGTGATCGAGGCGGTTCCCAGGTGTCCCTGCGAGGCCGCGCGCCGGGTTTGGGTTGACAAGCAGTATTTCGTGATCCTCGGAACCCAGGTCGAGAACGCCCAGAGAAGGGTGGTCAGTTCATCCAGATTCGTCCATATCGAGTTGAACTCTCCGAATATCAGCGCGTCTCTCTTCAAGGTCGTCGGTCGCACGAGGCCGGCCACAACACCCTCATCCAAGCAAGCCGCGCAGCAGCTAAGGCAGCCGGCGTACCTCCCAAAAGGCTACAAGCGCGTGGCCATAAGCTATATGTCGGTGCAAGGACATTGCTGCGTGCACCTGCAATTCTCGAACGGCGCTAACAGTATCTCCCTCTTCGAACGACACGACCCGCGCGAGTCCGGCCCCATTGTCGTGAAGGGAAAGGTGACGCCCGCCCTCACCTGGGCACACGATGGGATTGTCTTCACGGTGATGGGCGATCTCCCCGAAAGCGAGCTTCAAAAGATAGCGAAGTCGGTGCGATAGGGAAGTCGAAAGTCGAAAGACCTCTGGTGCCGCGGTGTTTCGGGATTTGAGGAGCGGGCGCCGCGCGATGATATGGAGGCCCAGTGGCCAGCCGCTCCGGAAATCCCGAAACGAGGCAGATTCCGCGGGCGGAAGTTCCGGGGCTTTCCACTTTCCGCTTTCCGCTCTTGCCCGGTGTTTCGGGATTTGAGGAGCGGGCGCCGCGCGATGATAGGGAGGCCCAGTGGCCAACCGCTGCGGAAATCCCGAAACGAGGCAGATTCCGCGGGCGAAGGTTCCGGGGCTTTCCGCTTTCAGCTTCCCATGTACTGCTCGTCGAGTTCTTGCACCACCGCCGCCAGAATCCTGCCTGCCACATGCTCCGCTGTATCGACGGGGACCCCAGGGCCGGTTCGCTGCCGCACGGGCAATCGGGAGCCGCCCAAAGAGTTCTCGTGAAAGGGAGTTTCCGTCAGGCGCGGGAAGATCGAGATGACCTTGATGTTGTCCGCCGCCAGGCTCGATGCGCGCCATGTCGGAGAGCATATTGAGCGCGGACTTGGTGGCGGCGTACGCGGCCAAGCCGGGGATTCGCATCTTGGTGACCATCGAGTTGACGTTGACGATCATCCCGCCGCCGTCTTTGCGCATCACGGGAATGGCGGCTTGCATCGCAACCAATGGGCCAAGGATATTGAGATCGATGATTTGGCGGAAGTGATCCAGGCTGACATCCGCGACTTTGCCGAATGCCGCCTGCCCGGCGTTGTTGATTAGAATATCGAGGCAGCCGAAATGGCCGAGGGTGTCGTCCACAGCCTTGTGGACTTCCGCGGGGACACGCATGTCCGCGGGCACGGCAATCGCCTCCCGGCCCTGTTTGCGCAGTTCATCCGCAAGGCGCTGTAGCTCCCCGGCGGAGCGCGCTACCAGCGCCAGCCTGGCCCCCGCTCCCGCAAACTCCCGCGCCGTTGCCAAGCCGATACCGGAGGAGGCGCCTGTAATTAGAACGACTTTATCCTGGATATCCATGTCTTCGGAAATTTTCAATTAGGCGCTTAGCGCCTCCCTAGGAGCCTGTCCGAGTAATCGAAAACAGACCCGAAAACCGGCAAGTCAGAGGTCTCAAACGTCGAAAAATCTCCCAGAGGCCGTTTCTCGGCCAATCTGGTGCGTCGTAAATTTCTGCGACATGAAATTTGCGAATACTCGGACAGGCTCCTAGAAACAATTTGTTGTCGCTAAGGCGGATTCGACGGCGCACCGCCTTTGGGTTTTCCGCTTTATGGTTGTTAAGGGATGGCGGATGAGCTATACTTGCTTTGCCTGGGCGGAGGGTAGGGCAACGCTGGGGAGCTCTCCCGAGCCGACTCAGGTGTTGTTCAAGGGATGGGGGTGGAAATCTCCGCCCCCTCCAAATCATCCCTTAACAACCGAAAAGCGAAAAACCCGACCGCCTGCCTTGGTCAACTGCCACCGTAAGGTGGCCACTTTTCCCCAGCGAAGTCTGGGAAAAGCGTAGTATCTTACAACTGAAATCCTATACAAGTTGGACCGAACTTTGATATGTCACCTCGGATTTCAGTTGTAAGATACGCCAGAAGAAACCACCGACCTTCCGAATTACGAAAAGGCCGTATTGATTTTCCGGCGATGGCCTTGTTGGTTGCGGCTACGCCGCTTTAGGGAAGGGACCACCTCTATGCGGCGGAACGACAGCCCGAGGCTCCGTTTCGCATGGAACCTTCGAGTTCCCGCTGCACAGTGGGCCGATATATGTTGAGGAAGGTGGGACTCATCCCATAGGTTGAGATTCATCACAATCGTTCGGAATGACAGCCATGCGCGGCGCGGACCTTACCAACCTTACCAACCCTATTAACCCTGTCTGCGTCGTTCCGCCGCCTAGTGTCTACTTGCATAAATAACTGATAGCATTCTTGCCGGCGTATCGGGAATCTTGTTCCCGATACGCACTTAGTTTCGGGAACAAGATTCCCGAAAACACCCGCTACAGCGTTCTATCAATCAATTATGCAACTAAGCACTAGCAGACTGGCGTGCCTTAGCGTTTTCCCGCCCCCATGGCCGCCTGAATCTTGCTCCGGATGGACTTGGCGTAGGGGTTTTCCGGCTCCAGACCCAGAGCCATGTTCGCCTCTTTGAGGGCGTCCGCGTAATCCTTGCGCTTGTACTCGGCATAGGAAAGGTCCATGTGCACCACGGGATTGTGGAGGTCGAGTTCATTCTTGAATGTATCCTTGCCCGCCGGCGCCACCAGAAGAGCCCAATATCCCATTCGCTTCCAAAGCTGGTCGCATTTATTGTAGGACATTTTGGTGATTTCGTAATATGGGTCGACCACGTAATATTCCGAGGCAGCGTCGTTGTAGCCGACGATTATGCGGTAATGACCGGAGGTGTCCGAGAGGCTGTTCTGCTGCAGCACTATCACCGGCACTCCGGCTGCCAGCACCTTCTTCAGGCTGGTGACGTCGGCGTTCCAGGAGTAGGCCGCGAAACCCTTGTCCCGCGCGTAGAGCAGCATATCAGCGCCGTTGGTGGCGCCGTTGCATGGGTCGTAGACGACCTTGCCGATTTCCTGCTGGGTAACGTTGGCGCCGAAACACTCCATTACCGACGCGAGGACCGCCGGCCCGCAGTAGTTCTCCAACTGCTTGACGCGCGCGACATTAGCGACCTTGCACTCGGTGGGCAGTTGAGCGTCCGCAACCGCGCTCACGAGTAGTATGCTCAGCAATACCAGGCCGCGTGTAATGACGGTTCTTCGGTAAGAGCGCATGGTGCTATCTCCGCATGCGGCTGCTGCACGTCATTGGGGCAGAGCTCTTTCGAGGAATGTAAATCCTACAGACAGCAGTGTCTGTTTTCATTATACGATCACTTTACGCGAATCGCAAGCAGACGAGCCAGTTTTTTTGACCTTGCCGCCTCAAACATGTCTATCCTATTTCGGATGAAATCCACGCCGAGCGGAATTCCACGAGATTTCCAGGGGCGAGAAGAAAGGTGGTGACGTCGTGATTGTCGTGCAAAAATATGGTGGGAGTTCTGTCGCCACGACCGAAAAGATCGCTGAGGTTGCTAAGCGGGTCGCTAATCGTGCCAGCGAGGCACAGGTCGTGGTGGTGGTCTCGGCTATGGGCGACACGACAGACGAGTTGATCAGCATGGCCAAGCAGTTGTGCGCCGTACCCGACGATAGAGAAATGGACAAGCTCCTTGCCACCGGCGAGCAGGCATCGAGCGCGCTTCTGGCGATGGCTCTTCACGAGTTTGGCACCAGCGCGGTATCGCTCACGGGCGGGCAGGCCGGAATAATTACCGAACGGACCGCGGGAAAGGCTCGCATCCTCAAGATCGACGCCAAGCGCTTGAAGGACGAGATGAACAAGGACAACGTCGTGGTTGTGGCGGGTTTCCAGGGGATTACCGACAATGCGAGTTGGGCGGATATCACGACTCTGGGGCGCGGAGGATCGGATACGACGGCCGTGGCGCTCGCGGCGGCGCTCAAGGCCGACAAATGCGAGATCTACACCGATGTCGATGGCGTATTTACGGCCGACCCAAGGCTCGAGCCGGATGCGAAAATGCTCGACGCTATATCTTACGAGGAAATGCTGGAGATGGCCGGCCAGGGCGCGCGTGTGATGCACTCCCGCGCGGTCGAACTCGGGCAGATCTATGACGTGGAAATCCTGGTCGCCAATAGCGCCAGAGATGTCCCAGGCACGCTGATCAAGAAGGAGGACCCAGAAATGGAAATACGCAACCCCGTGCGGGGGATTGCTCACGATACGGACGTAACACGCATAACCGTGGTATCCGTTCCGGACAGGCCCGGCATTGCGGCGCAAATATTCCACGCGCTGGCCAAGGCAAATGTCAATGTGGATGTGATCGTTCAAAATGTCGGCGCCGCGGGATTGGCGGACGTTTCGTTCACCATCGCCGACGCGGACCTGGACAAGGCCAAGAAACTGCTGGAACCATTTGTTAGCGCCTTGGGCGCCGCGAAACTGATAACCGACCAGAACGTGGCCAAGGTCTCGATCGTAGGCAGCGGCATGCGCAGCAGCCCCGGATACGCTGACCGGATGTTCACCGCCCTCGCCGACGCCGGTATAAATATACTTTCGATCGCCACCAGCGAGATCAGGATCACCTGCCTCATCGAGCGCGACACAGTCAAGGCCGCCGTGCGCGCGCTTCACAAGGTATTCGAGTTGGAAAAGGCGTGATCGATCGGGCACGCGAGAGGCCCCGGCAGGCCATACTTCGCGGGCGACTGCCCCGAAGCCCCCGACACGGGCGGTTTCTTAGGAGCGTGATCGATCGGGCACGCGAGAGGCCCCGGCAGGCCATACTTCGCGGGCGACTGCCCCGAAGCCCCCGACACGGGCGGTTTCTTAGGAGCGGGTAGCAAGGAATCGCCGGTGTTTCGGGATTTGAGGAGCGGGCACAATCGTTCGCGTATGAGGCAAACGTCATAACCGCTCCGGAAATCCCGAAACGAACCCACTACCATCCCACGGGGAGCCGCCGCAGAAAACTATGCCGTCCTGTTCCGTTGTTTCGGGAAACCCCTTTCCCGAAACGGTCGTCTTCCCACGAGCGAGCGAGCGCCAGAACCCGCCCAGTCCTCAGTAGGCCCGAGGAACGAAGGGCCGTATCGATGGACGGCCGCAGGTGCGGCCTTCCTGCCTCAGCGGGTTCGTCACCGTGAATTCCGGCGGGGACCACAACATCCGCCCTGTGTCCGTCAGTTAATACACGCTTATGTCATTTCCGGATTGCTCAACACGAATCCCGCTTGATATGCGCAGGGAGTTTTCCCAACACCCCCAGTCGGCGAAGGCCGACCTCGTGCTTCGTAGCCCCGGGTTCAACCGGCAGGGCCTGCTATATTACCTATTGACAGCTACGATATAGTACCTAGTGTCTACTTGCATAAATAACTGATAGCATTCTTGCCTGCGTATTCGGGAATCTTGTTCCCGATACGCACTTAGTTTCGGGAACAAGATTCCCGAAACACCCGGTACAGCGTTCTATCAATCAATTATGCAACTAAGCACTAGTAGGGACCTGTTGGCGTCTCCGCGCCAGGAGGCTATCCCGGCGACACCGCAGCAAATAGAGGCTCTACAGGACGTTAAAACGCAAAATCTGCGCCGAATCGCGACCAAAACCTACCTCAATTCACGAATAGTGCGGGCTGTTGCTTCCTCTCTCGGTAAGAGTTCACTCTTCATGAGCACGCCCCTCCCTTCCAACTTCCAACTTCCAATTTCTAATTTCCAAACCGTGTTGACAACCCACCCAACGCTATGGTATAGTTAGGCATGGCTAAGTTAGGCGCGCCTAATTGACGGGGAAGCTCCGGGCTTTCCGTCTTCAGCCACACGCTATCTCCCGAGGAAAAACCAATGGCCGAACATGAAGAACATCTCTCGCGTTCCATGGAGGACTACCTCGAAGCCATCTATAATCTCAAGCAGCAGATGCACATCGCCCGCGTGAAGGACATCGCCCGGCGGATGGATGTCAAAATGCCCTCCGTCAGCGGGGCGCTGCGCTCGCTGGCCGCTAAGGGACTAGTCCGGCATCAGCCTTATGAAAGTGTCGATCTCACCGAAGACGGCCTCCTTCACGCCAGAAATATAGCCGACCGCCACAGCGCCGTAAGGGAGTTCCTCATTAGCGTCCTTGGGCTGAACGAGTATGACGCCGAGTCGGAGGCATGTGGAATCGAACACGCCATCCGCCCGGACACATTGGACAAACTGCTCAAGTTTATCGACTTTGTCAGGGCCTGCTCCGCGAATGAAACTCTGCGCCTGGAGCATTTTCATCACTTCACACGGCATGGGTTCGATCCCGAAGGGTTCAACCTTCCCACGCCGGCCGATCAAGGACCCGAATGCAGGGCCGACACATCCGCGGCTTCGCTGCCCTTAAGCGAAATGTGCCCCGGAATGCGGGGCCGGATACGCTCGGTCTCCGGCAAAGGACCCATTAGGAAGCGGCTGCTGGATATGGGTGTGAGCACCGGCGCCGCGCTCGAAATTCTGCGCACCGCGCCGCTCGGCGACCCCGTGGAGATCAGAGTTCGCGGGTACCTGCTGTCGCTAAGAAAGAGCGAGGCAGAGCACATCGAGGTCGAAGTGCAGTAACGCGCACAAGGAACTAGGGACGAGGGATTAGGAACTAGGGAAGGGATCGGTCCCTCCCTTCCCTAGCCTCCAGCCCCCAGCCCCTAGTCCCTAATCTGGAGCAGCACACATTGGAAGTGGAGACCACGAAACGCGAGATAGTTATCGCCCTTGCCGGAAACCCCAACTCCGGCAAGACCACGGTCTTCAACGAGATCACCGGCGCCAGGCAGCACGTCGGCAATTGGCCCGGGGTGACAGTCGAGCGCAAGGAAGGCATGGTAAAGCACAACGGCTGCACCTTCCGCGTGGTCGATCTGCCCGGCATCTACTCGCTGTCGGCCTACTCGCTGGAAGAAATCCTCGCTCGCGACTTCCTCATCGACAACCAGGTGGACGTGATCGTCAACGTGGTCGACGCCAGCAATCTGGAGCGCAATCTCTACCTCACGACCCAGCTTCTGGAACTTGAGATCGGCATGGTTGTCGTGCTCAACATGGTGGATATGGCGGAAAAGGCAGGCGAGAAGATCGACATCGACAAGTTCGCCCGGTTCCTGGGCGTGGAGGTAATCCCGACCGTGGCAGCCAGAGGCGACGGCACGGACAGGATTCTCGAAACGGCCCTCGAAGTCAGCCGCTGCGGTGCCTGGCCTCCGCCGCGCAGCGCCCGCCACAATCCCGAGATCGAGAGTGAAATCGCCAAACTCTGTAGCAAGCTGGGACTCATGTCCGACAACGGGACGCCGGTGCGATGGATGGTCATCAAAGCTCTGGAGGGCGATAAGCGCGCGGTGCAGCGAATCGAGCGGTCCGCGCCCGACCCAGCGCGGGCCGCGCGCGCTATCGAGGATACCCGGCGCCACCTCGAGGGGGTCTTCGGCCACGATTTGGAAGCCGTGATCGCTGACGGCAGGTACGGCTTCATCGGAGGTCTTATAAGGGAGGTGGTCACCCGCACTCGCCCTGCTGATCGCCTGAGCGTATCCGACAGGATAGACAATGTCCTGCTTAACCGGGTATTGGGTCTGCCTGTATTTCTCGCTCTTATGTGGCTGACTTTCGAACTGACATTCGACGTCGGCGCGATCTTCGTTGGCTGGATCAGCGCGGCGGTCACGAGCCTCGATGCCTGGCTTGCCGCGGCGCTGCCGGCGGGGCCGTTCTCGTCACTGGTCACCAAGGGGATCATTCCGGGGGTTGGCGGCGTGGTCGTGTTTCTGCCGAACATAGGCACCATGTTTATCGCCATCTCCTTCCTGGAAGACTCCGGCTACATGGCCAGAGCGGCGTTTCTGATGGACAGGGCAATGCACTCGTTGGGGCTGCATGGCAAATCGTTCATTCCGATGCTGATGGGGTTCGGGTGCAATGTGCCCGCGGTGATGGCCACCCGGACGCTGGAGACTCCCGAAGACCGCCTGCTGACCATCCTCATAACCCCGCTGATGTCCTGCACGGCACGGCTGCCTATCTATATTCTGTTCACAGGGGTCTTCTTTTCCAGAAGCGGGGCGTGGGTGATATTCTCCCTCTACGCGACGGGGGTGGTACTCGCGGTGGCATCGGGCAAGCTCTTCAGATGGCTTTTCTTCCGAAAATCGGTCTCGCCGTTTGTGATGGAGCTTCCTCCATACAGGATGCCAACGTTCAAAGGCACGGTTATCCACGTCTGGGAACGGACCTCGCTGTTCCTTACCAAGGCGGGCACGCTGATCCTGGCGGCGGCGGTGGTGATATGGGCGATGGGGACGCTGCCGTGGGGTGTGAAATTCGCTGGAGAGGCCAGTCTGATTGGGCATATAGGCCGTGTGATTGGGCCGGTCGTCCACCCGCTGGGCCTGGATTGGCGCGCGGCGGTGGCGCTGTTCTTCGGCCTTGGAGCAAAGGAGATAGTCGTTAGCACGCTCGGCGTGCTCTATGGATTCGGCCAAGGCAGCCACGGACCCAGCGCAATCGCCGGCTCGTTCACGCCGCTCACCGCGCTCACGTTCATGCTGGTGAGCCTTATCTATGTGCCCTGCATGGCCACTGTCGCCGCGATTCGCCGGGAAACCAACTCGTGGAAGTGGACGGCGGTGGCTGTGGGATACTCGCTGCTGCTGGCTTACCTGGTCGCTTTTCTAGTCTATCATGTGGGGCTGATGGCGGGGTTCAAATGAGCGAGGCACTTCAGTGGATCGTAATATCGGCGGTGGTGGCAGCCGCCGTGCTGCATATTTTTCGGCGCGTTTTTCGGTCGAAAGGCAAAGGCGACTGCGGCTGCTCGGAGTGCGACAATTGTCCGAGCAAGGATAAATAGGGTGATGGGTGATGGGTGTTGGGAGAAGGGACCATTTTTTTCTGGGTGGCGATTTCCGAATCGCCACCCAGGTGGTGGGAAGGGATCACCTCCCTTCCATCACCCATCACCCAACACCCGACACCTACTTCCCCTTCTGAGAAGGCGCCACATTCGCCCTCACGTGTGTTTTAGGCCCGGCGCCGGCCCCGGCCGGATTGCTCGGAACGCGCCATGCAAGCCAGGCCAGCACGAACAGCACCACGAGGAGCAGCACGAGCAGCCCAGCCGCCACAGTCGTGGGGGCGGGGTCGTCATACTGTTCTATCGTATCAGGACTCATCGTAGTCTCCTGCTACAGCGCTTTGCACTCCATAAATAGTGTACCCGTCCAGCCCGCATTATTCATGTAGCGCGTGTTTGCCCAGCACTTTGTGCTCCCCTCGCCCTGACGGGATAGGGGAGCACGTGAGTGCCTGAATCAAGAGGCTCGTCTATCAATTCACGAATAATGCGGGCTAGAGGTTAGAGTTAAGAGGCTACGCTTTTCCCCAGACTTCGCTGGGGAAAAGTGGCCACCTTACGGTGGCAGTCGACCAAGGCAGGCGGTCGGGTTTTTCGCTTTTCGGTTGTCAAGGGATGATTTGGAGGGGGCGGAGATTTCCACCCCCATCCCTTGAACAACACCTGAGTCGGCTCGGGAGAGCTCCCCAGCGTTGCCCTACCCTCCGCCCAGGCAAAGCAAGTATAGCTCATCCGCCATCTCTTAACAACCATAAAGCGGAAAACCCAAAGGCGGTGCGCCGTCGAATCCGCCTTAGCGACAACAAATTGTTTATAGGAGGGCGCTAAGCGCCTAGGCTTTCCCCGGACCTGGCCGGGGAAAAGTGCCCCGAAAGCGTTCGGGGAGCCGAACACGAAAACGTGTCGGGTTTACCGCTTTTCGGTCGAAACGGAAGTGACGGGTTGAACTTCCGTTTCGACCAATAACGCGAAAAACTCAAAGGCCGCCTTGTCTGCTTTTAGCGACAACAAGTTGTTTCTAGGAGGGCGCTAAGCGCTTAGATGCACAGGCGTTTCGGACACTTTCGCGTTTTCGCGATTAAATCCGGTTCCGCTATCGCAGCTTAAAAACCGCGACGGGACCGGTCTGAGGCCGCGTCGGAAACACAACTTCGAGTTTGCCGCTGTCGATGGCATCGTAGATCAGCTTCGGGGTTCCTTTTGCTTCATCGCGCGACGGGAACGAGAAACGCAAGTTGATCAGAACGTGCGTGATGCCCTGCGACCGCAGGTACCCAATTAGCCTCGTCCACCGAACCAAAATGTCGTGTGAATGCCTTGTTGTGCCCTTTGTCGGCCCACACGTAGTCGCGGTTCAGGTAGAACCCGCGCGTATCCCCGAAGAGCGCGACCTTCACGCCCGGCGCCTCCGGAAGGCTATTGACGAACTCTTCCGGCGGATAAATATCGAGCGTCCGGGAAAGAAAAGCGCGTTGGGACTCGATCCCCAGCGCCACCGGTAGGCTCGTCGCTATCGCCGGATACAGCGTCCAAAGGCCAAAAATGGCTGTGGCGGCAAAAAGGCGACGCCTGTTCCGACGCGAGCGCGCGCCGCAGAGTCTCGTCCTGAGTAGAGGATCCCCGCAAGCAACACCGCCAGCACCCCCGCCACCGGAGCAGATATCTGCTCTGCTGGCTGAGGACAAACCATACTATCACCTGCGCCAAGAAGAACCCCGCGAGGCCCGCCACTTTTCGATTTGCATAGCGACCGGCGAAGAGCAGCGGGACCGCGATCAGGAAATCGGCCCGACATACAGGCCCGGTGTGTCATAGAATGCCCAAGAATATGCCGCCAGGTTATACGGCAAGAGCAGGAATGAAGCGAAATCATTACCCAAACCGAAGTTCGCCTGAAGGGTGGAGTAACCTCTAGCCAGCTCGCCGGTCCAGTCCTTCCCGCTGAATACCGAGTAGAAGAACGGGTAGACCGGGTTTCCGGTATAGATGTAAGACTTCACTAACCATGGTGAGCAGACCAGCAATGCCACTCCCATCAGAAGCAATGCGGCTAGCCATCCGCATTTCTCGCTTCGCCCCGAACGGCGGAAGCTGCCCACCGGTCGATCACAACCCATGCGGCCATAAGCGGGATCGCCCCAATCCCTGTCATTTTAGTGGATGCCGCAAATCCCGCACAGATGGCGCAGCCAGTCAGACAACGCAGTTCAGACGTGTCTAAGTAATCCAAAAAAGTTTAACAGCCAAAACCGTGTAGAGGGCCGTGGCAAGGTCGATGTATGCCGTCGTAGCCTCCCAGAGCACGACCGGTATCCCGGCAATCGCCACTGCGGCGAGCCCGGCGGATCTCGCCCCGAAATGCCTGCGAGCTGTTAGCATCACGCTGAGCACAAGCAAGACGCCCGTCCAGAAGTGCATCAGCTTGGCGGCCACAGGGCCGCTCACCGCAAGCGCCGCCAGGTACAGCATCTCCATCAGCATCGGGAAGTTCGAATGCGAGGTGAAGTGGATGTAGTAGATTCCACCGTGTTGCAGATAGAGCTTGGGGACGGCGAGGTGATATGCCAGCGAGTCCCAGTCACTCATCGATGGCGGCACAAGCGCCGCGATCAGCGCGCTTATCCCCAGTATTCCCAGCAACAGCGCGGCTGGCGACCCCAGGCAAAAGCCGCGCGCGTCTTGCCAGTGACGGCGCCTCAATACCTCCCGCGCAGCGCCCATGGTTCCCCAGAGCGCCGCCAGCACCAGGCACGCGGCCCACAGCCACCTGAACCGCGGCGTCATCAGCTCCAGGGCCCCGCAGGCGAATATCAACAGCGACAATACCCCCAACCCCATCGCCGTATCCAGGATGAGGGCCCCTCCTAAAGGTTCCCCACCCGTGCGCCAGAGCCTCCGCGCGCAGCGACAAAGCCCCAGGGCGGCAAGTAGAAGCAATAGAGAGACAAGTATTGATAGTAGACTTTGCATGATTAGGCGCTTAGCGCCCTCCCAGAAACAATTTGTTGTCGCTAAGGCGGATTCGACGGCGCACCGCCTTTGGGTTTTCCGCTTTATGGTTGTTAAGGGATGGCGGATGAGCTATACTTGCTTTGCCTGGGCGGAGGGTAAGGCAACGCTGGGAGCTCTCCCGAGCCGACTCAGGTGTTGTTCAAGGGATGGGGGTGGAAATCTCCGCCCCCTCCAAATCATCCCTTGACAACCGAAAAGCGAAAAACCCGACCGCCTGCCTTGGTCGACTGCCACCGTAAGGTGGCCACTTTTCCCCAGCGAAGTCTGGGGAAAAGCGTAGGATCTAGCCCGATTTGTTCACGAATTGATAGACTAGCCTTTTGGTTCAGGCGCCACGTGCTCCCTCTCCCGGATGGGCGAGGGCTGGGGTGAGGGGGAAACGCTGCAATCAGGCACAAGCTCATCAAGCGCGGCGTTCCACCCTCACCCCCAGACCCCTCTCCCGTCAGGGCGAGGGGAGCACAAAGTGCTGGGCAAACACGCGTTACGTGAATAATCCGGGCTAGCCCCTGTATCATTGTTCCTTCGCCAGCGCAATGAGTTCGTTCCAAAATTTCGAGCCCGCGGGCACCCAGATCGATATCCACCTTGCCCACGTAATGCGAGTGAAAACCGTGGTGAAGAATGTATGTATCGCCCACCTTGACCGGCTCTTCGGTTATAATGTGCGTGTGACCGCCGAGGATCAGGTCTATCCCTGCGACGCTGCGGGCAAGCTCTCGGTCCCGCGCTATCCCGATGTGCGTGAGGGCGATCACGAGGTCATGCTCACGCCTGAGCCTGGGTACGACTTCGGCCGCGGCGGCAATCGGCTGCTCGAAGTAGTAGTCGGAGACCTTCTTAAGGAGCATCCGCTCGGTCACGTTCGGGGCCGAGAGCCCCACTACTGCTATCTTGAGACCTCCGCGCTCGAAAGTCACGCACGGCTTGGCCGGAACCCTCTTGCCTTTTCGCGCTGCGCGCAGATTTGCGCTGAGGATGGGAAATGCCGCCCGCGAGGTCTTAGACTTGGCGGGGGTGCTCCAAAAATGAAACTCGCGGTTGCCCACGCACATCGCGTCGTAGCCCGCGGTGTTCATCAGGTCCAGTTGAGGCTCTCCGCCCGGCCTCCAATAGACATTTCCGGCCCAAATGGCGTCCCCGGAATCGAGCAGCAAGCACTCGGGAAAGGATTCCTTGATTTCGCGCAGCGCGGCTGCGTAGTTTGGGGCGAGCTTGTTGTGCATGTCGGAGGTGTGCAGGATCGTCACCATCAGGCAACCGCCTCCGGCCCAGCCTTCTCGGTTTCTTCCTTTTCCAGCCGCGCGAGAAAGCCGGCGACCGCGCTGTCCCAAGCTCCACGCGCCTTGAGTATGGTCTCGATGGCTTCGCGCACGGCGCCCGAACCGCCGGGGCGAGTCGTGATCATCGCTGCGCGCTGCTTGACCTCATCGACTGCATTGCTCACGGCGAATGCAAATCCGACCTTTTCGAACACGGGCAGGTCGTTGAGATCATCGCCGATATAGGCGACCTCATCCAAAGCCAGGTTGTGGCGCTCGATGAGATCGTCCAGAGCCACGGTCTTGAACTTGGACCCCTGGTAAACGTCCCGCAGACCGAGCTTCTCCGCCCGGACGGTGACAGCCTCGGAGGTGTTTCCGGTTATCCACGCGATGCCCAGACCGTAGTTCATCGCCAGCCGGATCCCGAGACCATCCAGCGCGCTGAAAAGCTTCACCTCCTCATCGCCCAGAAAGACCATCGAGCCATCGGTGAGGGTCCCGTCCACATCCATCGCGAGCATTTTGATTTTGGAGAGTTTTTCTTTCAAGAGTGACCTGACGCGGCGCAGCCGCAACCAAAAAGGGCTATCGCCGGAAAATCAATACACCCTTCCCGTAACTCCGAAGGTCGGTGCTTTCTTTTCAGTATCTTACAACTGAAATCCGAGGTGACATATCAAAGTTCAACACAGCTTGTATAGGATTTCAGTTGTAAGATACTAGGCTTTTCCCCGGACTTCGCTGGGGAAAAGTGGCCACCTTACGGTGGCAGTCGACCAAGGCAGGCGGTCGGGTTTTTCGCTTTTCGGTTGTTAAGGGATGATTTGGAGGGGGCGGAGATTTCCACCCCCATCCCTTGAACAACACCTGAGTCGGCTCGGGAGAGCTCCCAGCGTTGCCCTACCCTCCGCCCAGGCAAAGCAAGTATAGCTCATCCGCCATCCCTTAACAACCATAAAGCGGAAAACCCAAAGGCGGTGCGCCGTCGAATCCGCCTTAGCGACAACAAATTGTTTCTAGGAGGGCGCTAAGCGCCTACACGATCCCGGCGGCAACCAGGTCCTTGAGCATCAGCATGCCCACCGGCTTATTGCCGGAAACCACCGGCATCTCGCCGATGGGCCTGGGCGGCGCTTCCATAAGGCGCAGGCCTTCGGTAGCGAGTCTGTCGGGGCCAACCGTCCGGGGGTTTGTGACCATTACTTCCGAGGCCGTGAAGCGCAGCGCTCCCTCGTCTTTAATCAGCGCCCGGCGGACGTCGCCATCGGTAATGATCCCAACCAGTTCTCCGGTCTCGCCCACAATGCACGCGGCGCCGGCGACGGCGTTGGTAATCGCGAAGAGCACATCCATCAGCAAAACATCCCGGCTGACTATAGCCACCGCGCTGCCGCTTCGCATACAATCACTCACCCGCAATAGCAGCCTTCGGCCCAGCGCCCCTCCCGGGTGGAACACTGCGTAGTCCTCGCTCGTGAACCGCCTGGCCTCCCATTACAGCCAGCGCAAGGGCATCTCCCAGGGCAAGCGCCGCCGTGGTGCTGGTGGTGGGGGCAAGGTCGAGCGGGGCATGCCTCGCAATCGACGGAGACATCGAGCACAACCCGGGCGTAAGAGGCCAATGTGGAATCGGGTCTTCCCACCAGAGCTATCATCTCCGCCCCAATGCGCGCAATCGCCGGCAAGATCTTTACGATCTCGTCGGTCTCGCCGCTGTTCGACAGGGCCAGGACGACGTCGCTGGAGGTCACCATCCCCAGGTCGCCGTGAATTCCCTCGGCGGCGTGGAGAAACAGCGAGGGCGTGCCGGTGCTGGAGAATGTGCCCGCGAGCTTGCGCCCGATCGCCCCGGATTTCCCCATTCCGGTGACAACCAGCCTGCCCGCGGCATGCCAGGATCAGTTCGACCGCCTCCGCGAACGACGCGTCGAGCCGATCACAAAGTTTAAGGACCGCCTCTCCCTCGCACTTAAGGGTCGCGTAAGCGCGGGCGATGGCTTTTTCCCTGTCCTGCTGCGTTAAACTCTGGGGGCTAATGCTTCCTCCGCTGCAATTATAGCAAGAGCGTTCCAGCATTACAACACGCCTGCGCACGGGCGCTTGCCAGGAAACCGCGGGACTGGTAAACTTAGGGAGTGTAAGGAGGACTATGGAATGTCGACGCAGCTTCCTTCGAACGACTGAACCAGACCCGAAGAGCAACTCCTGTCGGAATTGGTGCGCCGTATCGTCGATGCCGTCCGGCCGCTCCGGATCATCCTCTTTGGGTCCGCGGCCCGAGGGAACATGGACCAGACAGCGATCTCGACATACTCGTAATCATGCCAGACGGCGTCCATCGAAGGCGGACGGCTCAGGAAGCCTACAAGAGTCTTCGAGGACTCGGCGTCGCCAAAGATGTGATCGTGGTTACCCAAAGCGATGTCCGAGACCATTCCATGAATCCCTCATTGGTGCTGTACCCGGCGCTGAGGGAAGGAAAGGAGCTTTATCATGCGCTCGGATAGCCAGACGCCCGGCTCGGCAAGCGAATGGCTGGCGAGAGCCAAAGGGGATCTGGCCTTGGCGAAATCTCCTCTCCCGGACGGGGCATTTCTGGAGGACTACTGCTTTCACGCGCAGCAGGCGGCGGAAAAGGGCCTGAAGGCAATCTACCAGCGCCACGAGTGGCCGTTCCGGTACACGCACGACCTTGAGGAACTGACATCAGGTTTGGAAAGGTTGGGGCTATCGGTTCCCGCGGCGGTAGTGGATGCCATCGCCCTCACAAGCTTCGCCTGGGAATCGCGATACCCGGGGTTCGGCGAGCCTGTGACAGCGGAGGAATACAACGACGCGATTCGGCACGCGGAAGCGGTCGTGGCATGGGCGGCAGCGGAAGTCGGGGAATGAAAAACGACTGCAGTGCTCCCCGCTCTCCGCCCTGTGCCCCTCCGCCCCTTGCCTAAGCAGACCCCTTTCCTGTAGTATCTAAGTATGATAGCAATCATCGACTATAAGGCGGGAAACCTCACCAGCGTCCGGCTCGGCCTGGAGTATATCGGCGTCCCCTGCGCCATTACGAGCGACCCGGCCGTTATCCGGGCGGCGGAACTGGTGATCTTCCCCGGAGTCGGGGCGGCCGCGGAAGCAATGCGCAACTTGCGCGGCCTCGGGCTGATCGAGGGGCTGCGAGAAGTCGTGGCAAGCGGAGTCCCGTTTCTGGGGATATGCCTGGGAACTCAGGTCATTCTGGAGTTCTCGGCCGAGGATGGCGGCACGCCTTGCGTTGGGTTGGTTCCGGGAAGAGTCGAGCGGTTCGAGCCGGCGGACCCGATGTGCAAGATTCCCCAGATGGGCTGGAACACCGTCGAGCAGGCTGCCCCCCACCCGCTTTGGGACGGGATCGAAGACTCCAGCGAGTTTTACTTCGTCCACAGCTACTATCCCGCCCCCTCCGACCCTTCATACATAATGGGCCGCACCCAGTACGCCGGAGTGCGCTTCGCGTCGGCGATCGGCAGCGGCAACCTTTTTGCCACGCAGTTTCACCCGGAGCGATCGGGTCGCGTCGGGTTGAAGCTGCTCGAAAACTTCAGCAGGTGGGACGGCAAGTGCTGAGCAAAAGAATCATCCCCTGCCTGGATGTGAGAGACAAAAAGGTCACCAAGGGCATCAAGTTCCAAAACAATATCGAGTTGGGCGACCCGGTGGAGATGGCCGTGGCCTACAGCGAAGGCGGCTGCGACGAACTGGTATTCTACGATATTACGGCCTCGGCCGAGCGCCGCCCGGTCGATATCGACATGGTCCGCGAGGTCGCGAAGGTTGTCCACATCCCATTCTCTGTCGGCGGCGGGATTCAGACACTTGAGGATATGCGCCGGGTGCTCCTGGCAGGCGCCGAGAAGGTCTCGGTGAACTCGCTCGCGGTCGAGAACCCGAACATAATAGCCGAGGGCGCGAGGGTTTTCGGCTCGCAGTGTATCGTCCTGGGAATGGACCCGGTCCGGGTGGACGATCCCGCGCGATTCCCCAGCGGCTACGAGATCACCATCAGAGGCTTCCGCCAGCGCACCGGTATCGACGCCCTGGAGTGGGCGAAGCGCGCCGCGGATCTTGGCGCCGGCGAGATAGTGGTGAACTCCGTCGACGCGGACGGCACTCGCGACGGCTTCGAAATCAACCTCACCCGAATGATCTCCACCAGCGTCGGAATCCCCGTGGTCGCTTCCGGCGGCGCGGGCGCCCCCCGACACCTGATTGACGTCTTCAACGAGGGCAAGGCCGACGCCGCGATCATCGCCAGCATGATCCACACCGGCCAGTACACCATCGCCCAAATCAAAGACGAACTGGCCAGCGCCGGAGTGCCTATAAGAAGAAAGTGGTAGGGCCCGTGGGAAGCGGAGGGCAGAGAGTCCGGACCAGCTCATAGCTGAAAGTGGAAAGCGGAAAGCCCGGAGCGACCACTCGGATTACGGCCTAATTTGGCGCATCGGAGATGCCCGGATTGTCCTTCACGGGCCAGATTGCAAATCTGCCCAAACGAGAGTCCTTCCGCTCTCTGCTCCCCACCCTCCGCTCTCCACTCTCTGCTTATCCATAATATTACCGGTCATTCACCCGCATGCGCCGTAAAGATTCCCCCCGCAAATGCACATAATTCCAAGGAGGGGCCTAGGCTGTCAACGGCGATTATGCTCGTATGCCAGGCCGACTCACGCAAGCTCGGTGCGCGACACGGATGTCACCGGGCCGCGGCCGCGACGTCGCGGTTTGCGAAGAGAACCAAGAAGGGACAAGAAGGGAGTGGAATGCACGAATGATGAAGACCGCATACCTACTGGCAATCGCCGGCTTTGTCGTGCTAAGCGCGTCGGCCGGCGTGCTGGGAGCGGTGGTGACACTGCCTGACACGAGCACCACCCTCACCTGCACGGCAACGGTGGCCGCGCAGTGCAGTGTAGTTGCCCTGCCAAGTTCGGTCAACTTCACGGTCAACAATATCTCGGCCAGGCGCCTCAGCCAGCGCGGCAACCGTGACTATCAGCAACATTGCCCTGTCGGACGGAAAATCATTGAAGCTGTCTCTGCAGGCGACTGCGTCCGGGTTTACCCCACCCACCGGCGGCAGCGTAACGTGGTCGGCAACTGATGTGAGCTGGAACTCCGCCACGTGGACCAACGGCACCGGAAATGCCGCCTCGCTCACCGACGCAAGCTACACGGCCGTAGTAACCTCCAGCGCAAACGCCGGGACGCTGTCATGCACTGACCTCACATTCACGCTTGCCGGCAAGAGTACGGTCGATCGGTCGGGAAACCACACTCTGTCCGCAACGTGGAAAATCGAGAGCACTTAGGCAAGCAGCAAGCGCCCTTTGCAGCGCGGAAAGGCAAGCATGTATAGCTTGCACTCGAGTGGAGGCTGTGCATAGCCTCCACTCCTCCTAAGAAAGCTGTCCACTTTGGGCGAGAGAGTCACGTATTGGAACGCGACGTTTTCTTGAGCGATATGAGTGGGCAACCCCCACTGGGGGCTCGGAAGGTATTCCTGGGGAGGAGCTTAATGAAGAAGTGGGATGTTGTTGCCTCGGCGATCCTGGCCGTCGGCATGTGCGGCGGCGCATGGGGACTCAAGTTTAACGCGACGTTCGACCCTATAAAGGTCTATGCGCAGCCGGGCCAGGTCGTCAACCGCGTCTTCAAGTTGCAGCTTGCACAAGATGAGCAGAGAACGCAGTTCAAGGCGCACACGGAAGACTGGTGGAGAACCGAGGACGGCAAGCGGACATTCTATCGCGCGCCCGGCTCCGCCGGCGCCCCGTCCAGATCGTGTGCCGGCTGGGTCAAGCTCAATCCGGTCGAGTCCGCCGTGGAGCCGGGCGGATGCCTCAACATCCGCGTCAGCATCAGGGTCCCGGACGACACAAAGCCGGGCGGGTACCTGGTGCATGCTCACTGTCGACGAGGTCGCGGACCCTCTGGCGCCGCCGGGGTCAGGGGTTGGCGTGCACTTCAATACCTCGATCTCCGTGGCGATATACGTCTACATCGCTCCCCTCGTTCGGCAGACGAGAATTGCCGAGGTTGAGATTCTGCCTCAGCGAGCCTCCATCAGGGTCGTCAATGAAGGCAACTGTCCCTTGAGCATCGACGGCCGCTTCGAGTTCACCAAGCCGGGCGAAACCAAGCCACTGGCGACGGTCAAAATGCCCCACGAGGTCTGTCTTCCCGAACCCATAAGCTCCGTCATCATCGACGCCGATCTACCGGACTCCAAATTACTTCCTTCAGGGCGGTATCTGGTATCGGCGATACTCGACATAGGTTTAGACCATTTTATCGGCGTCCGGAAGGAGGTCGACATCAGCCGTGACACGCCTTCGGTTGCGCAAACCAGGTGAGTGGACGGCGGTAGCCGCGGCTATAATAATGTTATTCTCGCCGCTGGCGCAATCGACCGCCTCGGCTACCCCTTGGCGGATCAGCCTCGACGGCGCGGACGTAACCGGCCTTGCGGTCCCGTTCAGCGGCAGTCGAGAACCCCTGGTCAACGTGGCCGCGCTCGGCTCGACGCTCGGGCTGAGCGTGCAGGCGAGCGACAACGTCATGCTGTGCACCGACAGGGCCGGCAACCAGTGGCGAGCGGACAACGGCGGCATTTCCATGGAGTGCGTCGGCAGGAGCATCTCGCTCTCAAGCCCCGCCGTCATCCAGGGCGCATCGTGCTATCTGCCAATCAGGGCCGTCGCCGAGCTTGGCGGTCTGGGTCTGCAATTGGATGCATCGACCGGGAGCGCCTCCCTCGAAACGGCTCGACCTCCCTCCGCGCAAGCTGATGAACCACCCAGCCAGGCGCCTACAGATCACGACAAAGCGTCCAACCCCGGACGAGAGACTTACATCGCTGAACGGGAGACTTTCTTAACCGATACGAGTGGGCAACCCCCACCGGGGGCTGCTGATGGATGGCAGGAATTCTCCGTGGAGAAGACGCCCCAGCAGAAGGCGGAATCCGACAGCGAAGAGCCGGTCCCAGCGACGATGGTCGGCAGAGGGCCATTTTCGGGCGCGCGATTGCCGGACGAGCATGATAAAATCCACCTGGGCGTCGGACTGGGTTACGTGCAGGGAACCGACTTTGGAAGTGAAATAACCGCCACGGGGCGCTTCGCGGGGGTCCAAGTCAATTTTGGGACTCTCCTGACCGCGGGTGAGAAAGGCATTCGTCCAAGCACGGGCCACCTATACCTGGTGGATAACGACTCCAACCGAAGCGCGGAAGCGGGAATGCTTGTGAGCGACCTATGGGGACAGGCGCAGGGCTTGCGCTACTCGTGGCTCACGAATGCCGGACAGACGCCCAGTATGTCGCTTTACGTAAAGAGCCGCGGGGCACAAGGTTCACAGAACGTGATGGCGTTCTCGAACGCGTTCACTCTGGGCCGGAGCCTCAGTCTGGGAGGGGAGGTCGCCAGCAACGGCGCCGTGTTCGCGAAGAGCCATTTTCAGACCGGCCGGCTGTCATTCTACGAGTACCGCGCGATCGAAGTCGAGCGGAGCCCTGGGAGGCTCGGGAAGTTTTTTCGCCTATAGTCTCGGCCGGGGCCTGAACGTGTTCGGCGGGATGAGCACCTCGGGCAGCGGTCCCAACTGGAGCCGTTGGCAAAGCGTTTCGCTCAGCTTTCCTCTGCGATGGGGACTCGACATGACTCTGGAGAACTCTCGAACAACCACTCTCACGAGCGCCACTCACGCACGGGCCGCCACGGTAAGCATGCCGGTGGGTCCCGTCAGACTGATGGCTCGCTACCAGAACCGGAGCGGCGGTACGGACATGCAGTCGGCCTGGATCGGTACGCAAAGCCGCGACCTGCTTGCGTCCGCGGCCTACTTTGCCGGCCCTAACGTGAACTTCAACTATCAGGTCGCGACGAATTGGCAGGACGGGATGTCCAATAATATGTGGAAGCAGTTGATCGGCACATACAGGCTCTCTTCGAGGACACAACTCCAATCGGTCAGCGGATTCCCGCAAATCTTCGAGCCGGACCTGCTGAGGCTGCGGCTGACCCAGGATATGGGCAATCGATACTCGGCGATAATCGACTACGGGCGCTTGTCGCCGTTTCAGGGCGTGGGGGCCGCTCCGGGACAGAGGGGCTTTATGTTCATGGTCCAGCGCCGCTGGGAACTGGACACGCCAGCGCGCGGAGGGCGGATCAATGGCAGGGTAACGGACATCCTCGGCCGGCCTATGAGCAAGGCTGCCGTGCGCCTTTCCAATTTCCGCGCTGTAACCGATGAGCGCGGCAGGTATGCGTTCCGCGACGTGCCCAAAGGCGGTTATGAAATCAGTCTGGACAACGACAGCCTGCCCGCGGATTTCACGGCCAGGGAGGAACCGCGGCGGATGGCCATCAGCAATAGATCGAGAGAGACCGTCAATTTTACGGTCGTTCCACTCAACTCGATACTGGGTCGGGTGGTGGTGGATGGGGAGAACCCTTCAACCGACAAGCCGGAAGGCGCCGAGGGCGCGGCACTGCGACTCGGCACGCAGGCCACTGTCACGGATAGGGACGGGACGTTCGGTTTCTATAATGTCGAGCCCGGAAAGCTAACCGTGGCGCTGGATACGAGCCGCCTCTCCGGCGACTGGGAGGCCGCATCGCCCACGACACAGACCGTCGAAGTCCTCCCCGACAAGACCACGAGCGGACTCGTCTTCCACATTCGCCGGCGCGAGAAGCCCGTAGTATTCGTGGAGATGAAGCCATGATAAGAGCACGAAGGCAAGTTGAAAGTTTAAGGTTAAAGGTTAAAGGTTGGGAAGGGACGCCGCAAACCGAAAAACCTCCGTTCGGGCAGCCCCAACATCCGCCTCGCGCCACGGCTTATCTCGCGGCGATATTGCTGATGGTCTGCGCTGTCCAGGGGGCGCTGTGGGCAGAGTCGGTGGATATCGTCCTGCCGGCGGCCGTCGGCTTTGGCGTTCTCGACATAGCTTCGCCGTGCACGGGCAGCCCCAACCCCTGCGGCATCAGCTTTTCCAACGCTCATCTCACGTCGGGCAAGTCGCTGCGAATCAGCGTGATCGCAACCGCCGATACATTCACCGTGGCGGGCGGGCTTGCCATCAGTTGCTCCAATCTGACCTGGACCACAAGCGCCGCGGTCGGAGGCGCCGGATCGAGCGGGAGGCTGAGCAGCAGTACCTACAATCAAGTCTACCAAAGCTCGCCGAATCCGACATCCGGAAGCGTGGACATTACCTGGAGTCTCGATCCGTGTGGCGTCGGCGTATTCGCGGGAGTACAGACTCTGACACTGATCTGGAAGGTGGAATCGGTGGGAGGATAGAAAGGACGAATTCAGAATACTAAATTCCAAATTTCGAATTGAAGGAAACCGCACCGGGTTGGAAGGTCCCTTCCCTAATTCAAAATTCAAAATTTTAAATTTCAGAATTCAGGCCCCCTACCCTACAACCATCGCGGCTCTGCGCTCCTCCAGCTTTGGCCTCATTGGCTCTAGCGGGCCAGACGAAACCCAATGTTGCCCCAACCGGTGCTGTTCGGGGGTGCGCTGTCGCGGTAAGCGCAGCGGGTGGCGTCGTCGCTGTAATAGGAGTTCCAAGCGCCTCCTCTCACTACACGATTGCTGCCGCTTGTTGGCCCTGTAGGGTTATTCCAGAATGGCGAGGGCGTGTAATACGTGCCGCTATACCAATCTGAGCACCACTCCCAGACATTGCCGGCCATGTCTTCGCATCCATAAGGGCTTGCGCCGCTTGGGTAACTGCCCACTGGCGCGGTCTGGTATCCGGGGTACAGACTATCATTTAAGTTCTTGCAATTCTGTTGGTTCCACGTGTTACCCCAGGGATATACGTTCGGATAGCTGCTCGTGGCGTTCCACCGTGCTACTTTTTCCCACTGAGCCTCGGTCGGCAGATGTCCCCCAGCCCAAGTGCAGAATGCCTGGGCCTCATAATATGTCACCCCGACAACCGGCTGGTTGTCCGTTTGGGTGAACGCGCCGGTTCCCCAGTTCTGACTGGCAGCCCAAAAGTCGGGCTGAGTGCGATTGTTGAGTTTTACCCAGTTCGACCCAGCCACCGACCAATACGCGGAGTTCGAATAGCCGCCTGCGTTGATAAATAGCTGATACTGGCCTCTGGTTACATCGTACTCTCCGATATAGTAGGCCGACATGGAGACTGAGTGTTGGGGAAGCTCATCCGGCCAGCAGTGCGGCTCGCTGCCGTTGTTTCCCATCAGGAAAGACCCAGCCGGAATATACATCATCAGGGCAGGCGCCGGACCAGCATAATCATCCACCGCGCCATCTACGGTCAACACCATCCCATTCCAATTTCCCGTTACGACCAGAAAATCACCAACCCATGCAGTCACACCGATCACGGTTATCTCCGCGGTGCCATCCGACAACGTGAGCGGAGACTGGCTCACGACTTGACCCCATACCTTGATCGGATTAGGCGGCAGCGGCATATTGCTATTGTCCAAATCGGATATGCGGACAGCGTAAACCGCCCACGAAGCCGTGCATTGTAATGCCAGGATCCACCCTATCAGCAATGCTCTAGTTGTTTTCATCGATCTAATCCTCCTTTTGTGTATTGCTCGGCTATCCGCCGGCTTATTACTTATCCTTTGACTGCCCCGAGTCTGAATTCCCTTTACCAGGAACTTTTGAGAGACTACGAACAGAATAACGAGCGGGACTATGTTCATAACTGATGCCGCCATAATCAGGTTGGTCTGCCTGCCGTAGACGCTATCGAAGAATAGCATTCCTACAGGAAGCGTCCGAAGATGCTGGCTCTTGATTAGAATCAAAGGCCAGAGGAACGAGCCGTAGTTGCCAAGGAATGTGAAGATAGCGAGTGTCACCAGACCTGGCCGCGCTAAGGGGAGCACGATGTCCCAGAACGTCCGCCAGGGGGATGCGCCATCTATGCTTGCCGCTTCATCAAGAGCGGCGGGGATAGTCATCATAAACTGACGCAACAAGAATGTGCCGAAGGCTGAGAAGGCTGCGGGAACTATAAGACCAACATAAGAATCCAGCATGTGCAGTTCCACCATCAGTGTGTAGTTTGGAATCATTGTAACTACAGCGGGAATCATCATGGTAGCAAGGTAAAGCTTGAAGATTGCATCTCTGCCTTTCCACCTAAGACGAGCAAATGCAAAGGCTGCCATTGCTGATGTGAGACACGTTAAGAATGTGACCCAGGCCGCGACAAAAACGCTGTTGAGGTAATACCTGGCAAAGGGAATCTGCTGGAAGACCTTGATATAGTTGTCAAAGTGCCAGACCGATGGAAGAGGGTTGAGCTGTTCCACTTCCTCAAGCGGCTTGAACGACGCAAGCACCATCCACAGGAACGGTGTCAGCGTTGCCAGGGCTATCAAGATCAAGATGACGTGGCTGAATCCAATTTTGCCATACCGCGTCCGGGACGAGGCGTCCCTTCTTCCCATTAGTAACTCACCTCCTTGTTGCCGAACTTCCAGTTAATAAGTGTCACTGCAAATATGACCGCGAACAGGACCCAGCTCACAGCCGATGCGTAACCTATCTGAAACTCCTCGAAGGCTTTGGTGTAGATGTAGTAGCTCAGAGTCATCGTGGTGCCCGCGGGTCCGCCGCCGGTCATAACCCGTGCCTGTTCAAAACCACCTTGAAGACCGCCGATGAAACTCATTATCACGATGAAGAATGTGGTGGGAGCAAGGTAGGGCCAAGTGACCGTCTTAAAGACCTGCCATTTCCTTACTCCGTCTATCTGGGCCGCTTCGACTAGTTCCTGAGGTAGATTGGTCAGAGCAGCCAGATAGAGGAGCATATTGGAGCCTCCGATGGCTGTCCAGATGCCCATTATGATGATTGCATCCCTTGCCCCAATGCCCCACTGTTTAGGATTTATCCCCACTTTCTCAACATCGAGAGCCATAATGTTCTTGGTGGAAATAAGCCATTGAGGGGCTTGCATGTGCAGGTGCAGACTATGCGAAAACCAGTTAATTATGACGTTGATTGGTCCAAAATCAGGATTATAAAGATTCTTCCAAAGGATCATTAAGGCAACGCCTGACGTGATCGATGGAAGATAAAAGAGGGTGCGGTAGACTGTCATTCCCCTTAACTTCTGGGAGAGCATGATTGCCAGAATCAAAGACCCGGCAATTGCAAATGGAATACCGATCATAAGATAGCCGGTGTTGCCGAAGTAGACCCAAAACTGGGGGTCGTGGAATATGTCGGAGAAATTCCGAGTCCAGGTCCAGCGAAATGGGACGGTGTGCTGGAGGTTCCAGTTGGACAGACTGATCGCGAGAGAAAATATAACCGGCCACGCGGTGAAAATGGCAAAGCCGAGGAGATTAGGCAGAAGAAATCCCATTGCCGGAATAAAATCTTGTCTTGCAGGCGTCGACTTCAATCCACTTTCCTTCCCGTGAGCTTCTCGTAATCCGCCCTGAGAATGGGGTCCCGCTCTACATTCTTCTTAATCTCCGCGTTGATCTGCCGAGCGGCCGCTTTCATCGCTTCTTGGGCAGTTCTTTCATTGGCTTTAACTAGATCGATCTGCCTGGTGAATATCCGCAGTGCGACCGTTCCATTGACGAATGGGCTTGCTTCAGGTAGCCTTGCATATTTCATGATGTCCCGCCACACGGCATTGAAGTCTTCGTCGGGATAATCGTGGTCTCGCAGAAACATGCCTGTATTGCAGTATTTCATCACCGGAGCGAGCCCATCAGCCTGGTGGTTTATCAATTCGTTGTAAGGCTTCCGGTTCATGTAGAGAAGAAACTTGAGAGCCTGTTCGCGGCGAGGGCTATTCTTATTGATAAGGGTCACTCGGGAACAACCGAGAAACACCCTTTTCCTCTCATAAGGACACTCCACCACGCCAAGGCGCAGATGATAAGGTCGCAAGGCGCACAGCCAGAATCTTCCACCAATGGCCATCGCGGCTTTACCGGCCCCGAAAAGATTGATGTTACCCGAGCCCCAGCCTCCCTGAGAAACAGCTTGTTCTTGAACGGGACTTGGCGTGACACCATACTTGTAAACAAGATCCTGCATAAACCGGATACCTGCTATAGCCTCGGGCGAATCCACAATGCATCTGGTTCCATCGGCGGTGTAGACATGTCCACCCCGCTGCCAAATGGACTGCTGCCATCCTAACGCCCAGTCGATCAGCAATCCAAACTGCTGAACTCGGCCGCTTTTGTCCTTGACGGTAAGACGTTTGGCAATCGGCACAAGCTCGTTCCACGACCATGGACTCTTAGGCATTGGCAATTCGGCCTTCCTGAAAAGGTCCTTGTTGAACCAAATGCCGGCCGCCGCCGCGTTTGTTACGCAGCCATAAATGCGATTCTTAAGTTCAAAGTTCTGCCTGACGAATTGCCATGTGTCTTTCTTTTCGTCAATGCCCAGGCTCTTGAGTCTATCAGTTACATCCCAGGCGATACCCGAACCAACGAAGGTAGCCAGATCATCAGGACCATAGCAGTCAAACAGATCAGGGCCCACGCCTGCTATGGATTGAACGATGACCTTATCCACGCCTCCATTTGATGGGTCCAGCAGAAGATCGCAATCCGGATTCAATCGGTTGAAAAGATCGATCTGTTCTCGCCTAACGGGATTGTCATCTGTCACCCAGACGAGAGGAGTTTTATTCTGACTCGTAAGAGCAGGCTGTATCTTCCATACAACGACAGACATAAGAATGAGTACGGCAAAAACAACCACAAATACTCGTTTCACACTATCTTCCTCTCACAAGACGCAGGACCCGATAGCCCCACGGCTCGATATTCATCTTCAGCCGCCATATACCATCTCTAACTGATGCACCGGTAATCGTCTGCCCATGAATGGCATCCTCGCAAGTCCATCCCGAGCCTTTCACGGGAACCTGCACTTCGCCCTCTCCGGCGCCGCCCTGATTCAGGATGAAGACGAATCTCTCATCACTTGACTTCTCCCGGACGACTACCTCGACAACGGGAGTTCCTTTTCCGTGGCCATCCCTGACGCGAGGCCCGGTCATTTGCCAGCGGGCTGTGAACTCTAAGGCGCCCAGCTCGATCAACTGGCGAACCCACGCCTCCTGATTCACAAACGGATGCGGATTTGTATCGTAAACATCCGGGAGTATCCCATAGGCAATTATCCTTCCCTTGCCCCATTTGCGCGTCCAACCGACAGTATCGCCCAGGATATCCTTGATAGGGAACGCAGACGGCATATTTCCAAAATCGGCGCCACGGAAACTCTTTCCGTCCGAGTCCAAATTGCCGGAGGACTTAGCATTGGCATCGTGGCACACCGCATCCATGGCATTGCCATAGACCGGGTCCAAATCGACATCGGCGGAGAACTTAACCTTGGCATATTCCGTTTTGAATCCCGGCGCCTTCCAGTTGAGATCAGACCAGGCCGTACCTCCAAGATTAACGCAGCGCCTCAACCACGGGTCACATAATCCTGACGGTCCGGCCAGTATTACCGTTCCCCCTGCTCGGGCAAAGTCGGCGATTCTCTTTGCCGCCTCCTGGCTCAAGACATACGAAGCAGGCACTACGATCTTTCTGTACCGCCCGGGCTTTGCGGGCAGAGTAACATCATCAACGTAGTCCACGGTAATTCCGTTAAGCCTCAGAATGTAGACCAGGTTGTTGCGCGCATGCTCCCACGATGAGTTAAAGGGTTTATTGAGCGTCTCAAAGACCACATATTCCGCGGTATCCGGCGAGACATAAAGCGCAATATCCGTATGAACACGCTTCAGCGAGGTTCCATCGAACTTTCGGTGGAAGCCGTTGATCTCGCCCACTGACCGTTTGTATGTGTAGTAAGCAGGTAGTCTTGTGCCGTCGGTATCGATAAGCATCCACATCGGCACTGCGTCCGGCTTCCGCCAGGACCGTGGCCCGCCGGCTCGCGACTTTCCACCAAACCAGTCTTGGTCGTCCGAATATGGTTTCCAGGCAAATGTCAGGTCATTAGTCATACCGTGCGCCAGCAATCCCCAGTTTTGAAGCGCGGCAAACTCAGCCGGCCACTGCGGTTGGATGTATACCTCAGTTCCCCAGAGAGGTTTCTCCGGATCGGTGGACTCAGCCATCTCCATGATATCTATCATCTCGCACGCGTTGCCGGATGATCTTGGCAAACCGCACGTGTACTGCATGTCCAGCATAGTCACATCCATGGCCCTGATGAATGGCATAAACATCTGCGGCCAGAAATCCGGCCAGCAAAGTTGGACGCTGTACATTGTCTTCTTATGGTCCTCGCGCGCGTGATCGTGAAAGGTGGAGTAAAAGCGCAGTGTGCTATAAGTTTTCCAGCGCAGCCAATCGAGGGTTTTTGCCGGATTTATTTGCATTTTCGCCGCAGTCTGATCTGTTATTCCTCCCGTGGATGCCATCCAGTCGATTGCCGCGGCGCCTGTTTTCTTCTCAATCGCAGCTTCTGATAGCATCCTGGCGGAGATCACCTGTTCCACCTGACTCCAATCAGTATAATTGGTTCCCCAGCGCTTGTCCAGGGTAGCCAGACTGCCATGCTCCTCATGCACCACCGTCTGAAGTCCGCATCAGCGTAGGACGTCGGACACAAAAATGTACTGCTGTTCAGGTAGACCCTTTCGTTAGTCATCTGATAGGTGTATACCATGGGATTGGCTGCGAACTCACGTCCCATGCTCTCAGCCCGGCTCTGAAACAGAGCCAGCCCTCCGGGGTTGAAAAGGTCGATGTTGCTCTTATTGACAGGGTTAGCAAATGACTCGCCTTCCGGGCAATAGTCGAGATCACAGAGGTATGCCGGATACGCAGGCATGCCGCCCGCGGCTGCGCAGTAAAGAACGTCGTCGTTAAGTCCGCCACGACCACAGGTGAGCCCAAGTTCTCTGGCCTCTTGGAAGTCCTTAATCGAGACACCACCCCAAAAGTCTGAAGCCCAATTCGGGAGGGTTGCGTTTCCGACGCCAAACAGCTTCGTGGGCGGTACCTTGGTAACCACCGCGAATCGCGCCGCCATGCGGGAATCCAGCATCCCCAGGGAAATCATCCCACCAACCAGCCGGTCCGGATGGAAGTCCTTATAGCCATCCGGATTGATCTTGCCATCTTGGCTCAACTGAAGGGAGATTAGATATGCGTTGGGCGAAAGCCCGGCTGTATCAAATGCAATGGCCCTGGAACTTCCCGGGCTGATTGCCTCAGCGTGAAACACGGCAAGCGGTTTCTCGTCTTTCGCATCCCAGGCGCGAATATGCAAGGCAACATTTCCCGTGATTGGCAGGCGGGAATCGTTATGAACGATCACTTCACGCTTGGTGGAATCCCCCTCGATCCATTTCGGCAGCCCGGGCGCAGTATATGCGACTCTGACATACCCCGGGGAGATCAGGTCCAACCGGGCTGGCGCCTTTATTTCCAGTCGCAACCACTCCTCCGGCCGTAATGTTGAATGCGCTGGCGCTGCTTCGCTGTTCGATCTGAACGTCGTCTACATAGACTTTCCCTGCATCGACCCAAATACGGGCGATAGCCTGAATCCTTGCGGGAGAATGCGCGGTCACAGTCAAACGGACCCAATCGGAGTCGGCGGGAATATCGACGCTCTTTCTCACCTGAGCGGATCTGTTGATGCCATCCTGATCCCATCTATCGACAAGATCCAGGTCGATACGGCCTCTTGCTCCCGAAGTTTTGACCCAGACGCTCAGCGTGACCGGACCTTCATCCACATACCGTTCGAATGCCGATATCACCGATACAGGCTTGCCACGAGAACCATCGAGCAGCAGGCTTCGTTTTCCGGTGACGTGCTGATCGGTGACCGACCTTTGCGCCCTCGAATCCGGGCCCTCCACCATCCAGCCCTCCAAGCCGCCGATGCCACTCCATGCTTTTGTCAAAGCCTGGTCTCGCTCGGGATACTGGCCATCGGTCCCCCGTTGTAGTTGTAGCAAAGACGACTAATTGGTGCAAAAAA
>CAWGNL010000059.1:0-60869 GCA_963823885.1 uncultured bacterium
GAATTAATCGCGAAAACGCGAAAATGCGAAAGCGCGGAAATTCAGTCAATGTGAATGTTTGTTACCTGATGCGTTGGAGATGGCATAGTGAGCATTTTTATATTGAATCTGACGGGAAACGCTCGCGGCTTCGAGGATCAGTTCTGCAACGACCTGGCTGGGGCGATATCCGCAGAAACACACGTTATGAGCCTACGCGGTCAGGATCTACGCTTTTCCCAGACTTCGCTGGGGAAAAGTCGCCCCCTTACGGTGGCAGTTGACCAAGGCAGGCGGTAGGGTTTTTCGCTTTTCGGTTGTTAAGGGATGATTTGGAGGGGGCGGAGATCTCCACCCCCATCCCTTGAACAAACCTAAGTCGGCGCTCGGGAGAACTCCCAGCGTTGCCCTACCCTCCGCCCCGGGCAAAGCAAGTATAGCTCATCGGCCATCCCTTAACAACCATAAAGCGGAAAACCCAAAGGCGGTGCGCCGTCAGATCCGCCTTAGCGACAACAAATTGTTTCTAACAGGGCGCTAAGCGCCTACTCGACTAATGCCGATCTGCACAAGCGATCCAGCCGGGTGCTTGCAATAGTTGCTCATGCTGAATCAAACGGTTCGTCTGGCACAAAGATATGTACAGGGCTAAGTGAAGGAAGCGAGCGCCCTGATGTTGCGCAGCAGTTGGACTCTCCACTGGTGCTCAGGCAGGCGCTAGTGGGGAATGAAAAAGTTGTTATATTCTGCGCCTGCGAGGCCGTATCGCCCCAAACGATAGCGAGCACCCTTCGTGGTTCTGCTTGCATAGGAGTCGTGGCCTCCAAGACAGCGTGGGTGGTGATGACTATGGGTTGGTTGCCCAGATTGCTGACGCCATGGAGGAAGGGTTGGCGCAGGGTGACGCCGGACACCTTGCACTGAACAGGAGAGTTGAACCGTTGGTAAAGCGCTCCGGTGGGCATCCGAATTTAGGTGCTATCCGGCCTTGTGACTCTATGCCGGAGAGGGCACCTCATCCCGTTTTTTGTTCCTTTCGCGCTTTCGCGATTGGATCTCGTACGTCATGCGATTCGAGATACTGACTATCTTTCCGGAGATTATCGAGGCCGCGGTGAGCGCGAGCGTTCTCGGGAGGGCTCGTCAGAAGGGATTGATAGAAGTCAACGCAGTCAATTTGCGCGACTTCACCGAAGATGCGCATCGCACCACTGATGACGAGCCTTACGGCGGCGGTCCGGGAATGGTGATGAAGTGCGAGCCGGTCTTTGCCGCCGTGGAAGGAACGGTTTCGCGACTCGCCGTTAGAAAGCCCAGGGTAATGCTGATGACCCCGCAGGGCGCTCGGTTCGACCAGAAGATGGCGGAGGAATTTGCAAGAGAAAGCTGTCTGGTGATGAATTGCGGCCGCTACGAAGGCGTGGACGAGCGGATTCGGACGCATCTGGTAATGATGAAGTCTCCATCGGTGATTACATCCTCACGGGAGGGGAGCTTGCCGCGCTGGTTATCGTGGATGCGGTTTCCAGGTTGGCTCCGGGGGTCCTCGGCGACGAGACGTCATCTGAGACGGAATCGTTTTCCAGCGGGCTGCTGGAGTATGCGCAATATACCAGGCCCGCGGATTTCCGAGGTTTTAGGGTGCCCGAGGTACTGCTTTCGGGCAATCACGCCGAAATAGAGAAATGGCGGCGCGCGTCGGCTCTGGAGAGGACGCTCTTGAAGCGTCCGGACCTGCTCGACGATGCGCCTTTGACAGATCAGGACAGGCGCCTGCTGGATAAGCTCAGAGCGTCTGGCCGTTGATAATTGATAATGGATAATTGATAATTGGCTGGAACGCTCGCTGCTCCGGCTGTTTCGGGAAACCCTTTTCCCGAAACGGGCCATGCGGCGAAAGGCTCCGCCTTCAACACTATAGATCGGAATGAGAGTGTGTGCTCGCGGGTTGCAAACCCGGGGAACTGGGTCCGGCGTTCGGAAACGCCGGACCATCGGAAGGAAACCGCCCGTGTGCGGGGGTCCGGGACTTTTGACTTTATGACTTTCGACTTTCGACTGTTTCGAGAGGAGTATCCACGTGCAGATCATTGACCAGATAGAATTTGAACAGCTAAGGACCGATGCCCCCGAGTTCGGTCCGGGGGACACCCTCCGGGTGCATACCCGCGTAATAGAGGGCGGAAAAGAGCGAATTTCAGGTATTCGAGGGAACGGTCATAGGTAAGAAGGATGGCGGCTTGCGGTCTTCGTTCGTGGTGAGGAAGATTTCGCACGGCATCGGAGTGGAGCGCACGTTTATGCTGCACTCTCCGAGGATCGCCAGGATCGAAGTCACCAGGCGAGGAGCCGTGAGGCGCGCCAAGCTTTACTACCTGCGTGAGAAGGTAGGGAAGGCAACAAGGATCAAGGAACGACAGGATTACAGATGAGTATTACCGAGAGGTTAGCCAACCTCAGTTACCCAACAGTCATTATCACGTGTCTGGTCCTGGTGGGCCTCAGATACATATTGCTCAAGCAGAAGTCCGCGGAGGCGAAGTGGTTCGCCGAGATCTTCGAGTCTCTGGCGGTGGCGATGGCGCTGGTCTTCTTGCTGATCAGGCCGTTTTTGGTGCAGGCGTTTTTCATACCGTCTGCCTCCATGCATCCCACGCTTCTCGAGCAGGACCATATCCTCGTAAACAAGTTCATCTACCGGGTGAGCCAGCCTAAGCGCGGCGACGTACTTGTATTCAAGGCGCCGCTGCAAGCCACCCCGGACATCCAGGCCAGCATAGATGAAGAGGCTGACAGCCGGGCATCTGACGGGCGCCAAGAGGAGCGAATTTGTCGATCACGAGGGCTGGGTCGAAGGGAAAGACTTCATCAAGCGTGTCGTTGCGGTTCCGGGCGACACGTTCAGGATTACGCCGGGTTATGTGGTGATAGGCGGCGCCGAGTATCATCACAACGACCTGCGGGACGCGCTTTCCCAATACACGACGGCTGACGCCGACCACAAAGTCAAGATCACGGATGACACAGTCACTATTGATGGCCATATCGTCACCAAAGCCGAGCTGGCCAACATCGCCCAGGACCCCAAAGCCAAGGTGAAGATTGTGCCGGGCAAAGTCTATGTGAACGGGAATGCCCTCCTTGAGCCGTACACCGCCGAAGACCCGGATGAGCCCTACCCCGGAGGGCCGAGAGATCTCGTGAAGCCGGATTGGTTGGTCGTCGATAAGAAGGACACTGAGGTGGTCAAAATCCCCAAGGGCAAGCTTCTGGTTATGGGCGATAATCGCAACGACTCCAACGATGCCCGGTTCTGGGGCCTCTTGAACCGAGACCGGGTGCTGGGCAAAGCGATGTTCATCTTCTGGCCGCTGACTCGGATAGGATTGGTGCACTAATCTGAATATGAAATGGCTGAGATAGGGGAGAGCAGAGGCCCGGCGAGGACGAGGAAACAAGGTTGCGAGCATGTGGACGTTTGAGAACCAGGCCCGAAGCGAAGGTTACGCACACATCGCTGGGGTCGACGAGGCCGGCCGCGGGCCGCTCGCCGGGCCGGTTGTGGCCGCCGCCGTAATTCTCTCGGGTAGTTGCGACGTTTCCGGTATCACGGATTCCAAGCTCCTGAGCGCACGGGCCAGGGAGAGAGCATACGAACGTATACTTGGCCAGGCGCTGGCCGTGGGGGTGGGGGTGGTCGATGTTCGGACCATCGATCGGATCAACATCCTAAAGGCGACTCACGAGGCCATGCGGCTGGCGCTTGACGATATGGGCGCGGTCTTTGATTTTATCCTGGTGGATGGGCTCGCCGTTCCCGATCTTCCGGCGCCGAGCAAGGCGATAGTGCGAGGGCGATTCGGAAGAGCGTATCTATCGGGGCCGCGTCGATAGTGGCGAAGGTAACTCGTGACAGCCTGATGGCGGACTTCGACCGCAGTACCCCGGCTATGGTTTCGCGGATCACAAGGGATATTGCACCAGAGACCACCTGTCGGCACTCGATCGGTTGGGCCCATGCCCTATCCACCGCAGGTCGTTTGCTCCGGTGTCGGAAAGGTTGGCAAATTGCCGTCTCCCAGGACTCGACTAGGGACAGTTGCCGAGGGGCTCGCCCGCAAGGAGTTGGAGCGGCTCGGCTATCGGATCACCGAGGCCAACTACCGCACGCGCTGCGGCGAGATCGACCTGGTGGCATGGGACTCGGGCACGCTGGTTTTCGTTGAGGTGCGATGCAAACGCAATACGGCTTTCGGCAGCCCGGCTGAGTCCATCGGATCCGCCAAGCGCGGCAAATTGATCGCCACGGCCGAGCGTTATCTCCAGGAGCGAGGCTGCGGCGAAGTGGACTGCCGGTTCGACGTGGTCGAGGTCGTTGCCGCCGGGGGGAGACTTGTGGTTCGCGAAATTATCAGGGACGCGTTCAATAATTGACAATCGACAATTGAAAATTGATAATGAGGGAATCGTGCATGAAGCCTGCGGTTTCACCACCGCAGCGTGAAAAAGAACCCAGCGTAACGTCGTCCCTCGGACCCGTTCGGAGCGCGCCGCTACGCTCCGCGCGCGAAGCAACCGTATTCGGGGCGGAAGTTCCGGGCTTTCCACTTTCCACTTTCAGCTTTCCGCTATCTGGTACAATTGCCGGCTTTTGCGCGAATTGCGGTGTAAATGGTTAATCCCGCGGCTAAGGGGTGGAATAATCCTAATAGGACCAACGCGATTGAGTGTTCTTCCTAACAATCTCTCCTTTCTTCCGGATGCGGACAGCACGGCCAGTGGCTGTGCTGTCCTCACGTACGGCAGGAATAATTGACAATTTATTCCCGGCCTCTTTAACCGCAACAGCTAGAGAATCGTGAGTGCATGCCACCCCCCTATGCGGCGGGAACGACAACGCGAGACAAACCCTGGCATGAAGCCCTTCGAGTTCCCGCTGCTTTGTCAAATCCCCTTGCAGACACTATAATATAGTGTTGGTGCTTCGCGCGCCAACAAAAATCGAAACGAGGAAGAAGATGACTGTCGAGATTTCCCCTCTACAGAACGCACGTGCCGCTTACAGGCCCAAGCTGCCCAGGGCGCTGCGTGATGGACAAATAGCAATCGAAATGGGGGCACCCACCGAGCCCGCGGCCGATAAGAAGGAGATCAAGAAACTCTTTCCAAACACGTATGGCCAGCCGCTCGCCAGGATCGCGGCGGGCGATGGCGGCGGTTTGAGCGCGGAGCCGCTCAAGGTCGGCGTGGTGCTTTCGGGTGGTCAAGCTCCCGGCGGGCACAATGTAATCGCCGGTCTGTTCGATGCGCTCAAAGCCGCCAACAAGGACAGCAAGCTGTTCGGCTTTCTCAAAGGCCCCGGAGGGATCATAAAGGGCAAGTACAGGGAGATCACGGCCGGCACGATCGACGCCTGCCGCAATACCGGTGGCTTCGATATGATCATGAGCGGTCGAGATAAGATCGAGAAGCCGGAAGATCTGGCTGCGTGCAAGAAGAACTTCGAAAACATGAAACTCGACGGCATTGTGATAGTCGGCGGCGACGATTCCAACACCAACGCCGCAATGCTTGCCGAGTATCTGCGCGCGCAAGCGGCGAAGACCGTTGTGACAGGCGTTCCCAAGACGATCGATGGCGACATGAAAAACGAGCAGATCGAGGCATCATTCGGCTTCGACACCGCCTGCAAGGTATATTCGGAACTTATCGGCAACATCTGCCGGGACGCCACTTCCGCGGTCAAGTACTGGCACTTCATTCGTTTGATGGGCCGCTCCGCAAGCCACGTCGCTCTGGAGTGTGCCCTTCAGACCCACCCGAATATCTGCCTGGTCTCAGAGGAAATCCAGGCCAACGGCGCCACGCTCGCCGAGATCGTGGATTACATCGCCGACGTGGTAGTCGAGAGGGCCGCGCGCGGAAAGAACTACGGCATACTCGTGGTCCCGGAGGGCCTGCCGGAGTTCATTACCGATATCAAGGTCATGATAGACGAGATCAGCGTCATTTTGGGTAATGATGAAGAATACATCCGCGGGCTCGAGGACCACGCCGAGCGCATGCAGTATATGAGCCAGCAGCTTTCGGACCATTCCGCCCGCGTGTATGGGTCGCTGCCCACCGATATTCAGGAAGTGCTCCTGAAGCGCGACAGCCACGGCAATGTCCCTCTTTCGCAGGTGGAGACCGAGCGGTTGTTGATGAACATGGTCACGGATAAGATCGACATAATGAAGGCTCACGGCGATACCGAGGCAAAGTTCTCGCCGCTGGGCCACTTTTTCGGCTACGAGGGCCGCTGCGCCGCTCCGACCAATTTCGATGCGGACTATACTTACTCGCTGGGTTATACCGCTGCTCAGCTTGTCAGGGCAAAGCTTACCGGATACATGGTCAGCGTCGGGAATTTCGACGAAGTCTTCCGATGAGTGGGCCACCGGCGGCACCCCGACCACCATGATGCTCCATATGGAGGTGCGCAAAGGCAGGCCGACGCCGGTTATCAAGAAGGCCCTCGTGGACCTTGAAGGCGGACCGTTCCAAATGTTCGCTGCCCACCGTGAAGACTGGGCGGTAAACGATGCCTATGTCTTCCCCGGACCGATCCAGTACTTCGGCCCCAGCGAGGTCTGCGACGCTCCCACCGTGACCCTTGCGCTGGAGAAGGGGCAATTTTACAGGGGCTAGGGACTAGCCCGCATTATTCGTGAATTGATAGACGAGTTTCTTGATTCAGGCACTCACGTGCTCCCTCTCCCGTCAGGGCGAGGGGAGCACAAAGTGCTGGGCAAACACGCGCTATATGAATAATGCGGACTAGGGGAGGGGCATAAGTGCGGCGGAGCGTACCCTAATTCCTAAAGCGGCGCAGCCGCAACCAAGAAGGCCATCGCCGGAAAATCAATACGGCCCTTCCGTGATTCGGAAGGTCGGTGGTTTCCTCTTAGGCGCTCAGCGCCCTCCCAGAAACAATTTGTTGTCGCTAAGGCGGATTCGACGGCGCACCGCCTTTGGGTTTTCCGCTTTATGGTTGTTAAGGGATGGCCGATGAGCTATACTTGCTTTGCCTGGGCGGAGGGTAGGGCAACGCTGGGGAGCTCTCCCGAGCGCCGACTCAGGTGTTGTTCAAGGGATGGGGGTGGAAATCTCCGCCCCCTCCAAATCATCCCCTAACAACCGAAAAGCGAAAAACCCGACCGCCTGCCTTGGTCAACTGCCACCGTAAGGTGGCCACTTTTCCCCAGCGAAGTCTGGGGAAAAGCGTAGTATCTTACAACTGAAATCCGGGGTGGCCTTTGAAATTCAGGTACAGCTTGTATAGGATTTCAGTTGTAAGATACTAATGTAAACTTTTTCCGACCGCCCAACGTTTATACTTTACGAGACAAGGGAAGTCAAGATGCGACAACCAAGCGCGGCGCTCACGGACGATGAGCTGCTTATCCGCAGGTTCCAACTCGGGGAGAGTGACGCGTTCGACCGGCTGATGGAACTCCATACGGATAAGATCTTCGCGCTGGCCTGGGGCGTGCTGCGGAGTCGCGACGAAGCGATGGACGCAGTGCAAGAAGTCTTTGTAAGGTTATACAAAGCTATACCAACGTTTCCGCCCATGGATAATTTGCACGCCTGGCTGTATCGGGTGTGCCTGAACCATTGCATCGATCGGAAACGCCGCGCCAAGGCCTGGCAGGTCGATATGACCGACGAAGATTGGGAGCGGCTGGAAGGCTCTCCCTCCGACCAGCCGGAGTTTCGCGCTCAACTCTCGGAGGTGGGCCGGATTATCCGCGATGCCGTGGACCGGCTGCCGGAGCGGCAGCGGCTGGTGTTCATCTTGCGCCATTACAAGCTCATGTCGATTAACGAGATTGCCCAGACCATGGGATGCACTTCCGGGGCCGTCAAGGCGCATCTGTCCCGCGGGACCGCGCACCTGCGAGACCGGCTGCGAGGCACGGTGGTGTTTGCATCCGGGGAGGTCGATGGAAATGAAGTGTAAACATGTGCGGGAAATGATGGGGGTCTACCTCTATGGCGACCTGGCCGCGGATCAGATGCGCGAGGTCCGGACGCACACCCAGCAGTGCGGCGGCTGCCGGGAAGACCTCGAAAGCCGCGGCCGCGTTATCGCGTGCCTGAGCGACGCGACGCCGGAACTGACCGATGAGGAGAGGCAAACAATCGCCTGGAAAGTGAGAGCCCGGACGGACGCGCCGGAGCCGGTTCGGCAGGCGTTTACTTTGCAGCCCGCGCAGACGTTCGCGTTTGTGGCGGTGCTCATCATCGGGCTGATTATCGGTGCGTGGATCAGCACGCGCGCCACAAATAGAGCCAGGCCTCTGGGAGGCATCCAGGCGGCTAATCGCTCGGCCGCAAATGAGCGCGGGCCTGTTGTAAGGATCATGGAGGAAAAAAGGAATCCTCAGAAGAAGAAGCCTGCGGAGACCGCCTCAAAACCCGGCGCCGCGAAAGGGCTGGACGCAGCCACTGTGGCGACAGTCGCCGATGCGCTGCGGCGCGCGGGTGTTGGGGTAGGCACTCTGACAAATAGAGGAAATGAGGACCTGCATAAGCCGAGCGCCGTCCCAAGCGAACCCGCGCCGATCGCACAGGATTCCCCGAAACAGCCCGATGGGGAGCGGGACGGCCCAGTGAAGCTGCCGCAGCCAAGTGATCTCAATGATGCACGAAGCACGCAAACGAACTCAGGCCAGTAAAATACAATCACGAAAACACGAAAGCGGGAAACCACGAGCCCTGTTGTATCGGGAAACCCCTTTCCCGATACCCCCGGCACTGCGAGCGCTTTCGTGTTTTTGCGCTTTTGTGATGAAAATTCCCGCTCGTCTCGCACGCAACCTCCTTCCTGAGGTAATAACTCTTCTAGCCGCGGTTACTTTGGCCGCCGGCGCGTATCTCAGCCTCGCCCCACGGTGGTTGTCCGCTCGGAGTCGGATGTGCGGCCGGGCGCTCTGCTGATTGTGGATGGTAGGATTATCGAGGCCGAATCCCTGCAAATGGTGCGCGGCGAGCAGGTAATGGTGGGTTTGCGCGACCTGGAGAAGCTCGGCTGGGGGGTCGTATCGACCGGGCTGCCGGACGAGATCATCTTCAAGGCCAAGGGGGTCACGCTCTCGTTTACCAAGGGTCAGAGCGTGGCTATGGTCAACTCGCTGCCGGTGAAGTTGATGGCGGACGTATATACTCACGATGGCAGGCTTATGGTGCCGCTGTCGTTCGTGGCCAAGGCGCTGGGCTATAACTACGAGTGCGTCGACAGGCCGGTGGCCACTATTATCACCAACCCGGTGAAGCCTGCGCGCAAAGCCGGCAATTCCGTCCGCGGCGTCGTTATCTACAATGGGCTGGGTGTCGACCGGCATTAAGGTGCGCGCGGTGGACCCGACTTTCAAAGTTGTCGAGGGCGCGACGGTTGCGACGGATTCCGAGGGCAACTTCCAGATTACAGGCTTGCCCGACGGCAGTTATATGGCCTATGTTTATGTCAACGATAACCCGCACTTCTTCAACCGGGCCTCCACGGTGGCGACAGTCAAGGGCGGACAGGAAGCCCAACTGCAGCCGATCACACTCGGCCGGATCATTACGCCCGTGAGCCCGAACCCTGGTGAGGCCATTGTCCCGCGCGAGGGCGGTTTTACCTTTTCCTGGAGCGCATGCAGCGGCGCCGCCTCATATCAGATAGCGATCAAGCGGCATGGGTACGTGAAGCCGGTCGTGGAGATGACTTCCGCCAAGCCCTCGGCCAAGGTCAATCTGAGCAAGCTCGTGCCGGGCGCTGTCTACGAGGTCCAGGTCACCGCAAAAAACGCCGACGGCGAGTTCCTCGGTACCACCAATGGCGCCGGTTTGAAGGCATGGACGTTTAGGACTAGGGGCTAGGGCCTAGGGAAGGAAGGGAACATGGAGTCGGAGATTCAGAGTTATCGGGACTTGAAGGTGTGGCAGCGTTCGATGGCACTGGCGAAGGAATTGTATCGGTTGACGCAGGCTTTCCCGAGGGAGGAGCTCTACGGGCTGACCTGCCAGGTTCGCCGTGCAGCGGTATCAGTGCCGTCCAACATAGCGGAGGGCCATGCCCGGAAATCCACGCGGGAATACCTGAATCACATCTCCATAGCTCTGGGATCGCTCGCAGAGATGGAAACGCAAATAGTACTGGCCGCGGAGCTGGGCTATTTATATTCAGCCACTCCTGAACAAGGCAGAGGAGGTAGGCAGGATGCTTCGAGGCCTTCAGAAGTCGCTCCGGGCGAAACTGCAGCAACTGCTCCCCTTCCCCTAGTCCCTAGCAATGATGGCACATTACTTTCCTCCCGGCCGCGAGGTTCGCCGGTGCAAATACGAATGGTTCGACCACTGGGACTGGCTGGTGAACCGCGCGATCCGGCTTGCCGGCTGTCCTGGGATCGAGGCTGGCCCCGGTGAGCTGGCCATAGACCCCCACATACACACCCTTTTCTCGCATTGCAGCATATCGCAGCCCTTGGGGATTATTCTCAAAGCCGCGGAGATCGGCCTTGGCGCGGTGGCGATCATGGACCATAACGAGGCCGAGGGGGCGCGCGACGCCATCCGCTGCGCCCAGGACCTGAAGGCTCGCGGGCTCATCTCGGAGGAATTCCTGGTCATTGCCGGCACGGAGATCAACTCGAGCGCCGGCCATATCGGCGCTTTGTTCGTTCAACAGACCCTGCCCGAGGGCCTCAGCCCGCAGGAATGCGTCCGCCTGATTCACGAGCTTGGCGGCTTGGCGATTGCCGTTCATCCATATCACTCGACCGGGATAGGGGACGCGATATTCGACACGCGCTTCGATGCCGTGGAAGTCGAGTGCGGGTCGGTGTTCGGGGCTGAACTGGTTCGGAGGAATACGTCGCTTGCGAGCGATCCTCGGCTTGCGGATGTAACCAAACTCGGCAGCAGTGACGCCCATTACCTGGCCGCGGTGGGAGGCTGCTACAGCGTACTGGCCGTCGACGAGCGCACTCCGCACGGTGTCAGGAAAGCAATCCTCGCCGGCCGCAGCGTGGCCAAGTCGTCCAAGCCCGTGAGCAGGCTGCGAAAGCTCCTCGGCGGGATACCGAAGCTGAAGTAGGGTTTTAGTATCTTACAACTGAAATCCTATACAAGCTGTACCTGAATTTTGATATGTCACCTCGGATTTCAGTTGTAAGATACGTAAGAAGAAACCACCGACCTTCCGAATTACGAAAAGGCCGTATTGATTTTCCGGCGATGGCCTTCTTGGTTGCGGCTACGCCGCTTTAGGGTTTTAGGGGCCGGGAGCGTCTATGCGGCGGGAACGACAACCTGGAACTCCGCCTGGCATAGAACCTTCGAGTTCCCGCTGCACGCCTGGCACTCACGCCTGATATGGAGGCAGAGCGCGTCACCTTGCGACGGGAACTCGAAGGGCTTCATGCCAAGGATTGTCTCGACTTGTCGTTCCGCCGCATAGTGGGCTGGCTGAGCTATTATGGTTGGGATAGCGCCCTCCCCAACCTTTAACCTTGAGCCTTTAACTTTCAACCCATGAGGAAACCCGCATTTCACTCAGTGCCTATCCCGCTTGCGTAATGGCACAACGTAAATGGACAACTCAATATGGAGACCGATAATAGCAAACCCGTTGAAAGGCGGGGACGCAAAGCCAAGAGCCTAAAGCATCAGCTATGGCAGTCTGGTTACCGAAACTCACGAAGCTCCGGGTACTGGCCGGGATCGAGGGCAGGCATTGCGTTCCACTTTTCACACGGGTCTTTTTGCGCCTCTCGACCAGCCATCTCAGGGAGCTTCGCCCCCGCGGCATAGCTTGTAATCAGGCTGACGCACACAACTCCTCCTGGTGGCGGCGTCGGAGATGGCTGACTCCGGCGCCGTTACGCCGTACTGGCGAATTTTGAATTTTGAATTCCACGTTTTGGTAGTGTCGCAGGTTTGTTGCTCGGCGCCATGGTCATCGCCACGACAAACTGCCGATTACGATACTTCGCGGGCGTAGGGTGCGTTGGGTTGGTTCTATGCCGAAGCATAAAGAATTCAAAATTTAGAATTTCGCCTTCCCCAAGCTACAGCTTGTCCTGATTCCTAAGGTTTTCCTCGGCTTCGTTTGCTTCGGCGCAGTTGGGGTCGATTTGTATTACCTTGCGCCATGCGGCCTGGGCTTTGTCTACCTCGTCGTTTTCGTTATACATATATCCGAGCGACAGCAGCGCCGTGAGGTCGTTTGGGTTGAGCTGGAGGGTTCGATCGTATTCGCCGAACGCCTTGTCGTCCTGCTCGTTTTCGTCGTAGGCTATGGCGAGATTGCAGTGGTAGGAGGAGTTCTCCGGGTCGAGGCCGACGGCCGATCTCGAATTCACGGATGGCACCCTCAACGTCTTCCGCGTCGAAAAGCTCGCGCCCGCGCCGGTTGTGATCCTCGGCGGATGTCGAGGTGGCCCCGGCGGCTTGCGGCTGGCCCGCCGCACCTTGAGGCTCGGCTTCGTGTCTATCTTGCAGTTCGGCGATCCTGCGCCTGGCCGCCGCCACGGCCTGCGGGTCCATCCTGTCGGAGCCGAGTTCCCTTCCGCAGCCGGCGCAGTACTTCCACGACGAGGCGTACACAGGCGAGCCGCAAACCATGCAGACCTGATGCAAGACAGTTCCGCAATTCGTGCAGTAGTTTTCGCGGAAGGCGCTTCTCCGGGCTCCGCATTTGGGGCAGTTTGCGCTCCACACTTCGATCTCCCTGCCACAGCCCCGGCAATAACGGGAGCCGACCGGTGACGCGGCTCCGCAATTGGCGCATACGCGCAGTAGCTGCTCGCCGCATTGCCCACAGAATACGGACTGCGGTGTCAGCACGGCCCCGCACTTCGGGCAGGCGGTTCCGGCTGCCTGGACGTTGGCCGCGCTTTGGCCGGTCGCGACCGGGTCGGATGCCGGCGCTTGGACTGCCTCCGGCGCGGGCGGCAACGCGGTTATGTGGTTTACGACTTCGGCGGCAGCCTTGAACTCGTCCACGTCGGAGACGGGGAAGTACACGCGCACGGTGTCGGCGTGCGCGAAGGTATCCCTTGAGTTTCAGCTCGATGTGCCCGCCGAGACCCGAGGCCGTCACTTCAGCTTTCTCGACCTTCGAAAGGGGATGAATGTAGACGTCGCAGCCCAGCCCGACGCCGACGCGCTCTCTAATCACGAAGATGCGCGTTTCGGTAACCGCCAGACACTCGCCAAAGCTGCCCGGCAGCGAGATAACCACGGCCTCGTCGGGCATCAAGTTCTTTTCCAGTTCGTCCTGCAGCCGCAGGGAAAGGCTCTGTTTCAAGTCCACGTTTCGAAAACCTCGGGGAGAATTGATAATGGATAATTGGAGATCGATCCACACGCGGGCATCCGATCGCCAACGTGGGGCGTCTTTAGTTTTCTCTGAGCGATCTCACGTCGCCCTGCCAATCCGCCGCGCCCCTGAGCGCCCTTACTGCACGCCTATGCATTATCAATTATCAATTATCAATTGTCAATTTCCCTCATTCTACTTAAGCGTTCAGCATGACAGGTACTCATCAAGAGTGAATTCTTACCATTCTACTGTCTACTTGCATAAATAACTGATAGCATTCTTCCCGGCGTATCGGGAATCTTGTTCCCGATACGCACTTAGTTTCGGGAACAAGATTCCCGAAACACCCGGTACAGCGTTCTATCAATCAATTATGCAACTAAGCACTACTTCTTCTTCTTAGAGAAAACGCCGCGGAGTTCCTCGGCGAGTTCGTATGCAAACGAGGTGAGGTCGCGCTGTTGTTCTTTGAGGTTGCGGACTTCCAACAGCAGCATATCCTTCATCTGCTGGAGGACCTTGCCCTGGGTGTCCTTGAAATCGTTTATCTCGGCGCGCAGGTCCTGGATTGCCTCCGTGACGGTCCGGTCGGCCATGGCCCTCGCTGCGCGCTTGACAGCGTTGGGGTCGATCGCGGAGTCCTCTTCGAACCGCTTGACCGATGACTCGCTGATCATTCGCCGGCGAACGCCGTCGGAACCCTGGACCACGATCGAGTCTATCTCACCGCTGGAGATCAGACGATCGAACGCTTCCTCCGACAGAGCGAGTTTGTCTCTAACGTCCTGAGGATCGAGCACGTAGTCGCCGATTCCGGCGCCGCCGTCAATCTCGGAGAAGACGACGGTTCCGGCGTGTTCTCTCGCCGGCGCGGGGGATTCGCCTTCCAGTAGCCCCGCCGCGCGCCATTCTTCGCGAATGCGCACGATGCCCACCGGAATGCTTTCGTGGGCCTCGCCGTTATCAGGCTCCTCCTCGGGAGCGTTGTTTTCCGGATCGTCCGTCGTCATTAGTAAATACTTTTCCGTTGTTTGGCGTTGAGTGTTTAGTGAAGGGACTCCCTTCTAAACACTAAACACTAAACACTAAACGCACTACCAGTCTTGATAACTTCGGCCCCCCGCCCGGAAATCCCTTCAAGCCTCGACGCGGCGGGCCACCGCGACATATTCCATGTCGGCATTTTCGGGCGCGATCCACACTTGGGGGGTTAAAGGTTAGAAGGTTAAAGGTTCAAGGTTGGGAAGGGACAAGTCAGTAACCTCCGCTGGCTCTAAGGTGGCGATTCGGAGATCGCTACCTGTCGGGCGAGGAGTTTTGGATTATCGTTCTCGACTTGTGACTTTCGGACTTTTCGACTCGGCGAAGCCCGTTTTGATTGACAGCGAGATTCCACGGGCGCTATAATGAAATTGTTAGAGCGAAGTGCAACTGGCTTCGCGATTTGTGTTGTTTTTCGCGCCGGAAAGAGATTGTGAAAAATATCACGAATGGCCGGTTGGAGGTTCAAGGTGATGGGTGTGAGAAGGGTGTTCCTTCCGTCACTTGATCCCCAACACCTGACACCTATGACCGTGGAGTTTTGATGAAAGACAGCCTGGAAAACACGGACACACAAGAGGGATTTACACTCCGCCAGGTTGCCCGTATTCTGGATGGCGAGATCGTATGCGGCCAAGAGTGGGCCGATCAGACGGTCGCCAGCGCGCGCGGCTGCGACCTGATGAGGGATGTGCTTGCATTCACGACCCCGATGTCGGTTTTCGAACTGGCGGGCAGGCTGTATGAGATGGGGGTTAAAGGTTAGGTGGGTGTTGGGTGTTGGAAGGGAAGGTCCTATCCCTTCCAACGCCCATCACCTAACACCCATCACCTTGCCATGATTTATCATGCCGACCTTCACATTCATACGCTGCTATCGCCCTGCGGCGAGGTGGAGATGATCCCTTCGCTGATAGTGGAAGCGGCGGAGCGCGCGGGGCTGGATATCATCGCAATCGCGGACCACAACTCCTGCGAAAACGCGGCGGCTGTCGTGGAGGCCTCCGGAGGAAGCGGCGTTAAGGTGCCGCCGGGGATGGAGGCGCAGTCGGTCGAGGGAGTGCATCTGCTCTGCCTTTTCGACCGGGTCGAAGATGCCCTGGAGTTGCAGATATCGGTTGCGGGGCTATCGCGTGCTAGACTTTGTGAACAATATCTCAAAGCCGGCCGCGGCCGCCCCGATGATTTCGGGAAGCAGATGGTGGTGGATGGCCGGGACGAGTTTGTCCGGTACCTGTGAGAGGCTCATAGGATATCCCACCTCCATGGACATAGAACAGATTTATGCTCGGGTTACCGGCTTGGGCGGGATTGTGATGCCGTCGCACATCGACAGGCAAGGCACCGGGATTTGCCATGTTCTGGGAATGCTGCCGGAATCGCCGGATTTCGAGGCCGTGGAAGTGTCCGCGAACCTCAGTCCGGCGCAGGCGCGGTCGATTTACCCGAGCGTGGGTGATCGGCCTATCTTCCAAAACTCCGACGCGCACTGGCTCAGCGCGATTGGCCAGAAGCGAACCACCCTGCGCCTGGAGCACAGAACCGTGGGCGAGATCAGGATGGCGTGCCGGGGCGAGGCCGGGAGGTCGGTCGAAAATGCGTGAGCTTTCGATGCACATACCCGACCTCGCGCAGAACTCGATTGTGGCGGGGGCGTCGGCGATAGAGATTTCGGTCGCGGCCCACCGAGTGGACGATGTGCTCACGATTCAGATCAGGGACAACGGCCGGGGAATGTCGGTGTTGAAGTGGATCGGGGAGTACATCCGCCAAGAGACCGACGCGGTCAGGATCGAGTAGCGGCGGCGGTTTCGGGAAAGGGGTTTCCCGAAACAACTGAAAAACCGACAACCCGAAAGCGGCGTAGCCGCAACCAAGAAGGCCATCGCCGGAAAATCAATACGGCCTTTCCGTAATTTCCAGGGTGTTTCGGGAATCTCGTTCCCGAAACTAAGGACGTATCGGGAACAAGATTCCCGATACACCGGCACACCGGCAATTCGAGCACGCATCGGGAACAAGATTCCCGATACACCGGCAAAGCGGAGAACCCAAAGGCGGTGCGCCGTCGAATCCGCCTTAGCGACAACAAATTGTTTCTAACAGGGCGCTAAGCGCCTAAAACAAGTGTAAGGAGCAGGTTTTACATGAAGACATTGGAAGATCTGAAGAAGGTGCGCGAGAAAGCTCTCGAGCAGATGAAGATTCGCGAGGGGAAGCACTCGGCGAAGATCGTGGTGGCGATGGGCACGTGCGGAATCGCGGCGGGCGCGCGCGAAGTGATGACCGCCCTCCTCGACGAACTGGACAAGCGCGGCATTAGCGATGTCGCGGTCACGCAGACCGGCTGCAAGGGACTCTGCGAGCAGGAGCCGACCGTGGACGTCATCAAAGCCGGCCAACCGGCCGTCACCTACGGCTACGTCGATGCGGACAAGGCCCGCCAGATCGTGGCGCAGCACCTCGTGAACGGCAACGTCGTCGGCGATTGGGTTATTGCATCAGAACAGAAGTAACGAGTGCTGAGTAACGAGGAACGAGTCCGCGGGCGCGAGCGACATCCCTTCTCGTTACTCAGAACTGACTTGGGAAGTGGGTTCGCGATCCTGAGGGGATCCGGGCTCGAAGGAGGCATTGTAATTTTGACCACTCATACTTGCGACTGCGAAAGCAGTGCAAAGAAAGCGCAGGAGGATGAAGCCAGGCTTTACGATCAGCTTGACACAATCATCGAAAAGCACAAGAACGTGAAGGTCCCGCTAATCCAGGTCCTTCACGCAGCCCAGAAGCTGTTTGGCTACCTGCCCGAAAGGGTGCAGGTAAGAATAGCGAAAGGGCTCGGAATTCCCTTGAGCGAAGTGTGCGGTCTTATCATTATGGACGAGAACACCTACATGGTGGACCTCACCCGGTACCTCCTCGACTTTATCCAGGACGAGTCCTGCGGAAAGTGTACCCCGTGCAGGGTCGGGACCAAGCGAATGCTCGAAATCCTGAACCGCATCTGCCAGGGAATGGGCAGAGGGGGACATCGAGGCTCTGGACGAGGAGTTGGTCAAGTAGTCTGGGAGCAGAGAGCAGAGATCTCCTCACCCCAGCGCATTGAGACGCGCTCCCTCTCCCGGATGGGAGAGGGCTGGGGTGGGGGGAAACCTGATGGTCCGGGGTTTCCGAACCCCGGACCACGTTCCCCGGGTTTGCAACCCGCACGCTGCCCACGGGGTTGAATGCTCGCTACCGGCAACGGAAAGGGCGGAAACCTTGCGCGAGGTTGAGTTGGGGGTTACAAACCCCGGTAACCGGGTCCGGCGTTCGGAAACGCCGGACCATCCAAGATGGGGTCGCGAGAACGAGAAAAAATGGAAGGGCCCGTTTACACAGAGCGAGTGGTAATGTACGCTGACATTCTTGGCTTCACGAAAGCCGTGAATGAGCCAAAGGCTGGGTCAGTTCCGGGGGAGGGTCTCGTCAGAATGCTACACGCTTGGAAAAACACCGATCCGTCGTTGACGATGCCTGACGCGGAGTTTTCCATGCTTTCGGACTCTTTATTTATGTCCGGCGGCAACCCGAACTCGAACACGATGCGGGAGTTCTTGCGCACAGTCGGTCGTTTCCAAGTTGCCATGCTGTTTAACGGGTTCGCTCTGCGGGGCGGCGTTGCTGTGGGAGAGGTCTATCACAAAGACAACATTGTCTTCGGTCCAGCGGTTGTCGAGGCCGTTAATCTTGAGAAGCGGATTGCGGTGTACCCTCGCGTGGTACTCAGCGAAGCTGCGCGCGATCGCGTAGAGACGGCTCGGGTGCTTGAAGATAGCGATGGCCTCCACTACGTGGATTTTCTGCCGGACTCAGATGATCAACTGCTCACCACCCCGTTAGAGGAGACCTATGACAGGGTGCGTAGAGCTATAGTTAGTGGTTTGAGGTCAAGCGACCACGAAAATTCGGCAGAAGCACGGCTGGCTGCGAAGCTATTTTAATCGCAGCGCTGCGGTGCTAGGTTTTGAACAGATACCCGCTACGGTCCTGTTCCGACCGAAACCGGGTCAGTAGAGGAAAGGACAGAAACCTTGCGGGGAGACTGGGTCGGGGGTTACAAACCCCGGTAACGGGGTCCGGCGTTCGGAAACGCCGGACCATCGAGGCAAACGTTGCGTTCTCGGCAAAAACGCAGCAATCACGTCATCCTGAGCGAATGCGAAGGATCTGCTTTTACGTTGCGGCATATATCCCTGCGGGGGGTAAAAGCAGATTCTTCGTTCCTCCTAAGAAACTCCCCAGTTTCGGGAACAAGATTCCCGAAACACCGGGCGTCGGTTTCTTGCAGATGTTTCGGGATTTTCGGCCTAGCCCGGCTCGTCGGACCTGATCACCCGAAATCCCGAAACATCGGGGGGTGGGTTTCTTTCCAATGTAACGGCGACAGCGTCGCCGTCACTTGCTCAGAATGACGTATTTACGGCCTGCGTGGTTAGAGCATTAGGTGGTGCTGGACGGCATGACCATTGATATAGATAAGTCACTGCTCAAAGAAGCCATGGCGCTCGGGCGCTTCACGACGAAAAAAGAAACTGTCAACGCAGCCTCTGGCTGAATACGTAAGGGCCAGGAAGCAGCGGAGCATCCTGGAACTGGCTGGGACAATCGATTTTGATCCGAGCTACGACTACAAGGCCGCCAGGAGAGCCAGATGAAATCGCGGCGTGTTCGCATGCGACAGCGGAGGGACTCTGGCGGGCGGTGGCTTGGGGGGATTGCAAATCCCCGAGTTGATCGTTTCGGGCCGGATTGCAAATCCGCCCGAACGGGGGTGTTGTCTTTGAAAAAACATATAATCCAGATGGATGCGGCCCGGGGGCTGGCGATTCTGGCGGTGGTGGCGATCCATGTCTCGGGTGGGCCGCTGACGGATAGGCCCGTTGATGGGCTTGTGAGCCTCGCGTATATGATCGTAAACGTCGGCGCGCGGTTCGCGGTGCCGGTGTTTGTGGTTCATTCGGGCCTGGGGATGTCGCTATCAAATAAGGGCAGCGACGGTTACTTTAGGTTTTTGAGGCGCCGGGTGGGGAAACTCCTGCCCGGGTATGTCGCCTGGACATTGATATATACGTTGTTTCTGGGCCACGACGCCGACGCGCTTGGGTTTCGGGGCTGGGCGAGTCTGAGGAGCGTGCCTGGAAACCTGGCCACCGGTGACGGGTGCTATCATTTTGCTACTTTGTCCCGCTGGTCGTGATGCTTTATGTGGTATATCCGTTCATCGCGCGAGTTCTGGCAAGCCGGGCGGGGCTGGCTGCCTCGGGCGCCATCACGATTGCGACAGTCTGCGGGATGCGATACGGCGCTGTCCCGAAATGGGCGGAGCTGCTGGTGGATTACAGGAGCCCGCTCAACACGGGGTGACTCTTTTCGGGGTAGTCGCGGTTGGGGCGGCGTTGATGACTGGGCTATTGGGGCGTTTGGGCGCCTTCCTACTGCGTTTCCGCGGCATAGACGACTGACGACTGACTAACCTCCCCGGCCGAAGCTGAGGGCCCACAGCCGGGGCTGAAATAAAACTTAATACAGCGAACTTATCAGAAAGACTACATTTAATTGGGGGTGCGACTTAAGTGAGTTCATGTAACTCTTCAAACTGTTGCGCGGGATCGACCGTGACGGCCATTATCGAGCGTTACGGCGCGAACAAGCGCAACTTGATCCCGCTTCTGCACGACCTTCAGGACGAGCTGGGATATGTCTCATCCGAGGTCATGGAAATGGTCGCTGAGCAGCTTGGGGTTACGGTGTCCCAGGTGCACGGCGTCGCCACGTTCTACACGCTCTTCTACACCAAGCCGCGGGCGAAACACATAGTGCGGCTCTGCGACAGCCCGCCTTGCCACATCGAGGGCAGCAAGGCTGTCCGGGAAGCCATCTCGAAGGAACTGGGTATCGACGCCGGCCAGTCCGACCTGGACGGCAACTTCGCCTTCGAGATCGTAAGCTGCATGGGCCTGTGCGGCGTGGCTCCCGCGATTATGGTCAACGACGACGTCTACGGCAACCTCGAGCCCGAGATGATCTCGTCGATTCTAGGCAAATACAGGGAGGCAAAGTAAATGCCGTTCTATAGAGCACACATACTTGTCGATACCGGCACGCCCGCGGTCTTGAAGGGCGCGCTGGCGCTGAAGGCCGCCCTGATCGGCGAGATCAAGAAAAATGGTCTCGATAAAGAGATCAAGGTGGTCGAGACCGGCGACCTTGGCCTATCGGGCGCCGGCCCCGCGATGATTGTCTATCCCGAGGGCGTCACCTACGCCAATGTCGGCGCCGCCGATGTCGCCGAGATCGTTGAGGAACATCTCCTCAAAGGCCGCCAGGTCAAGCGGCTCGTCTACACGGGGGCCGCGCCGGCTGTGGTGACTGCCGCCGAGCATCCTCGCAGCCGGGAGATGCGCGTTATATTGAAGAACGCCGGCGTGATCGATCCGACCAGCATCGAGGAATACATCGCTCACGGCGGATACGACGCGGTCGCCAAGGCGCTGACCCAAATGAAGCCCACTGAAGTCATCGCCGAACTCAAGGCTTCCAAGCTCAAGGGCCGGGGCGGCGCGGGCTTCCCTACGGGCCTCAAGTGGGAGTTCACCGCCAAGTCCCAGGGTCTGGAGAAGGCCGTGGTCTGCAACGCCGACGAAGGCGAGCCGGGCAACTTCAAGGACCGCCTGATTATGGAGGGCAATCCGCACCAGATCATCGAGGGAATGATTATCGCCGGTTACGCGGTGGACGCGCACCAGGGATATATATACATCCGCGGTGAGTATAGTCAGAGCGTGGCGCACACCGAGAAGGCGATCGAAGCCGCCCGCGAAATGAACTTGCTCGGCAAGGATATAATGGGCTCCGGTTTCGACTTCGATATAGAAGTCTTCAAGGGCGCCGGCGCATACATCTGCGGCGAGGAAACGGCGCTGCTGGAGTCGCTCGAGGGCAAGCGGGGCGAGTCCCGCTCCAAGCCGCCATTCCCGCCGAGCTACGGTTTGATGGGCGCGCCCACGGTCGTGAACAACGTCGAGACCCTGGCGGCTGCTGCTCAAATCATCGCCAGGGGCGCGGATTGGTACAACACCATCGGTACCGATCAGACCAAGGGCACGAAGATCTTCTCGCCCTGCGGTGATGTGCTCTATCCGGGCGTTTACGAAGTCCCGTTCGGCACGACGCTGCGCGAGATCATCTACAACATGGCTGGCGGAATCAAGGGCGGCAAGAAGCTCAAGGGCGTGCTCATGGGCGGTCCGTCCGGTGTGGTGGTCGGCCCCGACGCGCTCGACCGCAGGCTGTGCGGCGAGGACCTTTCTCCCGGCGCCGGCGCGCTGATAGTCTTCGATGAGGACAAGTGCATCGTCGATCTGATGCAGAACTGCGCCCAGTTCTTCGCTCACGAGTCGTGCGGGCAGTGCGTGCCATGCCGCGAGGGCACCAAGCGCATGCTCGAAACGCTCAACTGGTGGATGGCCGGGGCGGGAAGCGAATCGGACCTCGACCTGCTCACGAGCCTGGGCGACACGTTGTCGCTCACTTCCAAATGCGGCCTCGGCCAGTTTGCCGCGGTCGCGTTCAAAAGCAGCCTGACGCTCTTCAAACAAGAGTATTTGTCGCACTTGAAGGACAAGGTTTGCCCTGCGGGGGTCTGCCCGATGGACAAGGTCCTCGAGGAGGTAAAGTAACTATGCCACAGGTGAAATTCAGTATAAATAAGCAAGTGGTGACCGCCGAGGAAGGGATGACAATCCTGGATGCGGCGCGCGCCGCCGGGATGTATATTCCCACTCTCTGCTACCATTCCGACCTGATGCCGGATGGCGTCTGCCGGGTATGCTCCGTGGAGGTCAAGGGCCAGCGGACCCTCTGCGCGGCCTGCATGTATCCGGTCTCGGAGGGGATGGAGGTGATGACGCACACCCCGCGCGTGCGGTCGGCGCGGCGGATGGTTGTCGAGCTGATGCTCGCCAATCACCCCCAGGAATGCCTGACGTGCGCGAAGAGCCAGAAATGCGAGCTGCAAAAACTGGCCAAGGAACTCGGAATTCAGGAACTCAGCTTCAAGGGCGAGCGCAGGACGCGCGAGGTGGACATCTCCAGCCCTTCGGTCATACGCGACCCGGAGAAGTGCGTCCTGTGCGGGCGATGTGTGCGGGTATGCGAGCAAATCCAGAGCGTGGCCGCGCTTCACGCGAGCGGCCGGGGATGGAACACGGTTATCCTCCCGGGCCTGGGCGATGAACTGGCGGACGCGGTCTGTGTCAATTGCGGCCAGTGCATCAACCGCTGCCCCACCGGCGCCCTGAAGGGCAACGACCCCGCGCCGGCGATTTGGGACGCCATCTACGACCCAACCAAGCACGTCGTGGTCCAGACCGCCCCGGCGGTCCGGGCGGCAATCGGCGAGGAGTTCGGCATGCCGGCGGGCAGCCGGGTGACGGGAAAGATGGTCACGGCCTTGAAGATGCTCGGTTTCGACAAGGTCTTCGACACCGACTTCACCGCCGACCTCACCATTATGGAAGAGGGAAGCGAGCTTATTAAGCGCGTCACTGAGGGTGGGGTGCTGCCGCAGCTTACCAGTTGCTCGCCGGGCTGGATCAAGTTCATCGAGTATTACTACCCGGAGCTGATCCCGCACCTGTCGAGTTGCAAGAGCCCGCAGCAGATGTTCGGCGCGCTTGCGAAGACATACTATGCCGAGAAGATGGGCATCGATCCGAAGGATATCGTAAGCGTCTCGATCATGCCGTGCACCGCGAAGAAGTTCGAGTGCGAGCGGCCCGAGATGAACGATTCCGGGTATCAGGATGTGGACTACGTCCTCACGACCCGCGAGGCCGCGGGCATGATGAAGGAGGCCGGAATCGACCTGCCCAACCTGGAGGATAGCGAGCATGACAACCCGCTGGGCGTTTCGACCGGCGCGGCGGTCATATTCGGCAATACGGGCGGAGTGATGGAGGCGGCGCTCAGGACCGCTTACGCGATCATCACCGGCACTGAACTCGATAATGTGAACATCGAGGCGGTGCGCGGGATCGAGGGCGTGCGCGAGGCGGCTGTGCAGGTGGGCGATCTCACCGTGAAAGCAGCCGTGGCGCACGGCCTGGCCAATGCCCGCCAGGTGCTCGAAGGGATCAAGAGTGGTCGGTTCAAGGACTATCACTTCATCGAGATCATGTGCTGTCCCGGCGGCTGCATCGGCGGCGGCGGCCAGCCGTATCCGACCTCCGAGGAGATCAGAAAGGCCCGCATCAAGGGGATCTACGAGGAAGACGAGGCCATGAAGATCCGCAAGAGCCACGAAAACCCCGCGGTAAAGCAAATCTACGCGGAGTTTTTGGGCGAGCCGCTATCGCATAAGTCTCACGAGCTTCTGCACACGAAGTACGTGCCCCGAAGCCGCAAGACGGCGAAACAAAACGCCGAGGCGGCGCCGATTAAGGTGAAGGTGGAATAGCGGGAAAGCTGAGAAGCTGAGAAGCAGAGGGCGGAGAGCCGGGGGACCGGACTCCGCCCTTTTGCCACTTTAAGATACTTCGCGGGCGTATGCCCCGAAGGGTAGCTGCAGAGAGGTGGACCCGGTCTGCCATTCTTGCGCGGAAAGCGCGTTTGCGGCTGCTACTTCGTCTTTGGCGGTGGCGGCGGTGGTTCTGGAGGTTTAGGTGGTTGGGCACTCGGGGGCGGCCTACGCCCTCTTCTCTGTGGCTGCGTAGGCCCGGGAATCTTAGATGCTTCCTCTTGCATTACCATAGTTCCCCTATCATATGAGTTACTGGGCGACGCCTATCATTTGCCCTTGGAAACCGCCTCGGCGGGATATGTTTCGTCTATCGTCCCTCTTGCTGCGTCAACGACGGCAGGCTCCTGAAACTGTACAAAATCGATGTCGTTACTACAGCACACGAGTATCCCTGGTTTACATACCAACCTGTCGACCAAGGTATCCGACTCATCGCGGTAGTACCAGCGAGCCTGCGTCAAGAACAGGCTACCATCGTCACCGCGGTCGGAGTAGTATTCCGGCCAGCCGAATAGAGAGTTGGGCTTTCGGGCAATCTCGTGGTTGGGGTCATCCGCATCGAGTATGGTCAGGAATGCGGACATGAGATATATGTGCTCAACTCCCGAACGCCTCGGTGAGATATTCGTCGTGTCTGGACGCCAGGTCGCCTGTTCCGGACCTGACTTTTCCCGCGGCCTCTATCGCGCGCCTGCGAACCGCAGCGGCGTCCGCTTCTGACTCCAGCGGGAGCATCCTGTCCACAAGCATTCGTATCACCTCGGCCTGAGAGACGTGTCTTTTCGCCGCTGCTGCCTTGACTTTGCGAGCTTGTCCCTCGGTCAACTTGATCTGCGTTCTAACCATTTCGCACCTCTGTGCGATTATATGATACCACAAAATGATTGGTCTCGTTCGACCTACAGCTCACGGGTGGTGAGTACACGTCACCGCATATGTCATTCCGAGCGGGTAGCGAGGAATCTCAACGCTGCGCCTGGATTCTTGTTCCGGTGCGTGAGACTCATCCGAAAGGTTGAGATTCCTCACATTCGTTCCTAAGAAACTCCCCCGTTTCGGGAACAAGATTCCCGAAACACCGGGGGTGGGTTTCTTTCCAATGTGACTGCGACAGCGTCGCCGTCAGTTGCTGGGAATGACAGCCGTGCGCCAGGTACTCTTGACTCCTGAACACTTACCCTTCGTTTGGCCTGGACGGCTCACTCTTTCTCTGCGCGCGGTTGCTCCGCTCGCGCCAAATTAAGCTCCAGCAGCCCCTCAAGTATCTGGTTGTCACCCGTCGACGGCTCCCAGCCATAAGCGGCGAATACGGCCTCGTCGAGCTTTTTGTGCGCGAGGTCGAGCCAGGTCGGGCGCTGGTTGTAGAGGTTAGTGAGCGTTCGCCTGGCGAGCAATGGCGACATGTCCGGTTCGCGCGGCACGGTTCGTGGGTAGCGCACGGTGCCGATTCCGCGTTCGTCGGGCGCTCAACTCCCGAACGCCTCGGTGAGGTAATCGTCGTGTCTGGACGCCAGGTCGCCTGTTCCGGACCTGACTTTTCCCGCGGCCTCTATCGCGCGCCTGCGAACCGCCGCGGCGTCCGCCTCCGCCTCCAGCGGGAGCATCTTGTCCACAAGCATTCGTATCACCTCTGCCCGCGAGACACGTCTTCTTGCCGCGGCTGCCTTGACCTTGCGAGCTTGGTCCTCAGTCAACTTAATCTGCGTTCTAACCATTTGGCACCTCTGTGTGATTACATGATACCACACAATGATGGCTTTCGCTCGACTGGGGTGAAAGGCGGACGGAGGTTGATGTTCCACCTGCGCACATCTACTCGATCAACCCCAGCCTCTCAATGGCCTTTATCGTCTTGAAAAGGTGCAGCGGCCCTGCGTTTAGCTCCTGAAAATCGTTACTTGCGGTAAAAGGCCGCGGCGGCGTCGTGAAGGGCATCGACCACGAGCGCGTGAACGCCCACCTGCCGCGAGATGAGAAGCGCGCCGCGCATGGAGTGGAAAAGCAGCCGCACCCCGATGTTTTGGCCCTGGTAACGCCTATCGACAGCCAGCCTGCCCAGTAGCAGGACCGGGACTTTCTTGACGCCTGCTTTGCCCGGCAGTTCCCCCGGCTCGACGCTGCCGGAAGAGAGGCTGTAATAGCCGATTATGCGCGAGGAACCGGCCTCGGGGACGGCCACCCATACTTGCGCGTAGCCTTTATCCATATGCTGGCGAGCGGTGAACTTGAGATAATCGTTAAGCTGGATTTCGCCGCAGTCGAAGTCGCTTCTGTCGTGTACGGTCTTGTCCAGTCGCTCGATGATCAGGGGTGTGACGGCGTCATCTGCCATGACGTGCGGTCGCCCTTGTCGCGCCCCTGCCTGAACGGCTCTGCGGCTCTCTTGGAAGCCTCTCCAGGCTCGACGCCGGGCCCCGTCAGCGCGGTTGTGAATCGATCCCACTCATCTTTCGAAAGCCGGATGACCGGGTTTTCGCGCACCGTTTCCGACGCGGCGGCTACCAGTGCGTGGACTATGAAGTCGGACGTCGTAAAGCCAGAGACCCGTGCGGCCTGCTCGATTAGTTTCTTATGCTCCGCCGAAACCCTGCAGCTCAGGTTCTCGGACTTCGTTCTTACTACTGACATGGTGAATGACCCTCCGTAATCAGTACTACCACGACGTAGTGCAAATGTCACACACCAAGACAGATCTTTGTTGTTTCGGGATACCCCTTTCCCGAAACCGCATGGCCCGGCCCTTTGAGTTAGGGACGACAAGTGGGCAGTGAAATGGCTCGGGCACGGCGATCCCTGCTACGGAGCCGTCCCGCTCTTGCTCGCTATGCCCTCGGGCAAGGGCGTTGTGCCATGGGTCGTTAGGATGCAAGCGCCATGTTCGGTGACGCGGCGAGGGGTTTCGGGAAAGGGGTTTCCCGAAATAACGAGAAGGGCGCAAATGGACTAATTGGGGCAATTTCGGATATATCAATCCTGGCAGCGGAACGGGGTCTGGAAACTACGGCGGCAACCTGGAAGTGACTCCTCCTGTGACTGTGGGGGCAACTGCATATAAATTGCCGGTGTATCGGGAATCTTGTTCCCGATACGCACTTGGTTTCGGGAACAAGATTCCCGAAACACCCGTTAATGCGGTCTAGTCGCTGGTCTCCGCCTCTGCTCGCGCTAGTGTCTACTTGCATAAATAGCTAATAGTATTCTTGCCGGTGTATCGGGAATCTTGTTCCCGATACGCACTTAGTTTTCGGGAACAAGATTCCCGAAACACCCAATGTGTTTGTGTACGGGTCGGTTGCTGGAGCGCTGCTTGCGCATTGCCGGTGTATCGGGAATCTTGTTCCCGATACGCACTTGGTTTCGGGAACAAGATTTCCGAAACACCCAATGTGTTTGTGTTACCGGGTCGGTTGCTGGAGCGCTGCTTGCGCATTGCCGGTGTATCGGGAATCTTGTTCCCGATACGCACTTGGTTTCGGGAACAAGATTCCCGAAACACCCGTTAATGCGGTCTAGTCGCTGGTCTCCGCCTCTGCTCGCGCTAGTGTCTACTTGCATAAATAGCTAATAGTATTCTTGCCGGTGTATCGGGAATCTTGTTCCCGATACGCACTTAGTTTCGGGAACAAATTCCACGAAACACCCAACTTGCATAAATAGCTAATAGTATTCTTGCCGGTGTATCGGGAACTTGTTCCCGATACGCACTTGGTTTCGGGAACAAGATTCCCGAAACACCCGTTAATGCGGTCTAGTCGCTGGTCTCCGCCTCTGCTCGCGCTAGTGTCTACTTGCATAAATAGCTAATAGTATTCTTGCCGGTGTATCGGGAATCTTGTTCCCGATACGCACTTAGTTCGGGAACAAGATTCCCGAAACACCCAACTTGCATAAATAGCTAATAGTATTCTTGCCGGTGTATCGGGAATCTTGTTCCCGATACGCACTTGGTTTCGGGAACAAGATTCCCGAAACACCCGTTAATGCGGTCTAGTCGCTGGTCTCCGCCTCTGCTCGCGCTAGTGTCTACTTGCATAAATAGCTAATAGTATTCTTGCCGGTGTATCGGGAATCTTGTTCCCGATACGCACTTAGTTTCGGGAACAAGATTCCCGAAACACCCAATGTGTTTGTGTACGGGGTCGGTTGCTGGAGCGCTGCTTGCGCATTGCCGGTGTATCGGGAATCTTGTTCCCGATACGCACTTGGTTTCGGGAACAAGATTCCCGAAACACCCGTTAATGCGGTCTAGTCGCTGGTCTCCGCCTCTGCTCGCGCTAGTGTCTACTTGCATAAATGGCTAATAGTATTCTTGCCGGTGTATCGGGAATCTTGTTCCCGATACGCACTTAGTTTCGGGAACAAGATTCCCGAAACACCCACACGACGGATTGAAGCGGACCCTCTACTTGTCGTTCCCGCCGCATAGTGTGGGCGGCCCTCCCGTTTTGTGTTACAATAAACCACGTGAAGAACCAATCCCCTGACATCAGCGCCCCACCAGGCGAATTTCGCGTTCTGGCGACCGGCGCGGTATTTGCGTCCATTTTTAGCTACGCAATCATTTTCACGGTCATGCCGGCATCCATAAATGAGATGCAGGCATTTTATCACTCCAACGGCTCGCTGCTTGCCTGGCTTTTCCGATTAATGATGACAGGTTTCCTTGTCGCCACGCTGCTGGGAGGGCGATATTCGGATCGCGTGGGCAAGTTTCGCGTGCTGGCTGTGGGGTCCGCTCTGATGGGCCTCGGCGCGCTGATACTTGGCTGCACATCGAACTTCAGCGTGGCCATTGCCGCGACGCTGGTGATGGGGATCGGCGGCGGATTTTCCGAGTGCATCTCGATGGCGGCGGCGGCGGACCTCTACCCGGACTCTCGCCGCACGGCCGTGCTCAACTACACGCAGGTGGTCTTCGCGGCCGGGGCGGTCGCCTGCCCACTCGCCGTGGCCCAACTGCTCAAGTCCGGGCTGAACTGGCGGTACGGCTTTGCCGGCGTGGCGGTTGTGTGCGCTCTGAGCGCGATTATGTCATTTCTGACCGGCTGCAAGCGGCGCGAAAGTATTCGTGACTCTCGGTCGGACCGGCAATGGCGGGACCTGCTCAGCAATCGGCTGGTGCTGTGGCTTTCGCTCGGGCTCTTTCTCTACGTGGGATACGAGTGCGGCACGGCAAACTGGTTGGCTGCTTACTTCAAGCGGGACCTGTTCGCGTCCAATGCGCTGGCGCCGTGGTCGGTCGGTGTCTTCTGGCTCGGAATCAGCGCCGGCAGAATGGTTGCGGCGTGGGCATCGAAGCACATGGCGGACTACGCCCTCATCCAATTATCCATCGGCTTCGCGGTGGTGTTTCAGGTGGCCCTCGTACCTGCTTCACAGCCCGATCTCGGCGCTTGGGATTGTCTTTTGCCTGGGCTTTTTCAACGGGCCGGTGTGGCCGACCATCTTGAGCCGAGTCGGGGCCGCGTTCCCGACGCGCTCCGGCACGGTGTTCGGAATAGTAGTGGCGTCCGGCGGGCTCGGCGCAGCCGCGTTCGCGCCGATGATCGGCTGGCTCGCCGATGGCGCCGGCGTCGGAATGCGCGATGCGCTGTGGGCGTGTGTTGCGGCCGCGGTCGTGAACTTCGTGCTATTCGCCCGGCGAGGCAAAGGTTAGTAGGGCTGGTAGGGTTAGTAGGGGAAGGGAATGCGCTCTGCCCTATCAAACCTATTGATCCTGGAGCGGCATAGCCGCAACCAAGAAGACCATGGCCGGAAAATCAATACAGCCTTTCCGTAATTTCCAGGGTGTTTCGGGAATCTCGTTCCCGAAACTAAGGACGTATCGGGAACAAGATTCCCGATACACCGGCATACAGCCTTTCCGTAATTCGGAATGTCGGTGGTTTCTTCTCACCTTACGGTGGCAGTTGACCAAGGCAGGCGGTCGGGTTTTTCGCTTTTCGGTTGTTAAGGGATGGGGGGCGGAGATTTCCACCCCCATCCCTTGAACAACACCTGAGTCGGCTCGGGAGAGCTCCCCAGCGTTGCCCTACCCTCCGCCCAGGCAAAGCAAGCATAGCTCATCCGCCATCCCTTAACAACCATAAAGCGGAAAACCCAAAGGCGGTGCGCCGTCGAATCCGCCTTAGCGACAACAAATTGTTTCTAGCGGGGCGCGGTAAGCGCCTAACCCCGTATCAGCTCACAAACAATGAGAATACGTCACCCTGAACTCGATTCAGGGTCTCATGCGAGATGCTGAATCAAGTTCAGCATGACGCTGTACTCATCAGGAGTGAACTTTTACCTAACCCCGCCGGCCTTCCCTTCCCGGGACATCGCTGTTATAATTGTAGCCGATATGCCAACATTCGGAATTGAAGAGGAAGTTTTCATTACCGAGCCCGAGCGGCCGACATTTCGGTCGTTCTACTACCTGGCCAAGCTTCTTGCCAGGGATCCGTGGTTCTACTATACCCACTCCGCGCACAATTTTGCGCGCGGCAAGGACCTCAAGCAGGGGTTGATGAGCGGGGTCGAGATCAGCACGCGGGTTTTCGAGGATGTCGAGGCGCTTGCGGATGATCTCGAGGCCCGCCGCGCGGAGTTGGCCGCGGTCGCGTCGGGGCTGATCGTGCCGGTCGGCCACTTGCTCAACTTCGACGCCCCCAGCAACACCTGTGCAATTCACTTTCATATCGGAGGGGTCGAGGACAAGCGGAAGCTTTACGGGAATCTGATACACTTCCTGCCGGTGCTGGTGCTGTTCACGATTAACTCGCCGATGGTCGGAGGGAAGTATTTCGGCAAGAGTTATCGAATGTACAAATCGTGGGCAATCGGGCCGATCAAGCCTGATTGGACCGTGCGATTTCAGGACGTCATTCTCTCCAAGCGCCTGGGGACAATCGAGCTGCGCGCGTGCGACCCCTGCTGGGATATGACACGGGTGCGATATCTTTTGCGTGCGCTGAAGGCAATAGCCGAACTGGATGAGACACTCGATCCTGGCATAGAACGCTATAACTCGCGGAGAGACGAGGTCAGCCTGCGAGGGATGCTGGATTGCAATGCAGGCTTGCTCGCCGAGATGCGGTCGATAGTGGATTTCCCGGCTGAAATGCTTCTTCGGACGGCTTCCGACGAGTTGAGGGAAATGTACGACGCGCAGGGCCTCGTGGGGAGCTACAGCGCTCTCGACAACGGTTACCGCGGCGCAAGATTCGAGCCGAGACCCGTATCCCGAAAACGGCATTCTCATATCGCCAAAGGTGTGCTCGGATTCTGCGGCTATTTCGTGCCGCGACTGCCGTACTATGCATGGAAGGGTTTGGTCGAATGATGACATACATATATATAATCGCCGCGGTGGTCGTGGTCTGGCTTGGGGGGCTGGCTTTCTTGCGGAAAGTGTGGTTCTACCGCGATCCGATAAGAGAGGCGGACTGCTCCGAAAACTCGATTCTTGCCCCAGCGGACGGTCGGGTGGTTTACATCAAGAGGGTGGAGGGCGGCGGCATCTGCGCCGAAAAGCTTGGGGAGAAGATTCCGCTGCCGGAGATCACTGGCTGCGATGCCGGGCAGGAGGGCTGGGCAATCGGCATTTACATGTCGCCGCTGGATGTCCATTTCAACTATTGCCCGTTTCCCGGACGCGCATCGAGCGGATCGTGCGTGTCAGCGCCCAGGCTGAATTGGCCCATGCTGACCTTGGGGGACCATTCGGGTTGTCTGGCTCAGGAAAATGGTGGATATGTTCGCCCGCAAGTATCACCTGGAAAACGAGCGAACACCATATTCCTCGACGGCGGCGGCTTGAAGCTGTCCGTGGTGCTGATCGCGGATAAGTTTGTGGCGAAGATCAGGTGCTTTGTCGAGGAGGGCCAGAGCCTTGCTTACTCCCAAAAACTGGGGTTCATAGAGCGCGGCAGCCAGGTGGATCTGATCGTTTTCGCGAATAATGTGGAGTTCAAAGTCGCCGTGAACGAGCAGGTCTACGGTGGAAAGACGATCATCGCGGAGATGGGGCTGGGCTAGGGACTAGTAGTGCGTTTGGGTGTTTCGGGAATCTCGTTCCCGAAACTAAGGACGTATCGGGAACAAGATTCCGATACACCGGCAAGTCGCCGTGAACGAGCAGGTCTACGGTGGAAAGACGATCATCGCGGAGCTTCGCCAGGGGCTAGGGGAATTGGGTGTTTCGGGAATCTCGTTCCCGAAACTAAGGACGTATCGGGAACAAGATTCCCGATACACCGGCAAGTCGCCGTGAACGAGCAGGTCTACGGTGGAAAGACGATCATCGCGGAGATGGGGCTCGGGGCTAGGGACTAGTAGTGCGTTCCAGGGTGTTTCGGGAATCTCGTTCCCGAAACTAAGGCATATCGGGACAAGATTCCCGATACACCGGCAATTTGAGCACGTATCGGGAACAAGACTCCCGATGCACCCGCAATTTTGAACTTTAAGGACGTATCGGGAACAAGATTCCCGATACACCGGCAGTCGCCGTGAACGAGCAGGTCTACGGTGGAAAGACGATCGTCGCGGAGATGGGGCTGGGGCTAGGGACTAGTAGTGCGTTCCAGGGTGTTTCGGGAATTCGTTCCCAAAAACGAAGGCGTATGGGGAACAAGATTCCCGATACACCGGCAGTCGCCGTGAACGAGCAGGTCTACGGTGGAAAGACGATCGTCGCGGAGATGGGGGCTGGGGCTAGGGACTTAGTAGTGCGTTCCAGGGTGTTTCGGGAATCTCGTTCCCGAAACTAAGGACGTATGGGGAACAAGATTCCCGATACACCGGCAATTTGAGCACATATCGGGAACAAGACTCCCGATGCACCCGCAATTTTAACTTTAAGGACGTATCGGGAACAAGATTCCCGATACACCGGCAGTCGCCGTGAACGAGCAGGTCTACGGTGGAAAGACGATCGTCGCGGAGATGGGGGCTGGGGCTAGGGACTAGTAGTGCGTTCCAGGGTGTTTCGGGAATCTGGTTCCCGAAACTAAGGACGTATCGGGAACAAGATTCCCGATACACCGGCAGTCGCCGTGAACGAGCAGGTCTACGGTGGAAAGACGATCGTCGCGGAGATGGGGGCTGGGGCTAGGGACTAGTAGTGCGTTCCAGGGTGTTTCGGGAATCTCGTTCCCGAAACTAAGGACGTATGGGGAACAAGATTCCCGATACACCCGCAATTTGAGCACGTATCGGGAACAAGATTCCCGATACACCGGCACTTTGAATTGGGGAAGGGAGGTTCCGCCCGGCACGTCGTCCCTTCCCAATTTAGAGTTCAAAATTCAAAATTTACAATTCAGGCTCAGGAGGGCATTTTGCCATGGGGAGAATCGGTTGTTTGGTGTTTATTCTTGTCATTCTGGTGGTAAGGGTACGACCAGTGGCGCATCGACCAAGTCCGGAGGGAAATGCGGGATATCGCCGCCAGGGTTCACGTCGAAAACGGGGGCGCGGGGGGCCAACTCTCCGATGGTGATCTGTTGACGGCGCTTGCCAAGTCCGAGAAACATACCAGGCAAGCGAGGTTGTTGTTGAAGAAGGGCAAGACCGCCCAAGCCGAAAAGGAGCTTGATATGGCGCTTGCGAGCCTAAAATCGGCCCACAGCGTTTCCAGCGATATGGCGGGCGACGTGGCTCAGTTTTTCGGCAAGACCAGGGACAATGCCGTTAGGGTGTTCCAGAAGGCGTGGAACGATATTTCGCGCGAAGCGAATCCCAAGAAGGTCGATGTGGAGAAATAGGGTTGATAGGGAAGACCGCATTTCCCTTCCCCTATAACCCTATTAACCCTAAAGCGGCGCAGCCGCAACGAAGAAGGCCATCGCCGGAAAATCAATACGGCCTTTCCGTAATTTCCAGGGTGTTTCGGGAATCTCGTTCCCGAAACTAAGGACGTATCGGGAACAAGATTCCCGATACACCGGCACACCGGCAATTCGAGCACGCATCGGGAACAAGATTCCCGATACACCGGCACACCGGCAATTCGAGCACGCATCGGGAACAAGATTCCCGATACACCGGCACACCGGCATCTCGTTCCCGAAACTAAGGACGTATCGGGAACAAGATTCCCGATACACCGGCAAATCCGAGGTGACATATCAAAGTTCGGTACAGCTTGTATAGGATTTCAGTTGTAAGATACTGAAACCCTAATACCCTTCCCTTCCGAGGTTGTGCAGTGAAAGTCGCCGCCATTGTTCCGGCATATAACGAGCAGGGCAGAATATCGAAGGTGCTGGAGGCCATCAAGGCCGCGGAGATGATCGATGAGATCGTCGTGGTAAGTGACGGCTCGACCGACGGCAGCTTACGAGCTTGTCGCCACCGATCCGAACGTGAGGGTCATCGATCTCAAGATCAATCTCGGCAAGGGCGGCGCCATGCGGGCAGGTGTCAAGAGCACTGACGCGGATGTCGTTCTCTTTCTGGATGCGGACCTGGTGGGAATGGACGGCCAGAAGGTGGACGCCATCGTTCGCCCCGTGGTGAACGACCAGGCGGACATGGCTATCGGCATTTTCAAAGGCGGTCGAGGCGCGACCGACTTCGCGCAGTTGGTGGCCCCGTACATTTCGGGCCAGCGGGCGATGCGCCGCGAAGTGTTTCTTACTATCCCCAAGATCGACTCCACCCGCTCCGGAGTCGAGAGCGCCATTACCAAGTATTTCCGAGCGCACAGACTCCGGGTGCAGCGGGTGAAGCTGCCCGGCTGCACACACTGCATGAAGGAAGAAAAGCTGGGCCTGGCAAAGGGCCTCGCCTCGCGGATGCGGATGTATTACGATATAGGTAAGATCCTCTTGGACGGACGGGAACTCAGGAAGAAAGACTAGGCCGGGATTTCACCCGAATTTAAATTTTGAATTTTCGAATTTTCAATTGGGGAAGGGATGCGCTTGTGCGAGAGAAGTGTCCCTTCTCGTTACTCGCTACTCGTTACTCAGCACTGATCGGTCGCCGGAAAATATGATCGATATCACCACCCCTTTAACCGATGAAGTAATAGAGACCCTGCGCGCGGGGGACAGGGTGCTGATATCGGGGGTCGTATACACGGCCCGCGATGCGGCCCACGCTCGGCTGGTTAAGCTGCTGCGGTCGCACAAGCCATTGCCGGTAAATCTTGCCGGCCAGGTCATCTACTACGCCGGCCCGACCCCCGCCAAACCGGGCTGCGTCATCGGCTCCGCCGGCCCGACTACCGCGGGCCGGATGGACTCTTTCACCCCGGAACTGCTGGCTGCTGGTGTGAAGGGGATGATCGGTAAGGGCCAGCGGAGCCAGGCGGTGATCGATGCGATGGCCAGGCACAAAGCGGTCTACTTCGCCGCCACGGGCGGCGCCGCGGCGATCCTGGCGAAGCGCGTCGACTCCTGCGTGGTGGTGGCCTATCCGGACCTCGGCTGCGAAGCCATCCACAGATTGGAAGTGAAAGACCTGCCTGTGGTGGTTATCAACGACTGCCATGGAGGCGACTTCTACTTGGAAGTTGGAAATTGGAAATTGGAAATTAGAAACCGGAATGATTGCAACGGCCGGTAAGAACAGTCGCTTCCTTTTAAGAATCCCGGTCGAATGAATTCGCGGCTACGACAGCACAAAGTCCCCGTCGGGGACTCATCTCCAGTCGGCGAAGGCCGACTTCGTGCTTTGCAGCCCCGGTTTCAACCGTCAGGGCGGGCCGCCGCACAGGAAGGACGGCGCCAGGCGCGCAGCGGGAACTCGATGGACTTTATTCCGGAGGTCATCTCGGCTTGTCGTTCCCGCCGCATAGTGGTCGTGGGTTGTTTCGGGAAACCCCTTTCCCGAAACGGTCCGCTGCCGCATAGACGTGTTCTAATTTCCAATCTCGAATCTCCAAATCTGATCTACATCAAATTGACCGGGCATTATATGCGGTAGAATGATTCCGTTGTGGGGGATTGCCCCATCCAATTTCCAATTTCTAATTTCCAGATCGGGGTTTGCCAAATGAGTATGTTTTGCTATCAATGCGAGCAGACGGCTTTGGGTACGGGGTGCACGGTGCGCGGGGTCTGTGGCAAGGACGCGCCGACCGCGGCCCTGCAGGACCTGCTGCTCTACGCCACCAAGGGCATTTCGATGTATGCCCATCGCGCGGCCGAGTTGGGGGCGGCTGACCGCGAAGTAGATGTCTTCACCATCGAAGCCCTTTTTGCCACTGTCACCAACGTCGATTTCGATCCGGCCAGGCTCGAAAGGATGATCGCCGAAGCGGTCAAGATCCGAGAGAAGGCGAAGCTGCTTTACGAGGGGGCAGCGGTTGCCGCGGGGGGGACCGCTGATGTCCTCGGTGAGCCCGCGTCGTGGGCGCCGGCTTCGGGTCTGGACGATTTGCTGGCGCAGTGGGAGAAGATTTCCATACCGAGCCGCAAGGGCGCGCTCGGCGATGACCTCGCCGGGCTGCAGGAGCTGATTACTTACGGGCTCAAGGGCGCGGCGGCTTACGCGGACCACGCGCAAATCCTGGGCAAGGAGGATCCTGGAATCTATGCCACCTTCCACGCGGGCCTCGACTTCGTTACCAAGGCAGACCCGACCATGGATGAGCTTGTTGCTTGGACGATGAAAGCCGGCGAACTGAATCTGAAGGTGATGGAACTCCTCGACGCCGCCAACACCGGGGCATACGGACATCCCGAACCCACCGCCGTGCGCATCGAGCCGGTCAAGGGCAAGGCGATCGTCGTTTCAGGCCACGACTTGAGGGACCTCGAAGAGCTTCTGAAGCAGACCGAAGGCAAAGGGATCAATATCTACACCCATTCCGAGATGCTTCCGGCGCACGGCTATCCCGAAGCTCAGGACCTACAAGCACCTGGTGGGCAACTACGGCGGGGCGTGGCAGGACCAGACCAGGGAGTTCGACGCTTTCCCCGGCGCAATCCTGATGACCACCAACTGCATCCAGAAGCCTCGTGAAGTCCTACAAGGGGCGCCTCTTCACGAGCGGTCTCGTGGCGATGCCCGGCGTGACGCACGTATCGACGGGCGGACTTCACTCCGGTGATCCAAGCCGCGCTCGCGGCGCCGGGTTTCACCGAGGACGGGCCGGATAGGACGATCACGGTCGGCTTCGGTCACAACGCGGTGATGAACGTGGCGGGCGCCGTGATCGACGCGGTAAAGAGCGGGGCTATAAAGCACTTCTTCCTGATCGGCGGCTGCGACGGCGCGAAACCCGGCCGCAACTACTATACGGAGTTTGCCCAGCAGGTCCCCAGTGATTGTGTAATTCTGACTCTCGCCTGCGGGAAATATCGGTTCAACAAGCTCGACTTCGGCGATATCGGCGGCATTCCACGCCTGCTGGATATCGGCCAGTGTAACGACGCTTACTCGGCCATCCAGATAGCGCTGGCGCTGGCGGATGCGTTCGGCTGGGAGTCAACGATCTGCCGCTGTCGCTGGTGCTGTCGTGGTTCGAGCAGAAGGCGGTGGCGATCTTGCTGACGCTTCTCTACCTGGGAATCAAGAACATCCGGCTTGGGCCAAGCCTGCCCGCGTTCGTTACCCCCAAGGTGCTCGACTTCCTGGTGGAGAACTTCGATATCAGCCCGCTCACCACACCCGAGGCGGACTTGAAGGCGATATTGGGGTAGGGGAGAGCAGGGTTGATAGTATCTTACGACTGAAATCCTATACAAGCTGTACCTGAACTTTGATATGTGACCTCGGATTTCAGTTGTAAGATACTAAAACCCTATCAACCCTATAACCTTAATAACCTTGTCCATTCACTGTCCATCGTCGTCCATTGCCTCGTCCAGGTGAGTAATGATCTCGCGGCGTTCGACGTCGGCGATCTCGCGGATGCGCCTGGCGTGTCTTTCGGCGCCGCTAAACTCGGTCTCCAGCCAGTTCTTGGTGATTCGCCGCGCTTTGTCTTCGTCGAGGAACATCGCCCCGAGGGCGAGGACATTAGTGTCGTTGTGCTCGCGGGTCCGCCTGGCAAGTTCTTCATCGTGGACCAGCGCCGAACGGACTCCCGGCACTTTATTCGCCACTATGTCCACCCCTATTCCGGTGTCGCAGACGACGATTCCGCGCTCGGCCTTTCGACTCGCCACCAGCTCGGCGGCTTTCTCGGCAAAAATTGGGTAGTCGTCGCGGGGCTCGAGGCTCAGTGCCCCCACATCCACCGGCTCGTGCCCTTCCTCGATAAGAAACTGCTTGATCTTCTCTTTGAGATCAAAGCCGGCGTGATCGGCTCCCAGGGCGATTTTCATGTCATTTCTCGCTTTCTTTTCTGGCTGAACTGGGTAAGAACGACAAGTCAGCAGTTAGTTTTGTTCTACCCCGCTTCGAAGCATACTAATAGTGCTGAGTAACGGGTAACGAGTAACGAGAAGGGACAGTGCCGCGCCCGGTGGCGATCCGCCAACAGCGCGTGGTAAGGGGTATGGAGAAGAGACACTCATCGCGTGGAGGACTCGTTACTCAGCACTCGTTACTTAATTTGAAAGGTGGAGACGATGAGCATTGAAATTGGAGTGCATGAGGACGCCGCGCTTGCGGCAGCGATGAAGGAATTGGCCCTGGAGGGTTATGAAACCCCATCCAGGCCCAGCTATGCCAGCCGGGAGAGACTGGTCTGGCTCAGGGAAATGGGCAGCAGCCTGTGGCTGGACACGGGCGATGCCGCCGCGGCCGAGAAAGTCTGGAGCGCGGAACTCGAGGGGCTTACCACCAATAACACTCTGGTGAACCAGGTGGTACAGACCGGAGCAATGGACGGGCTGGTTGCCTACGCGGTCCGGCGAATCCGGGAGGTCCGTCCCGACATTTCGGGTCAGGACGTGCTGACCGAGGTAGCGTTCGTGATAAACGCCAGGCTGGCGTTGAGTCTCGTGCGGAAGTTCGGCGCGCACGTAAGCGTGGAACTCCACCCTGATGCGGCGTTCAGCATTCCGAGGACCCTCGCCTTCGCAAGGCGCTATTACGAAATAAACCCCGACTACTTCTATATAAAGGTCCCGCTCACGCCGGACGCATTTATAGCGGTGCGCCAGCTTTCCTCCGAGGGGATTCCGGTCAACCTCACGCTTGGATTCTCGGCGAGGCAGAACGTATCTGGCCACGCGCCTCTGTCGGCCGAGCTTCGTGAATGTCTTCCTGGGCCGGCTCAACTCGCTGGTCGAGGAGAACAACCTCGGCAGTCCCGAAAACGTGGGCGAGAAGGCGGCGCTGGCCTCCGATGAGATGGTCAAGGATATCAGGCGCTCGCAGGCGGACATGCCCACCCTGCAGATCGCGGCGAGCCTGCGAAACGGCTGTCAGGTAGTGGCTCTGGCTGGGGTGGATGTTCTCACCATGCCTCCGAAGGTCACCGCCGAATACCTCGAAATGGACTTGGATAAGTCGCATGTCACCGCTCAAAACTGGCGCGATCTCAGGCTTGACCTCGATCCCGCCAGGGCCGTGGAGACCGGTGAGCTGGCGAAACTTTGGGAGATCGATGCCCGGTTTGTCGCATTCGTCGAAGATGCGCTCAAGCAGGCCGGCGTGCTAAAGGCCGGCAGCGACCTCGTGGAGTGTCCCACGTTCACAAGGTGGATCTCTTCCACCACTGGACCGATGAAGACCGCCGTGCTATTCGCGAAAAGGGCAAAATACCGGATCTTTCGCAGTGGCCGGGGGTCCCGGTGGATGACCTGATGTCGATGTCGGCGCTCGAGACCTTCACAACGGATCAAGCGGCCCTCGATAACAGGATGGCTGAGGCTGGCTGCGCAGGCGTAGGAGAGTTCGGAGTAACGAGTAACGAGAAGGAAACGTCCCCTCGCACGGAGGACCCGTGCCTTGTCACCTAGTGCCTACTTGCATAAATGGCTGATAGTATTCTTGCCGGTGTATCGGGAATCTTGTTCCCGATACGCACTTAGTTTCGGGAACAAGATTCCCGAAACACCTGCTACAAACGTCCCCTCGCACGGAGGACCCGTGCCTTGTCACCTAGTGCCTACTTGCATAAATGGCTGATAGTATTCTTGCCGGTGTATCGGGAATCTTGTTCCCCGATACGCACTTAGTTTCGGGAACAAGATTCCCGAAACACCTGCTACAGCGTTATGTCGATCTATTATGCAACTAAGCACTAGTGTCTACTTGCATAAATAGCTAATAGTATTCTTGCCGGTGTATCGGGAATCTTGTTCCCGATACGCACTTAGTTTCGGGGAACAAGATTCCCGAAACACCTGCATGGCTGATAGTATTCTTGCCGGTGTATCGAGAATCTTGTTCCCGATACGCACTTAGTTTCGGGAACAAGATTCCCGAAACACCTGCATGGCTGATAGTATTCTTGCCGGTGTATCGAGAATCTTGTTCCCGATACGCACTGTAGTTTCGGGAACAAGATTCCCGAAACACCTGCATGGCTGATAGTATTCTTGCCGGTGTATCGAGAATCTTGTTCCCGATACGCACTTAGTTTCGGGAACAAGATTCCCGAAACACCTGCATGGCTGATAGTATTCTTGCCGGTGTATCGAGAATCTTGTTCCCGATACGCACTTAACGAGAAGGGAAACGTCCCCTCGCACGGAGGACCCGTGCCTTGTCACCTAGTGCCTACTTGCATAAATGGCTGATAGTATTCTTGCCGGTGTATCGGGAATCTTGTTCCCGATACGCACTTAACACCTGCATGGCTGATAGTATTCTTGCCGGTGTATCGGGAATCTTGTTCCCGATACGCACTTAGTTTCGGGAACAAATACATTTTAGTTTCGGGAACAAGATTCCCGAAACACCTGCTACAGCGTTATGTCGATCGATTATGCAACTAAGCACTAGCACTCGTTACTGATCTCGTTACAACCGTTACACCAGAAATGGAGAAAGAAGAGTGGTCGTCCTTGAAACCAACCCGCTGCGGGAAGGGCTGACAAAGAAACACGCGGCGGCCCCGTGCGCGTTCGTGATATTCGGAGTGTCCGGGAGCTTGACACAGCGCAAGTTGATGCCGGCGCTCTTTCAGCCTGGCGTGTTTCGGCCTGCTGCCGCCGGGACTGGCGATTATCGGCGTGGCCTTGAACGATTACACCGACGACCAATTCAGGGACGTCATGCGGCAGGCGGTGGAAAAGGCCGGATTGCTGCGCGAGGGGAGCTGTGCATGGAGAGTTTCGCATCGGACTTGCGCTACCTTCAAGCTGACTTCACCGACCCGAAGGCGTTCAAGAAGCTCGCGGAACTCCTCGACTGGGCGGATGAGAACCACGGCGCCTCCGGCAACAGGCTCTTCTACCTGGCCGTTCCGCCCTCGGGCTTCGGTCAGATAGTCCGAAATCTGGAGAGCGCGGGCCTTTCCGGGGACGAAAACGGATGGACCCGGATAATCGTGGAGAAACCGTTCGGGTCCGATCTGGACTCCGCGCGCGCGCTGAACCGCGAGCTGCTCCAGGTTTTCAGCGAGGATCAGATATTCCGCATCGACCACTACGTCGGCAAGGAGACGGTGCAGAATATTCTTACATTCAGGTTCACCAATTCCATTCTCGAGCCGATCTGGAACGAGAAGTACATCGACAATGTCCAGATAACCATCGCCGAGACAATGGGCGTGGAACAGCGAGGGGCCTATTACGACAAGGCCGGAGCACTGCGAGACGTGATGCAAAACCACGGGCTGCAATTGCTTTCGCTCATTGCAATGGAGCCGCCGTCGTCGCTATCCGCCGACGACATCCGCGACGAGAAGCTCAAGGTATTCAGAAGCGTCCGGCGCTACTCGCCCGAAGATGTGGACCGATTCGTCGTGCGCGGGCAGTATGGCTCGGGTTACGTGCTCGGCGGGCACGCGCCGGGGTATCGCGAGGAGCCCAACGTCGATCCGCAATCGAACACGGAGACGTTCGTGGCGATGCGCATCGATGTCGACAACTGGCGATGGGCGGGCGTGCCGTTCTACGTCAGGACGGGCAAAAGGCTGGCCCGCGGTGTCACCGAAATCGCCATCCAGTTCAAGGAGGCGCCCAACGTCCTGTTTCGAAGGACCCTTGGCGACGAGGTCGAGCCGAACCTGCTCGTGATAAGGGTCCAGCCGGACGAGGGGATAGTATTGCGCGTGGAGTCAAAGGCGCCCGGTCTCGACTTCAGGGTGAGGCCGGTGCGGATGGACTTCAGATATGGCTCGACTTTCGGCTCGCCGGCGCCGGAGGCCTACGAGCGGCTGCTTTTGGACGCGGTGCTCGGGGACCCATCGCTCTTTGCCCGGGACGACAACGTGGAGGAATGTTGGGATATAGTGATGCCGGTCATTGACCGCTGGGCCGAGAAGCCGCCGGAGGGTTTTCCGAACTACGTGCCAGGCACGTTTGGTCCGGACGCATCCCTGGAACTCCTCGAACGCAGCGGCCGGCGCTGGAGGAGGCTTTGAAAAGAGGTCGGAGGTCAGAGGAGAAACCAATGAGCGAAGCGACAACAGTCACCCAACCGGTGCAAGTCCAGGTGGATTCGGTTGAAAATGAGTTGGCGGGGATGTGGCGGTCGGCGGTCGGCGGGCGCGCCCCCAGCGTGGACACGCCTGTTGCAAAAGTCATCTTCTCCAACCTGCTCATATACTCCGCGGACCACACGCAAGCCGAGTCGATAATGGATGCCGTTGCCGATGTCATAGCCGACCACCCGGCCCGCGTGATCGTGGCCGACGCCCAAGACACCCACGGTCAGGGCCAGGCGGGCGTATCCATCGTCTGCGGCATCAGCGAACGAGGCAGAAGGCTCTGCGGTGAGGAGATCAGGCTGCACACGCAGGGCGAGGGCGGCGAGGTGCTGGGAACCCTCCTGCCGATGCTGGTTCCGGACCTGCCTGTGAGCCTCTTGACGCCCGGAGACCTCGTGCTGGAACGCGATGTGCTGCGGAGCCTGACACACATCTGCGACAGTTGGACGATCGATTCTCGCGGCTTCGAAAGATGGTCCGATGGGTTCGAGCTGGTCGGCTGCCTTTGGGCCGAGCGCACGCCCCCGGTTGCCATCCACGACCTTGCCTGGGTCTCGCTCGATGGGTGGCGCGAGTCGGTGGCGCAGCACTTCGACCCGCGGCCCGCGCGCGACTACATATCCGGTATACGCGAGATAGAGATCGGATATAAGCAAATCGGTGATGCCCGGCCCGGCATCCAATCCGTGCTGATGGCGGCGTGGCTGATGAGCCGGCTCTCGCTGCGACAACCAAAGGTTGCCGCGGAGTCCGGCGGCTGGAGGGTCCTCACGACTTTCGAGGATCGCCCGGTATCGGTCCGGCTCCGGCCTGTATCGACTTCGAGTGTTCCGGCCATCGAGACTTCGGTGCAAGAGGTTGTCATAGAGTGTGAAGTCGAGGGCAGGCGCGCGACTTTTCGCTCGAAGTGCCAGGCAGATGAGATCGTGATCGAAGCGACCGCGCCGGACTTGCCCGCAGTCAGGCGGGTGATCCGGCTTGGCGAGCAATCGATGCAGCGTGATATTCTCCGGGTGGTCAGCGCTCCGGGACGCGACAGAAGCTACGAGGATGCGCTGCCGGTGGTTCGCGATCTGGCAAGGCAGATGCTTCACGAATAGTCACGCTCTGGCTCTCGAACGTTCACTAAATTCCCAGTGAATGCAGCGTATAAACTGCCCAGCTTGTTATTTTGGTGAACAAACTAGGCTGTATCGCCGTCTAAAATAGTGGAAAGCGGAATGCCGAGGCCGGGTTGCTTCGGCGACCGCGATGCTCTCTCAGTCGATGCAGGCGGGCAACTCCTGGCCCGGCAAAGCCGGAAGGGGATTGGTTGCCTCTTGCACGGAACCTGGTTTCCAGGGGACTGCTGGGGGCTCGGAACTTCTAAAATGGACGCTTGCTATTCGGACGGCGGCTACGGAATGGTTGTGGACAGCGCGCGGCGCGCGTCCGGCAACATTGTTGAGTTCGAAGTGCCGGGTCGCCCAAATATGCTCTGGAAGATTCGCTCGCGGGTGAGCCAGTTCGCGCGCTCGATGCCTTTTTCGGAAGACGAGGTCGACGACATTACTTTGGCGGTGGGCGAGGCGGGCTCCAATGCTGTCAAGCACGCCGCCGCGCTGAAATCTTGCCGCATCCTGATTAAGATGGAGAGGCATAAGGATTCAATCAGGATCCACGTCATCGACACGGGCTGCGGGTTCGACCCTAACTCTATTTCTTCGCCCGACCCGCTTTCGGAAACCGGCCGCGGAATCAGTGTCATGCGGGCCGTGATGGACGAAGTGAGATTTCACCCCGGCAGTGGCGGCACGCACGTGGAGTTGGTGAAGCACCTCCACGGCGGGCGCACGCTGACTCCAGCCGCGCAACCCCCTTCGTAAAGCGGCGCAGCCGCAACCAAGAAGGCCATCGCCGGAAAATCAATACGGCGTTTCCGTGATTCGGAAGGTCGGTGGTTTCTTTTCAGTATTTTACAACTGAAATCCGAGGTCACATATCAAAGTTTTATGGTGCCGGTGTATCGGGAATCTTGTTCCCGATACGCACTTAGTTTCGGGAACAAGATTCCCGAAACACCCAATTCGATGACGTATTTGCCCGTAGGGGCAGGCCGCCGTGCCTGCCCTGAAAGGCGCTTGCCGGTGTTTCGGGATTTGAGGAGCGAGCACTTTAGGTCGCAGACGGCGCAAACGTTGCAATCGCTCCGGAAATCCCGAAACGATCCAGCCTCATACTGCGAGAGCCACTCCTCGACTCGCTGTCTGCTATAATAATGGTTGCCGGTTGTCAGTCGACAGTTGGCACGGCCGCGGCCGATTCGGGCCTCCGGATTCTAACTCCTATTCTCGGTAGGTGCAGCGCATGTTTCTCGGGCGGGCGATGTTGGCGACGGTTGCGTTCTTTGGGGCACTGGCCGCGGTGATGTTCATTTGCGCCGGGCGGGTCGATTTGCCGATGTTGTGGGTCTACAACGTGGAGATGATCGTTCTCTGTCTGCTGGCGTTGGCACTCATCCAGAGGCGCACCCCTGACCTGATAATCGAGCGCTGGCATCCGGGCGAGGGCGAGCAGGATCGCATATTCAAGAAAGTGTCCATCCCGCTGTTTGTCGCGGTGTACGCGGTTGCCGGGCTCGAATGTCGGCCGGTTCCACTGGTCCAGCAGCGTGCCTCTCGGGATTCAAATCGTGGGAGCAGTTCTGGTTGCCGCCGGATTCGGGATCCTAACATGGTGCATGCTCGAAAACCCCTTCTTTTCCTCGGCGGTGCGGGTTCAGAAGGATCGCGGGCAGCATTTGATTGACTCGGGGCCGTACCGGTTCGTTCGGCACCCGGGATATACCGGGGAATTTTTACATGATCTTCACAGGCATCGCGCTTGGGTCTTGGCTATCGACTGTGCCGATGCTGGTCCTGGCCACCCTCATCCTCCGGCGAATCTCTATGGAAGAGCGAATGCTCCAGCAGGAATTGCCAGGGTACGCGGATTATGTGGAGAAGGTCCGCTATCGATTGGTTCCGGGGATTTGGTGAAGGAAGGGTCGACAGTTGACAGTTGGCAGTTAATGGTTGACGGCTTTCCGGAACCGGCAAGAGACAACCGACAACCCAGAACCGAACCGTGTGGTCTGTCTAGGCGGCCTCGTTCTCGCGGATATCGTTCTCTATTTCGGCCCGGTGGGACCTTGCATAAGCCCACGCACTGGTGATATCCTTCGCCCTAAGCGTTGGATATGAGCGGAGCAGGTCTGCCTCACTCGTGCCGAGACGCCGGGCCTGTTCCAGCACCCATACCGGGATTCTCGTCCGCACAATTCGAGCTTCACCGCCGCAAACTCGCGGATCCGACTCTATGCTGGGAAACGCATCGCCCAGATCGCGCGCAATCCACTGCAGTACCTGGGCTTTCTCCGCCGGGCTCATTTCCGCAAGCAGCCTCTCGGCCTCCTCAAGTCTTGTCATGCCTTCGCTCCTGGATAGGCGCTTAGCGTCCTGTTAGAAACAATTTGTTGTCGCTAAGGCGGATTCGACGGCGCACCGCCTTTGGGTTTTCCGCTTTATGGTTGTTAAGGGATGGCGGATGAGCTATACTTGCTTTGCCTGGGCGGAGGGTAGGGCAACGCTGGGGAGCTCTCCCGAGCCGACTCAGGTGTTGTTCAAATCCCTTAACAACCGAAAAGCGAAAAACCCGACCGCCTGCCTTGGTCAACTGCCACCGTAAGGTGGCCACTTTTCCCCAGCGAAGTCTGGGGAAAGGCCTAGGTTCTTTCCAAGACCCAACACCGATCTTTGCAGTTCGATTATACAGCAAATAGTGCGACAAGGAAAACCTCTGCCCTTTTTCGCTGGACACTTCCACCTATCGACTATATAATCTACTTGCAAGACTAATCGCGATTGGCAGGTAGATCCTTCTTGGATGCACCAGTAGTAGGCGACCGGCGGGATCCGGCCCGGATTTCAGCAGCGTCCAAATCCTCGAACGCGGCGTTGTCCGACTCGATGCGGGCGGCCGCATAGTGTACACGAACCCCAGAATGAGCGAGATTCTCGGCTCGGATGCGCGCGAGCTGATTGGCAGAGACTACCCAGAGGTGTGCCGGGCCAATCTGCTGCCGAGAATGCCCGATGCCGGCGAGTTTGCGGGGCGCGTGGAGGCGGCCTGCCGGGGGTCCGTCGAGACGATCGAGGATGTGCTGGTCATCGTGGATGGCGACTCGCAGACGACTTACCACCGTTACAGCAGCCCGATGCTCGACGAGCACGGCGCGCTGGCGGGCCGCGTCGAGGTCTACAGCGATATCACCTTCCGCCGGCAGTTGGAGCAGATGATCACCGAGCGGACAAACGAGCTGGCAGTCCTCAACGAACAACTCCAGCGCGCGCAGGAATCGCTGGTGCACACGGCGAGACTGGCCGCCTTGGGGGAGATGTCGGCGGGGGTCGCCCACCATCTCAACAACGTCCTCGGCGTGATACTGGGAAATGTCCAACTCGCCCTGCGCCGCGACCTGGAGCCGAGTATTCGCGAAAAACTGGAAGCCTGCGAGATGGCGGCGGCTGACGGCGCGAAGACCGTCCAAAGGATACGGGTCCTGGCGAAGTCCGAGGAACTGGTGATCGAGCGAATCGACTTGAGCGCGATTGTCCACGAAGTCGTGAGTCTCATGAAACCCAAATGGCGCAGCGAACCGCAGCTCAGCGGAGTCGATATCGAGCATGGCCGTGGAGGCGAGCACGCCACTGCCGGCCTTGGGCAGCAGCGCGCAACTCAGAGAAGTGCTGGCGAATATAATTTTGAACGCGGTGCAGGCGATGCCGGGCGGCGGCACGATCGGGATCCGCGCCGAAAGGATCGGGGCCACGGCGGTGATTTCGGTGGCCGACACCGGCACTGGTATGAGCGAGGAGACGAAACGCCGGATTTTCGACCCGTTCTTCACCACCAGGGGCCGCGAGGGCACGGGCCTGGGCCTGAGCATAGCGGATGCCATTATCTCCAAGCATGGCGGCGCCATTGCGGTGGAGTCGGAGCCCGGCAGGGGCGCCACGATGACCGTTAGATTACCGTTGGTTCAGGACGCGACTGATGTGCCGGATTGCGCCAAGCCGACTGGCGCGGTGCGGCGAAGCGCCGAGGTGCTGGTTGTCGACGACGACAAGATGTTCGGCACGGTGATTGGTCAGATGCTCGAGGAAGAGGGCCACACCGCCGCGGTGTTTTCCGAGGGTTCGGATGCGCTGAAAAGCCTTCAGGGGTCCCATTATGATATCTTGATTACCGATCTGGCGATGTCCGGCATGCGAGGCACCGAGCTTGCCAAGGCGGCGCGCCTGATCGACCCGGATATCAGCGTCGTGCTGATGACCGGGTTCGCCTCGGCGGCGGATAGCCCCGAGATCGCGGCATCGGGCATCGACTGCGTGCTGGACAAGCCGGTCGATCACGACGAGCTTATGCGGGCGGTGGCACGGGCCCTGGACCGGGAGCAGCAGAGAGCTGAGGCAGAGAGCAGGGAGCAGCGAGCTGAAAGCTGATGCCGGAATCGGGCTTTTCGCGTTCCGCCGCTTTCGAAGAATGCGGACTATCGACGGGCGATGTATGCGCGGGGATTCCGGTCTCTCTGCCCTCCGCTCTCTGCTATAAGCTATTTTCGAAGAGAGAGAACAAACAATTGCCAAGCAAGAAGCACATCCTGGTGGTAGATGACGAGCCGGCATTTCGCACGATGTTGACCGAGTTCCTCGACGGTATCGGCTGCGCCGCGGACACAGCCGCCGATGGTAAAGAGGCTCTCAAGATGGGCGTCGAGGAGCCTTACGACCTGGTCATTCTGGATTTGAGCCTGCCCGGTCTCGACGGGACGCAGGTGCTGGCCGGCATCAAGCGCGCTCATCCGGATACTCAGGTGGTGATGGTGACCGGATACGCTTCAGTCGACACCGCGACCGAGGCCATGAAGCTGGGGGCTTACGACTATATTGCAAAGCCGTTCAATATGGACGAAGTTCGGATGATTGTCGAAAGGGCCCTGGAGCGCGGCCGCCTCATCGACGAGAACAATTTCTTGCGCGGCGAGCTTAGACAGCAATTCGGCTTCGACAACATCATAGGCCGGAATCCCGAGATTCAGCGGGCGTATGTGCTGGCTGCTCAGGTGGCCCAGACTAACGCTACCGTGCTGATCCTCGGCGAGACCGGTACCGGCAAGGAGTTCCTGGCGCGGTCCATTCACTACCAAAGCAAGCGCTCCCGCGGGCCTTTTGTGAAGGTGAACTGCGGGGCGCTGCCGGAGACACTCTTGGAGAGCGAACTCTTCGGCCACGAGAAAGGCTCGTTCACCGGGGCAATCGCTCGCCGGACCGGCAGGTTCGAGATGGCGGATGGCGGGTCGATATTTCTCGATGAGATCGGTGATATCAGCCTCGCCGTGCAGTTAAAGCTCCTGCGGGTGCTGCAGGAGAAGCGTTTCGAGCGGGTGGGGGGTTCCGAGACTCTCCAAATCGATTCAAGGATTATCGCCGCGACCAACCGTGACCTTGCGAAAGCCATGCAGGACGGCACATTCCGCGAGGACTTGTTCTACAGGCTCAACGTCATCACCATCAGCCTTCCGCCGCTGCGGCAGCGCAAGGAAGATATCGTGGTGCTTGCCGAGCACTTCACCGGCAAGTACAGCGCCGAGATGGGCAGGCCCATCAAAGGCCTTGCGGAAGATGCCCTGCGGGCGCTGATGGACTACGATTGGCCCGGCAACATCAGGGAACTGGAAAATTGCATCGAGCGCGCCGTGATCCTCACCAATTCGGATAGGATATGCGCGGGCGACCTCTACTTCTTCTCGCACGATTCGGCTTCGCCGATACCGGTCCTTCCGAATCGCGGCTGCGAGGCTACGCTGTGTTCGCTGCGGGAGGTGGAGAAGGAGCACATCAGCCGCGTTCTGGAAGCGTGTGACTGGCATCAGAGCCGGACCGCGGATGTCCTGCGGATAGACCGTAAGACCCTGCGCAACAAGATTCGGGAGTATGGGTTGGAAGGGAAGCAGAAATTCTGAATTCTGAATTTTGAATTTTGAATTAGGCGCTTAGCCTGCATTATTCGTGAATTGATAGACAAGCCTCTTGATGCCGGTGTATCGGGAATCTTGTTCCCGATGCGCACTTAGTTTCGGGAACAAGATTCCCGAAACACCCAAACAATTGCCGGTGTATCGGGAATCTTGTTCCCGATACGCACTTAGTTTCGGGAACAAGATTCCCGAAACACCCAATCCTATACAAGTTGTAATCTGAATTTTGATATGTCACCTCGGATCTCAGTTGTAAGATACGTAAGAAGAAACCACCGACCTTCCGAATTACGGAAAGGCCGTATTGATTTTCCGGCGATGGCCCTCTTGGTTGCGGCTACGCCGCTTTAGGGAAGGGATTCAGCGATCCGATAGAGGTCCCTTCCATTCAAAGTTCAAAATTCACCGCAGGGTAAGTTAATGCGTTGTATTCTTGCAATCGATATAGGCGGGACCAAGAGCGAGGCCCTCGCCGTGAGCGATGATGGCGATATTCTTGGTTGGGGTCGCTGCGGCTTCGCGGATCCCGGCAGTGGAACGGACATCTCCAGGGGCAGCGGTCGAAGTATGGAATCCATAAGATCGGCCGCCTGTCAAGCACTTGGATCGATCCGCTTCGACGAGCTTCACATAGTGGATTATTATGGCGTTGCGATGCCGTCACTGCCGTTGGATGATGCCGGGACGAGCATCGTGCACCACCGGGTGCGCGAGCGTGATGGCCTGCTGGAGCTTGCCGGACAGGACCACGGAGTTCTTGCCTCAGCGGGCACGGGAGTATTTGTCGAAGCTGTTGCGCGCGATGGCCGCACGCTTCATCTCGATGCGCTGGGACCACTGCTGGGTGACTATGGCGGCGCGTACCCATCGGCGCCATGGCGGTTCAGGCCGCGGCGCGTTCGGGCTGGCATCCGCGTCATAAAACGTCGCTTACGGAAGTTGTCTACGCCGCTCTTGGGGTCGAGAATATCCGCCCGATGGGGGGCTCCCTCATAGGAACTCTTGAGGGCCATCACGACCGTGCCATTATCGCGCATCTTGCGCGCCTGGTGGATGCCGAGGCGAGATCGGGCGACGGTATTGCCCGCCGGATCATGGAAACCGCCGCCTCGGAGCTTTCACAAAGTGTTTTTGACGCCTGCGACAGCCTCGGGATGCTCGATCAAAACTATTGCCTGGTTGGGACAGGCGGTGTGATCGAGAGGTCGGATATCTACTGGGAACATCTGTGCAGGTGCGGGCGGGATTTTGCCCCGAATATGAGAACGGTCAGGACCGATCTGCCGCACGTTGTGGGAACGGTTCTGTTTGTGCTGGGCAAACTCTCGATCGGGGACGCCTGCGCTGCCAAGGAAAGGCTGCTAGACCGCGCTCGCGCAATGTTCGGCCCGCTATGCGGCGGGAACGACAACTCGAAGCAATCCCCGGCATGGATCCTTCGAGTTCCCGCTGCACGCGTGGCGCCTGCGCTGGAGATGGAGAGAGGGCCAGCCCGCCATACGGCAGGTTGTATGCGGGCCGTTTCGGGAAAGGGATTTCCCGAAACAACGGCAAAATGACAGCGTGCGCGAGGAGTCCCGACTGACGACTGACGACTATTTTCGAGAGGAGAATTCCAAATGGTTCCGCTCAAGTACATCGAGGCCGTGAGCGGCGTTCTTGCGCGTCTGGAGCAGACTGACATTCCGCGCATAGAGGAGGCAGCCGGCATCATCGTCGAGTCGCTTCGAAAACGGCGGCGCGCTCTTCTGCGCCGGGATCGGGCACAACAACCAGGACGATTTTATCGGGCGTGCGGGCGGGCTGGCCGCTATCCAGCCTTTCACATTCAGCTTTAACATCAACGCGCCTGTCGCCGAGTGCAAGGCAAACCGGCCTAGAGCGCAAGAGGTGGAGGTCGACTTAGAGACAGTGCGCTTTGCGCTGCGGGCAAGCGAACTCAGGGCGGGGGATGTATTGGTGCTGGGTTCGGTGTCGGGCAGAAATCGAGGCCCGGTGGAACTCGCCATGGCGGCCCGTGAGGCAGGCGCCAGGGTGATTGGAATAACATCTCTGGATTACACTGCCCAAGTCCAGTCCGCTCACCCATCGGGCAAGAAGCTCTGCGATGTAGTGGATGTAGTAATAGATAACGGCGCCCCTTATGGCGATGCCGCGGTGGATATCGATGGCTTCGATTTCAAGCTGCTGCCTGTCTCGGGTGTGGGGGCAACGGTTGCCGGCTGGATGCTCTGGGGCAGGGTGATGGAGAAAATGGCCGAAGCAGGTGACCCGCCCAGCGTTTATATAAGCGTCAATCGCGAGGGCGGCCAGCAGCACTACGAGAAAACCAAAGCTGATTACAACAAGCGAGGATACTGATATGTCGGCGAACTCATATCTACAGAAGACCATCGAAGCCCTGGGCAAGATTGTTGATACGCAGCAGGAAAATATTAGCCGCGCCGCGCGGGCGCTGGTGGATGCCGTGGTGAGCGACCATTCCATCTTCGCCTTCGGCGCGAGCCATTCGTTCATAATTGCGGAGGAAATGGTCTATCGCACGGGCGGCCTGATGCTGGTGAACCTGATATACCCTCACGGGATGAACCTGTTTGTGCGCCCGCTTACCGCGACATCACGCCTTGAGAGGGTTCCCGGCCTGGGCGCTGAGTCCGCTTGCATCTTCTCCCATAGTGAATGGTGACGTGCTTATCATCGTATCGACGTCCGGTAGAAACGCGGTCGCAATCGATATGGCCTTGGCCGCAAAGCAGCAGGCAGTCACGACTATCGCCATAACATCCCTCGACTATTCCAGGGGCGTCACCAGCCGGCACCCTTCCGGCAAGAAGCTGATGGATATATGCGATATCGTAATCGATAACTGCGCGCCCTATGGCGATGCCGCGGTAGATATAGCGGGGTTTGCGCAGAAAGTCGGCCCGTTGTCCTCCGTGACGGGGTGCGCGATAGCCAACTCGATTGCCTGCGAGGCCGCGGCCATGCTGGCGGGACGCGGGATCGACCCACCCGTATTTATGAGCGCAAACCTGGATGGCGGCGACCAGTACAATAAAACCCTGCTGGAGGCGAACCGTCACCGGATACACTACATGCCACTGAAGGGAAGTCTAAAGTCCAAAGTCTAAAGTCCTGAGGCGATTCCCGCTGCACGAAGGGGCTATCGCTCTCATGAGGACTAAACCCCCTACCTTCGCTGCAGAAACATTCCGCCGCAGCCAATAATTGACCTGATACAAGAGGGGTCCCGACTTTTGACTTTCGACTACTTTTGAGGAGCTATATGGTACGGCCAGGCAATGTCTGCTCGGCAGGTTGTGCGGGCGATTCCCGAACAGATCCTGGCAAGCAAGATTCTGAAGATGGGGCTGCCGGAACTACAGTCGTTCGTCGAAGCGCAGGTTCTGGAAAACCCGGCCCTGGTCGTCGAGGAATCCTCCCGCTGCCCACTGTGCGGCGCTCCGTTGTCGGGCCAGGGCAGTTGCCAGATTTGCGGCTCCTCGCTGGACTCCACACCACCATCCCACTCGGATGACGACATCTACGAGTTGGAGGGCGTCTCCTACTCCGACGATGACGACTATGACCGCTTCGGCTCGGTCGCGGCGGAGACCGATTTGCAGTCTTACCTTCACCGCCAGGCGGCCGGTGTGTTCGAGGGGCACGCACTCGTCATAGCCGACTACATCATCGACTCCCTCGACGACCGAGGCTACTTCACGGAGCCGCTCCTGGAGACCGCCAGGTTGTTCGGTATCTCGGCGCCGCAGCTCAGGGAAATCCTCGACGAGATGCAGGGCTTCGACCCGCCGGGGATCGCGGCGGTGGACGTGCGTGAGTGCCTGCTGGTCCAACTCAGGCAAATGCGCGGCATTCCGGACTTTGGGAAGCTGGCCGAGAAGATAATTACCCACTGCTGGGATGAGCTTTCGAAGTTGAAATGGCGTTCGATTGCGACGCGGCTGGATGTGTCGGTGGATGAGGTCAAGGCCGCGGTCAAGTTCATATCGACGAGGCTCACCCCCTATCCCTCTTCGCTTTACCGCGCGCCGTGGCAGGAGTTCGCGCCGACGCACGTGCCCAAAATCGTGCCGGACGTGGTCATTCGCGAGACGGAGTCGGGCTTAGGCGTGGAAGTGGTCGACTTCCGGCTGGGCGCGCTCAAAATCGACGATATCTACAACGCGGTCTACAATCAAGTGAAAGAGTCGGGCCACCCGTTTACCGAGGAAGAGAAAATGCACATCCGCGAGCAGGTCGGCAAGGCACGCTGCGTGCTCGAAGCGATCGAACTGCGAAAAGCCAACCTGGCCAGGCTCGCGCTTCTTCTCTGCGATGAGCAGCGTGACTTCGTGACAAAAGGCAGGCAGCACCTCAAGGCAACGACCCAAAAGCAGGTTGCGACGGCGCTCGGCGTGCACGAGTCCACCGTCTCGCGCGCGGTGAGCGAAAAGCACGTGCAGCTTCCGTCAGGCGAGGTGATACCGCTGGAACTCTTCTTCGACTCCGCTTTGCCGATCAAGGAAAAAATCCTCCAGATAGTCTCCGCCGCGCCCCCCGCCAGCCCCCTCACCGACGGCGAAATAGCCGCCAGGCTCGCCGAGCAGGGCATCGCCATCGCCCGCCGGACCGTGGCAAAGTATCGCCAGCAGCTCCAAGTCCCGGCTTGCCAGATGAGGATAGGGACGGGTTAAAGGTTAAAGGTTGGGGACCCTGTTCCGGCAGATTTGCAACCTGGCCCGTAGAAAACAACCTGGGAACCTCTGATTCGTGATCCTGCCCGGGAAACACGCGGCACTCCCGTCACCCACGCCATAAGCCATGTCATTCCGAGCGTCGGACCCCGCGCCGCGGAGTCACGTTATAAAGAAACTCACCCCGGCAGGCTATGCTTCGCGGGCGACTGCCCCGAAGCCGGCGGCATGGAAGGTTTCTTCAGCAGGAACGAAGAATCTGCTTTTACTTCCCGCGTGGATCTATGCCGTAACGTAAAAGCAGATCCTTCGCATTCGCTCCTAAGAAACTCCCCAGTTTCGGGAACAAGATTCCCGAAACACCGGGGGTGGGTTTCTTTCCAATGTAACGGCGACGGCGTCGCCGTCACTTGCTCGGAATGACATATGCGGTGACTTGTACCCATAATCCGTGAGCTCCTAAGAAACTGCTGGTTTCGGGAACAAGATTCCCGAAACACCGGGGGTGGGTTTCTTTCCAATGTAACGGCGACAGCGTCGCCGTCACTTGCTCGGAATGACATATGCGGTGACTTGTACCCATAATCCGTGAGCTCCTAAGAAACTGCTGGTTTCGGGAACAAGATTCCCGAAACACCGGGGGTGGGTTTCTTTCCAATGTAACGGCGACAGCGTCGCCGTCACTTGCTCGGAATGACATATGCGGTGACTTGTACCCATAATCCGTGAGCTCCCTAAGAAACTGCTTGGTTTCGGGAACAAGATTCCCGAAACACCGGGGGTGGGTTTCTTTCCAATGTAACGGCGACAGCGTCGCCGTCACTTGCTCGGAATGACATATGCGGTGACTTGTACCCATAATCCGTGAGCTCCTGGAGAAACTGCTGGTTTCGGGAACAAGATTCCCGAAACACCGGGGGTGGGTTTCTTTCCAATGTAACGGCGACGGCGTCGCCGTCACTTGCTCGGAATGACATATGCGGTGACTTGTACCCATAATCCGTGAGCTCCTAAGAAACTGCTGGTTTCGGGAACAAGATTCCCGAAACACCGGGGGTGGGTTTCTTTCCAATGTAACGGCGACGGCGTCGCCGTCACTTGCTCGGAATGACATATGCGGTGACTTGTACCCATAATCCGTGAGCCTCCTAAGAAACTGCCTGGTTTCGGGAACAAGATTCCCGAAACACCGGGGGTGGGTTTCTTTCCAATGTAACGGCGACAGCGTCGCCGTCACTTGCTCGGAACCCCGGTTTTGCGAACCCGGTCAGGTCCTGATAATTGGGCGGAGCGTGCATTGGGACGGCCATTGTTTCCTTGGAGTTCATATCCAAATCTTTGAGCGAGACAACCTCTATCTGTGGGTTGTCGTAGGTTCTGAAGTAGAACCTGAGATTGCACGTCGGTGATCCTCCAGTGCAGGGGCATCGGAGAGTCGACGCCGGGCGGGACCCCTTCCACGACCACGGCGCCCGGCAGGTTCGCCCTGACTTCGTCGAGGGTCGCGAAATTGCTCAGTATCCACGCCACGAAGTCGGTGGACAGCATTGCTTTGGGAGCATTGGCCGGTGTGAGTTTTTGATACTCGGCATAACCGGGCAAGTAGAACGCGCCCGCGCCGAGTCCCTTTTCATTAAGACCCTCCGCAATGCTCGCAACGTGAAATGCGTTAGCGCCGATGCAGGCGTACTTCGTGCGCCAGGTCAGGCCCGTGCCGCCGCCGGCAAGTGTCGCGGCCATTGCGCAGCCGCGAGGGATCATAAGCACGTCGGATTTCAGATCGACCTCGAACTCGAGGGTTCTCGAGCTGATTACGCTTCCGTCTTTGGTTGTCACGGTTATCCCAGTGCACGCAAACGAGCCAGCGGACGCACCGAGCATAACTAATATTACAAAACGGCACCAAGATTGCCTCATGACTGCCTCGATATGTCGGAGTTGAGTATACTATTCCCCGAGGATCTGTCCGCGAAACAGCACGACGCGGTTTAGGGACTCGTTAAAAGTTCAAGGTTAAAGGTTGGGGACCCGGTTCGGGCGGATGTGCAATCCGGTCCAGAAAGGGCCTAGCCCGCATTATTCGTGAATTGATGGACGAGCCTGTTGGCTTGGGCACCCACGTGCTCCCTCGCCCGTGAGGGCGAGGGAGCACAAAGTGCCGGGCGAACACGCGCTACATGAATAACGCGCCTCAGTCTCGCACCCCGCAGTCACGCTTCGGGGCATACGCCCGCGAAGTATCGGGCCGATCGGTGTCCTGAAGACGGTCCGGCAGACGATGGGGTGGCTCCGTGAACCCCATCCCAAGGTGCAGTGCCCCTTGACGTGAATCATGTTTTAGGCTATCATGCAATCGCATTGCATGATAGCCTATAATTTGGTGCGGCATATATCTACCACGAACACTCGAGGGTTTCGCGAAAACCGCGGGAGGTCAGTTTCCCGTAATTCTGGTCACCGGGGCGCGGCAGGTTGGTAAGACGACGTTCCTGCAGCACCTGTGCGAGCCGGAGCGCGTGTACGTCAGCCTTGACGACCCGCTGATTCTCGACCTGGCCCGGCGGGACCCGGCGCTTTTCTTCCAGCGATTCCTCAGCAAGCGACTGATCAAGTCTCCCAAGCTCTACTTTCTGGATACGGGACTTTGCGCCTATCTCACCGAGTGGTCGAGTCCGGAGACCCTCGAAGCGGGGGCCATGTCCGGGGCGATTCTGGAAACGTGGGTCCTCTCCGAGTTGCTCAAAGGCTACTGGCATAACGGCCGCCAGGCGCCGTTTTATTTCTATCGCGACAGAAACATGGCGGAGGTCGATGTGCTGATCGTGCGTGATGGGACCATCTACCCGCTGGAAATCAAAAAGACCGCGTCCCCGACCATCGCTGACGTCCGGCGTTTTCAGGCGCTGGAGAAGCTGGATATGCCGGTCGGGCCGGGTGGGGTGATCTGCTTCGCCGAGCGCTCGCTTCCACTTACCGGGAAGTCGATGTCGATCCCGGTGTCGGTGGTCTAGGGAAGGTTAAAGGTTGCGCCCCATGCCGCATAATGGGCGTTTGACATCTCCGAACCCGCCGTTCTACATGTTGGCTATGAGCGATTTGGCAATGTTCGACAAGCCGATTCCCAGGGAGATCGCCAATGAGCTGGACGACCTGCGCCGGAAGATCGAGCGCGCGAACTACCTCTACTATGTGGAAGACCAGCCCGAGATTTCCGACGCGGATTACGATGCCCTCATGCGGCGCCTTCAGCAGTTGGAGTCGGATTATCCCGAGGCCGTGACGGCCGATTCACCAACCCAGCGGGTGGGCGCCGCCCCACAGACGGAGTTCGCGGTCTACGAGCACCGCACTCCCATGCTCAGCCTCGCCAATGCCATGAATCGCGAGGAGCTTTTCGCGTTCGATGCGCGCTGCAAGCGGTTCCTGGGGATGGGCGAAGGCGAGCAGATTCCATACGACTGCGAGCTCAAATTCGACGGCCTGGCGGTGTCGCTCACATATATCGACGGCATCCTCACCGTGGGCGCGACCAGGGGCGATGGCAGGCAGGGCGAGAACATCACCGAGAATCTGCGCACGATAAGAAGCATTCCTTTGAACCTGCGTCATTCGATGAAGCATTCCCTCGATGCGAAGTCCATTCCATCGATGATAGAAGTGCGGGGCGAGGTCATCCTCACCCACGGGGAGTTTCGCAGGATCAACGAGGAGCGCGAACTCACGGGCGAGCCGGCCTTCGCCAACCCCCGCAACGCGGCCGCGGGGTCCGTCCGCCAGCCTCGACCCTCGCATCACGGCGAAACGCAGGTTGTCGATGTTTTGCTACGCGGCCGGTGCTTATGAGGGCGCGGACTTCGCGACTCAGGAAGAGGTCCTGCATACCTTTAGCGACTGGGGACTGCGCGTTAGCCCATACATAAAGACTTGCGAGAATATCCACGAAGTCGATGCTTATGTGCAGGAGTGGGGGACGAAGAAAGAGGATCTGCCTTATGATATCGACGGCATGGTGGTGAAGGTCAACTCCCTGGCGCTTCAGACCCGGCTCGGGAGCGTGGCGCGTAGCCCTCGGTGGGCGGTGGCGTTCAAGTATCCCGCGCATCAGGCGGCCAGCGTGATCCGCGACATCAGGGTGCAGGTCGGCAGGACCGGCGCGCTGACCCCCGTCGCCGACATGGATCCGGTGGAAGTGAGCGGGGTAACGGTGTCGCATGCGACTCTTCATAACGAGGACGAAATCCGGCGCAAGGATGTCCGCATCGGCGATACCGTGGTGGTGCAGCGCGCGGGCGAGGTGATCCCGGAAGTGGTCGAGGTCGTCAAAGACAAGCGCACCGGAAACGAGCGGGAGTTTGTAATGCCGGCAGTGTGTCCCGTGTGCGGGGCGGATGTGGTAAGGCAGGAGGGCGAGGCCGTGTCGCGGTGCGTGGGCATCGCCTGCCCGGCTCAGCTTCGGGAGAGGATAATCCATTTCGCGTCGAGAGGCGCTATGGACATAGACGGCGTCGGCCCGGCGCTGATCGACGCGTTGATCGAAAAGGGGCTTATCCACGACCCGGCGGACCTCTATTTCGTAAGGGAAGACGATCTGATTAGCCTGGAGAGGATGGCGGCCAAATCGGCGCAAAACGCAATCGGCGCTATCCGGGCGAGCAAGTCGGCGTCGCTGGACAGGCTCATATACGCGCTGGGGATCAGGCACGTGGGCGATCGGACCGCCACGACTCTGGCGCAGCATTTCGGGAGCGTCGATGCTTTGCGCGGCGCTACCGAAGAAGAATTGGCGGTCGTGCCGGACATCGGTCCGGTTGTGGCGAAGAGCATAAGGGTATTTTTCGATCAGGCGGAGACCGCCGAGGTGCTGCGCAAGCTCAAGGAAGCGGGAATCGACCCGAGGGTGGAGGCGCGGCAGGCATCGGAGGCATTCGCCGGCAAGTCGGTGGTCTTCACGGGCGCGTTGAAGCGAATGACCCGCGAGGAGGCGGAGGCGCTGGCATTCAAGCTCGGCGGCAGCCCATCTTCTTCGGTTTCAAAGAAAACCAGCCTGGTGGTCGCGGGCGAGCGGGCAGGCTCCAAGCTCGACAAGGCGCGAACATTCGAGGTGGAGGTCATATCGGAAGGCGAGTTCATAGAATTGGTGCGGCGTTCGGGAATAGAGGTTTGAATCGCTGAAGCGCAAGAGTCTACGCTTTTCCCCAGACTTCGCTGGGGAAAAGTGGCCACCTTACGGTGGCAGTTGACCAAGGCAGGCGGTCGGGTGTTTCGCTTTTCAGTTGTTAAGGGATGATTTGAAGGGGGCGGAGATTTCCACCCCCATCCCTTGAACAACACCTGAGTCGGCTCGGGAGCAGTCCCAGCGTTGCCCTACCCTCCGCCCAGGCAAAGCAAGTATAGCTCATCCGCCATCCCTTAACAACCATAAAGCGGAAAACCCAAAGGCGGTGCGCCGTCGAATCCGCCTTAGCGACAACAAATTGTTTCTAGGAGGGCGCTGAGCGCCTACCCCGTGCGCATGGCTCCCGACTGACGACTGACGACTACTCTGGAGGCAAGGACATGTCGGATCAAGAAGAAGAGAAAGGTTACGAGGTAAAGGACAAGCGGCGCGTAAACCCGGATGGGACCATGAGGGAGGCCGAGGAGGAGAGCGCCGCGGAGCCTGAAGCACAGCAGGCCGAGGAGTCGGAGCAGGCAGAGCAGCCCGCGGAGCCCGAGCAACCCCAGGAGCCGCGGCAGGAGGAAGCGCCTCAGCCGCCGCCCGATATCTATTCGTTCCTCGGGCTGATGATGGGGCTGCTCTCCGAACAGGCGTGGCAATTGATGGGAATTCGGCTTGCCCCAGGCCAGAAAGAGATGACGAAGGACATGACCCAGGCGAAGATAGCCATCGACACCATAGTTTTCATCTCCGAGAGGCTGAGCGCTCACGTGGAAGAGGAAGACCGCCGGGCGCTACGAGCGCTGGTGAGCGACTTGCAGATGAACTTCGTGACGAGAAACTAGTGCTTAGTTGCATAATTGATTGATAGAATGCTGTAACGGGTGTTTCGGGAATCTTGTTCCCGAAACTAAGTGCGTATCGGGAACAAGATTCCCGATACACCGGCAAGAAACTCCCCAGTTTCGGGAACAAGATTCCCGAAACACCGGGGGTCGGTTTCTTGCAGATGTTTCGGGATTTTGGCCTAGCCCGGCTCGTCGGACCTGATCACCCGAAATCCCGAAACACCGGGGGCGTCGGTTTCTTTCCAATGTAACGGCGACAGCGTCGCCGTCACTTGCTCCTAAGAAACTCCCCAGTTTCGGGAACAAGATTCCCGAAACACCGGGGGTCGGTTTCTTGCAGATGTTTCGGGATTTTGGCTAGCCCGGCTCGTCGGACCTGATCACTCGAAATCCCGAAACATCGGGGGCGTCGGTTTCTTTCCAATGTAACGGCGACAGCGTCGCCGTCACTTGCTCCTAAGAAACTCCCCAGTTTCGGGAACAAGATTCCCGAAACACCGGGGGTCGGTTTATTGCGGATGTTTCGGGATTTTGGCCTAGCCCGGCTCGTCGGACCTGATCACCCGAAATCTCGAAACATCGGGGGCGTCGGTTTCTTTCCAATGTAACGGCGACAGCGTCGCCGTCACTTGCTCCTAAGAAACTCCCCAGTTTCGGGAACAAGATTCCCGAAAACCAGTCTCGGA
>CAWGNL010000060.1:0-77223 GCA_963823885.1 uncultured bacterium
TCTTTCCAATCTAACGGCGACAGCGTCGCCGTCACTTGCTCCTCCTAAGAAACTCCCCAGTTTCGGGAACAAGATTCCCGAAACACCGGGGGTGGGTTTCTTTCCAATGTAATGGCGACAGCGTCGCCGTCACTTGCTCCTCCTAAGAAACTCCCCAGTTTCGGGAACAAGATTCCCGAAACACCGGGGGTGGGTTTCTTTCCAATCTAACGGCGACAACGCCGAGGTCACTTGCTCCTCCTAAGAAGCTCCCCAGTTTCGGGAACAAGATTCCCGAAACACCGGGGGTGGGTTTCTTTCCAATGTAATGGCGACAACGCCGAGGTCACTTGCTCCTAAGAAGCTCCCCAGTTTCGGGAACAGGATTCCCGAAACACCGGGGGTGGGTTTCTTTCCAATGTAATGGCGACAGCGTCGCCGTCACTTGCTCCTCCTAAGAAACTCCCCAGTTTCGGGAACAAGATTCCCGAAACACCGGGGGTGGGTTTCTTTCCAATGTAACGGCGGCAACGCCGAGGTCACTTGCTCCTAAGAAACTCCCCAGTTTCGGGAACAAGATTCCCGAAACACCGGGGGTGGGTTTCTTTCCAATCTAACGGCGACAGCGTCGCCGTCACTTGCTCCTCCTAAGAAACTCCCCAGTTTCGGGAACAAGATTCCCGAAACACCGGGGGTGGGTTTCTTTCCAATGTAATGGCGACAGCGTCGCCGTCACTTGCTCCTAAGAAACTCCCCAGTTTCGGGAACAAGATTCCCGAAACACCGGGGGTGGGTTTCTTTCCAATGTAACGGCGGCAACGCCGAGGTCACTTGCTCCTCCTAAGAAACTCCCCAGTTTCGGGAACAAGATTCCCGAAACACCGGGGGTGGGTTTCTTTCCAATGTAATGGCGACAGCGTCGCCGTCACTTGCTCCTCCTAAGAAACTCCCCAGTTTCGGGAACAAGATTCCCGAAACACCGGGGGTGGGTTTCTTTCCAATGTAATGGCGACAGCGTCGCCGTCACTTGCTCCTCCTAAGAAACTCCCCAGTTTCGGGAACAAGATTCCCGAAACACCGGGGGTGGGTTTCTTTCCAATGTAATGGCGACAGCGTCGCCGTCACTTGCTCCTCCTAAGAAACTCCCCAGTTTCGGGAACAAGATTCCCGAAACACCGGGGGTGGGTTTCTTTCCAATGTAACGGCGGCAACGCCGAGGTCACTTGCTCCTCCTAAGAAACTCCCCAGTTTCGGGAACAAGATTCCCGAAACACCGGGGGTGGGTTTCTTTCCAATCTAACGGCGACAGCGTCGCCGTCACTTGCTCCTAAGAAACTCCCCAGTTTCGGGAACAAGATTCCCGAAACACCGGGGGTGGGTTTCTTTCCAATGTAATGGCGACAGCGTCGCCGTCACTTGCTCCTCCTAAGAAACTCCCCAGTTTCGGGAACAAGATTCCCGAAACACCGGGGGTGGGTTTCTTTCCAATGTAACGGCGACAGCGTCGCCGTCACTTGCTCTTCCTAAGAAACTCCCCAGTTTCGGGAACAGGATTCCCGAAACACCGGGGGTGGGTTTCTTTCTAATGTAACCGCGGCAACGCCGAGGTCACTTGCTCCTAAGAAACTCCCCAGTTTCGGGAACAAGATTCCCGAAACACCGGGGGTGGGTTTCTTTCCAATCTAACGGCGACAACGCCGAGGTCACTTGCTCCTCCTAAGAAGCTCCCCAGTTTCGGGAACAAGATTCCCGAAACACCGGGGGTGGGTTTCTTTCCAATGTAATGGCGACAGCGTCGCCGTCACTTGCTCCTCCTAAGAAACTCCCCAGTTTCGGGAACAAGATTCCCGAAACACCGGGGGTGGGTTTCTTTCCAATCTAACGGCGACAACGCCGAGGTCACTTGCTCCTCCTAAGAAGCTCCCCAGTTTCGGGAACAAGATTCCCGAAACACCGGGGGTGGGTTTCTTTCCAATGTAATGGCGACAACGCCGAGGTCACTTGCTCCTAAGAAGCTCCCCAGTTTCGGGAACAGGATTCCCGAAACACCGGGGGTGGGTTTCTTTCCAATGTAATGGCGACAGCGTCGCCGTCACTTGCTCCTCCTAAGAAACTCCCCAGTTTCGGGAACAAGATTCCCGAAACACCGGGGGTGGGTTTCTTTCCAATGTAACGGCGGCAACGCCGAGGTCACTTGCTCCTAAGAAACTCCCCAGTTTCGGGAACAAGATTCCCGAAACACCGGGGGTGGGTTTCTTTCCAATCTAACGGCGACAGCGTCGCCGTCACTTGCTCCTCCTAAGAAACTCCCCAGTTTCGGGAACAAGATTCCCGAAACACCGGGGGTGGGTTTCTTTCCAATGTAATGGCGACAGCGTCGCCGTCACTTGCTCCTAAGAAACTCCCCAGTTTCGGGAACAAGATTCCCGAAACACCGGGGGTGGGTTTCTTTCCAATGTAACGGCGGCAACGCCGAGGTCACTTGCTCCTCCTAAGAAACTCCCCAGTTTCGGGAACAAGATTCCCGAAACACCGGGGGTGGGTTTCTTTCCAATGTAATGGCGACAGCGTCGCCGTCACTTGCTCCTCCTAAGAAACTCCCCAGTTTCGGGAACAAGATTCCCGAAACACCGGGGGTGGGTTTCTTTCCAATGTAATGGCGACAGCGTCGCCGTCACTTGCTCCTCCTAAGAAACTCCCCAGTTTCGGGAACAAGATTCCCGAAACACCGGGGGTGGGTTTCTTTCCAATGTAATGGCGACAGCGTCGCCGTCACTTGCTCCTCCTAAGAAACTCCCCAGTTTCGGGAACAAGATTCCCGAAACACCGGGGGTGGGTTTCTTTCCAATGTAACGGCGGCAACGCCGAGGTCACTTGCTCCTCCTAAGAAACTCCCCAGTTTCGGGAACAAGATTCCCGAAACACCGGGGGTGGGTTTCTTTCCAATCTAACGGCGACAGCGTCGCCGTCACTTGCTCCTAAGAAACTCCCCAGTTTCGGGAACAAGATTCCCGAAACACCGGGGGTGGGTTTCTTTCCAATGTAATGGCGACAGCGTCGCCGTCACTTGCTCGGAATGACATGATTTACGACGGCTGTGGCAGAACCAGCACCGCGCCTCACTGTGGGATGGTAGTGAACTCCATTCAGCATCCACGGCACGAGCAAATGGATTCTGAAACAAGTTCAGAATGACGTGGTAGTCATGGAAGAGTGAGCACTTACAATCATGCGCGCGATGTTGGAGCCGGGTTCCAGCCCGCAAACGGACTCAAGCACGGCTTCGATCCCCTGGCCCCTGAGCATCGAGTGGAGCTTCACGGCGGCTTCGTCCTCGGGGTTATCATAAGCGAGGGCGGCGGCGGTCGCGCGGCATGTGTTCACCGGGTCTATCCCGTACTCCATCGCCAGCTTCACTGAGCCGATCAGCCTGTCGTGTGGGCCGAGCTTGCGCAGCGGATCGCGTCCAACCCTGGCAACGGTGTCGCCGAGACCTTTGTTCGAAAAGCGATGCAGCAAATCGTCGATATGGTCCTGGTGCTGCTCCGGGCTGAAGCCATGCTTGGCGATCAACGCCTGCCCGGTCTCGCCGAGCGCGCCTAGAACTACCTCGAACACTTGCGTATCGGCCACCGCCTGATAGATATACTCGTGACCTCGCCGGTAACCAAGATACGCACATGCCGCGTGCCCCAGATTATGTGTAAAAAGCTTGCGCTCGACGTAAGCGTCGAAGTTGTCGCGGGGTTCGAAGCCGACAATCTCCGGCGGCGGCCCCACAAATCCTCGCCGGGCAACCGGGAGCCTCTTATACGCTTCCACGTAGACCGAAAGTGGATCGATTCGCCGCTGATCCTTGGTCATAACGGGGACCATACGGCTCACCACCGATTCCACAAGGCCGACGTGCGTATCGAAATACTCGGTGTGCTCGGGGGGCAGGTGGTCCAGTATATAGCCCCGCAGAATCCGGGACGCGTCGAGCAGGTTCTCGCAGATTATGACGTTGAGCGGCTCGGCTACGTGGGCCTCGGCGCGAAGCCGGATACCCCCGGCGATGGCGGGAGCGACATGCCGCAGCGCGTTGACCCCGACCGCCGTACACACGATCGACGAATCCATAATCTCGCGGGCGACGGCATCGACATTCCTGCCGTCCACCGCCCTGATCTTGTCGATGTGAACGGTAAAGGTCTCGTCGCCGACAATGTGAATCGGATAGGAGCCGCGGTTATTTATGAGTTTGATGGTTTCTTCCACTACATCCACGAACACCACCTCATACCCGGACTCGTGGAAGAGTTGGGCAGTGAAGCCGCGTCCAATATTGCCGGCCCCAAATTGCACTGCTTTCAACATACACACCTTCTCATTATTACAATGGTTAGTTTCGGGATTTCCGGAGCGACTACGGCGTTTGTGCCATACTCGAACGGCCGTGCCCGCTCCTCAAATCCCGAAACACCGGCAAAAGAAACTCCCCAGTTTCGGGAACAAGATTCCCGAAACACCGGGGGGTGGGTTTCTTTCCAATGTAACGGCGACAGCGTCGCCGTCACTTGCTCAGGATGACATAATAGTTGCGCTAGTGCCTGTTGCGTTAACCCAACTTCCGCGCTACTCCGAACAGAGTTTCTTAGGAGCGTGTAGCGAGGAATCTCAACGCTGCGCCTGGATTCTTGTTCCGGTGCGTGAGGCTCATCCGAGCTTCGAGATCCCTCACATTCGTTCGGAATGACAGCCATGCGCTGGATACTACATGATTCCTCGTGAGCACTTACGAAACGTGGCTTGGCAGCCGTATCGGGAAAGGGGTTTCCCGATATGACGGGCAGGCGGTTTTCCCAACCTTTAACCTCAAACATTTAACCCGCTATAAGTATCTCTACGCCCTGTGCTTCGATGTTCGCCCGATCATTCTGGGAAATGCCCGGGTCGGTCACCAGGATATGCACCTCTTCCCAGGCGCCGTAACGCGCGAAGGCCTTCTTACCGAACTTCCGGCTCTCGGTCACCAGGACCACCTTATCAGCGATTTTCATGATATCCCTCTGGAAGTTCACGACGTGCATATCGAAGCAATAAATCCCTCCGACGCTGTCCGCGCCGTCACAGCCGATGAACAGGGTGTCGACGTGCAGATTATGCAGGGTATCTTCGGTCAGCGGTCCGGTACAGGCTGGGGAAATCGCGTCTGAGAAACCCTCCCAGTAGAAGCACGGTCACCGGAGAGCCATAGAGCGCCTGCGCGGCGCACAGCGAAGTCGTCGCCACCGTGATATCGGCATTCTGAGGCAGATGGACCGCAACTTCCAGAGGTGTGGCGCCCGCGTCTATCATCACGGTCTGACCGGGACTGACGAGCCCGGCCGCCAGGCTGCCGATAGCCTCTTTCTCGGCGGAAATCCTGTAATGCGGAAATGCGCTGTGAAGAAAGCGAAGGCGACCGACCGCCACGGCCCCTCCGTGAGTGCGCGTGACAAGCCCCTGCTTCTCAAGGTCGGCCAAATCCCGGCGGATGGTCATGTCGGAGACTTCGAAACGGCTTGCCAGATGGCGCACGCCAATATCCTGGCCCTCCACCAGCAACTCAACGACTACTCTCTGCCGCTCGTTCAACAGCTTCTCCTGTGTTCGGTTCGCACAACCACTATAACGCACGCGGACCAGCCTGTCAAGCTCGTGCAGCCGGTCTGAGCACGAATCATGCATAAAGCAGCCCGGGGGCCTTGACCCTGGCCGGTGAATATGATATCATACGAACAGGTCAGCCGCCGAAGCGCACACACTCGCACGTTTTCAAATCAGGGGCTGGGGACTGGGGGCTAGGGAACCAGACGCCGGACCATCGTGCGCGGCGGTAGTTCCGGGCTTTCAGCTTTCCGCTATTTTTCGAATGAATCAGGCATGAAGCCTCTGGCTTCACCACTATAGATAAAAAATAACCTCCGGAGAGTTTCGGGATTTCCGGAGCGAATACCACGTTTGTGCCCTACATAAACAATGGTTCGCTGCCTCAAATCCCGAAACACCGGGGGTGGCTGCCGTCCCTAACCGTTAAACCGACAACTATTTTCAGAGGAGTAACCAAAATGCCAACCGCCGAAAAAACGATTTCCGCCCACAAAGACAAACTCAGCAAGGCGCAACTGGCGGATTTTCTACGCCAGATGTGCGAGATTCGATGCTTTGAAGAGAAAGTCGCCGAACTCCTCAAAGCGGGAATCATAAAGGGAGCCTCTCACCTTTATGCAGGCGAGGAGGCTGTTGCGGTAGGCGCCATTTCATCCATCACCGAAAGCGACGTCATCGCCAGCACCCACCGCGGACACGGTCACTGCGGGGCCATCGGCGACAAGCACGCTCATTCTCGCGAGGAAAAGCAAGGCCACTGGAACAAGATGATGGCGGAGCTGATGGGCAAATCCACCGGCTACTGCAGGGGCCGCGGCGGTTCAATGCACATAGCCGACGTGCAAAAGGGCAACCTCGGCTCGACCGGTATTGTCGGCGGCAACATTCCAATAGGCACCGGAGCCGCGCTGGCCGAAAAGCTCAAAGGCGCCGGGAATGTGGTCCTGTGCTTCTTCGGAGACGGCGCAAGCAACACCGGTTCGTTCCACGAGTCGCTCAACATGGGCGCGACGCTCTTGTGCGGGCTGCCGATAGTCTATATCTGCGAGAACAATCTCTACGGTATGTCGGTGCCGTTTTGCAGGAAATCCGTCGACGATGCGAGCCAGGCCTCGTGCGGGGAGAATGTAGCGGATCGGGCGAGCGGCTATTGCATGCCCGGCGAGGTGGTCGATGGGATGGATGTCTTCGCCGTCAGGAATGCGGTGGCCAAGGCAGTCGAGCGGGCCAGAAACGGTCTTGGCCCCACGCTGATCGAGGCAAAGACTTATCGCTGGTTCGGCCATTCCATAAGCGACCAAAAGATTTATCGCACGAAGGAAGAGGAAGCAGCCTGGAAAGAGCGCTGCCCGATAACCGTGCTTCGCGGCAAGCTCCTCAAAGAAGGCGTTATGAAGGTCGAGGAGATGGACAAGATTCAAGAGGCGGCCGCCCGGACAATCGAGACAGCCACCAAGTTCGCGATGGACAGCCCCTACCCCGACGCGAGCGAACTCTTCGACGATGTTTACGTTCCCGTCGACCAAGAGGCACTCAAGACCGAAAAAGCCGTCGAGAGCCGCCTCAGGGCGGTGATCCGGCCCATGGAGGACGAAATCCGGGGCTTTGTGCGCGAGCAGTCCGGCGGAGCGGCGAAAGGCGCCCTTCCTAAGCTCAATAAAGCGGCGCAAGACCAGTTCGCGGGCAAGCACGGAACGAGAATCCTCACATACGGGCAGGCAATTGTCCAGGCCCAGCGCGAGGAGATGCTCAGGGACGAGCGGGTAGTGATCCTCGGCGAGGATGTCGGGCTGTATGGCGGAGCTGTACGCGGCGACGAAGGGTCTTCTCCAGGAGTTCGGCCCGAACCGCGTTATCGACACCGCCATTTCCGAAGCCGCCATCGCCGGGGCCGCCGCCGGGGCCGCAATGAGGGGTCTGCGCCCGATTCCCGAAGATCATGTACACAGATTTTGCCACCATAGCATCGGACCAGATCGTGCACAACATGGCCTACAATCGCTACATGTTCCGGCGGCAAGACACGGGTCCCGTGCGTTCTCCGCACCGAAGGCGGAGTCGGACGAAGCATCGCCGCGCACCACTCCGAGAGCCTCGAGTCGTGGTTTGTCCACATTCCCGGACTTTACGTGGTAATGCCATCCACTCCTTACGATGCCAAGGGCCTGCTTAAAGCCGCGATCAGGAACGATAACCCGGTCATCTTCGTCGAGCATAAGGTCCTTTACAGCGGCGTGATGGGGCCGGTGCCGGAAGAGGACTATGTAATTCCGCTGGGCGTGGCGGATGTGAAGAAGACCGGGACGGACGTGACCATCGTCGCCTACTCCCGGCTGCTGCATCTGGCAATGGACGCGGCGCTGGAACTCGAGAAGCAGGGCATCAGCGCGGAGGTCATCGATCCGCGGACTCTCGCCCCCCTGGACGCGAGAACCATCGCCGAGTCGGTGCGCAAGACCGGCAGGCTGGTCAGCATTTCGGAAGGCTTCACGCGCTGCGGCATGGCAGGCGAGATTGTCCGCCAGACGACCGAGTAGACATTCGAAGACGGGCGATTGTGCTTCGATTACCTCGATGCTCCGCCGGTGGTTCTCGCGGCAAAGGACGTTCCGATCCCGATGAGCGAGCCGCTGGAAGACGCCTGCGTCCCCAGCAGAGACGAGATCGTGGACCGGGTCAAGTCGCTCTTTGCGGGATAGAGCCAAGGGGTCGAAGGTTCGGAAGGCTGAAAGTTCGGTGTTTCGGGATTTGAGAAGCGAGCACAATCGTTCGAATAGGGTGCAGACATCTCAGTCGCTTCGGAAATCCCGAAACGAAACGGCTTTACGCTACAGGATCAAAGGCTCCAAGTCTAGTCCGACCGGTTCCCCGCGTTCATAAAACCGCCAACTCGAATGCTCCCAGTCTCCGGGAAGTTTCAACCAGTTTCCGCCTAACGGAATTGGCGTGGATGTAGTCGATCTTGGCATAAAGCTTCGGCTCGCTCCATACCGCGAGTGCGCGCACTTGCTCCTTCCACACGGCGTATTTGCAGCCACCGTTAGCGTGTGCGTCGAGGATTCCGAGCGTCTCAGTGTTGGCCTGTTTCTCCAGAAGCGCCGGGATGTGCCTGCCCGAGCGACCTCGCCACAGTTTGTTGAACTTGTGCGGCAGGCCGCTTTCGGGCAGATTTGCCAGCAGATGCAGGTGCTCGGGCATTATCACGAAGGCCGTGATCGACGCGCCGCAAACCCGCGCCGCTTCGGCGATATCGTCGTACACCATCTGCCGGATATCCGGCCTGCTCAGCAGCGGCAGCCATTCGGTGATGGTCCCAGTGATGTAATAATACCCCGGCCCGATGTCGATGTTCTTCCATTTCATCGTATGGCTCGGCCTCGTGTTCCCTGCGCGTTACGCGGCCTCGTTTCGGGATTTCCGGAGCGGACGGTAAATGCGCGTCCTCATCGTCACGCTGTGGCCGCTCCTCAAATCCCGAAACACCGGACACAACGCTATCGGAAAAACCAGCCCGAGAAAAGCAAATGCTTGCAAATGCTGCTAACGCGATAAGTTGTCTAGTCTTGCACAATTCACATTACCTTCTCTCACAGGGGGGGCGACTCTGTTGTCGTATCCGGTCGCGACCGTGTTTCGGCGATGGCAAAACCGCGGCCATAATGGAATGATCGCTGATAAGCGTGTGCTTGCCGGTGTCTAGATTGACTGCCCAAAGGCTGCGTCCGACAGGGACAATGCCGGCGGGCTTAACGTGACTGGGGTCGTGAGCTAGGACAACCGCCGTCTTCCCGTCAGAGGTTAGGCCGTAGATGCCCGCCACATTATCAAGGTCAGCCAGGAGGACACGACGCACGTCGCCAGTTGCCGGTTCGATGGCGTAGATCGCCTGCTCGCTGGCTCCGGGTAGCACCATGCACGCTGTACAGTCTGCCGCGCGACTTCGAGTATGCCATCGAGTCTATGCTTTTGTATTTCACCCACGGCTTGACGGTGAGCTTCGCAGTGTCGACCAGGAGCAAGGACGACGCTCCCGCCAACACCAGGCGGCCATTGTCAAGCCACACCGGCGCGCCCGCGGCGTATTCGATTCCGGTTTCGAAAGAAGAACGTCTTTGCCCCCGGGAAACGAACCAACTGAAGCCAATTGTCACCTTCCACGGCTAGCACGTCTCCGGCGGGAGAGTACCGGGCGTAGTTGGCACCTCCCAGGTCCTTTGCGGGGGACGCGGCAATCAGCTTCCGACGCCCATCCAGCTTCGTCAGATATACGCCTAGGTGTGTACCCCCGGGATCGTTAATGCTTTTTGACACCAACAGGCCGTCGCCATTCGGCGCCCACTCCTTAAGAAAAGTCTCCTGTCCGAGCGGCAGTAACTGAATTGTGCGTCTCCGCCCGGTGTGAGACGTATCAAACAAGCCAATCCGAGCACCCTCCGGGATGAGCGCTGCTGTAACCCATTGTCCGTCCGGAGACGGAACCAAATAGGAATCCGCGACATTGTGTCCGTAGAGCGGCTGGGGTTTTTGCATCGGAGCAATGTTGCGTCTCCACAGCGAGTAGCTTGGGTATCCCTCGACGAAGACGATGCCGTCGGATAAACTTGCGGCAGGGGGGCAGATGCAAGCCAACACTAGCAATAGAATGAATTGTTTTTGTCTACTCAATCTATGAACCTCACATTCCTAAACACTGGCCATTTCCTCACTGAACCGGGGCGTATATGAAGTACTTCCCGCCCTGCGCATGAAGGCAACCCTGCAGGTTCGCGGGTGTCAAGTTGGTATGGTGAATCTGTGTGACGTCCTTGGGCACAGCCGGATCTGACTCGTCGCCGTCCGCAACCTTGCGCTTACCCGATACCCAGCTGTAGACAAACGTATCGTTTGCGTGGAATACCTTTGCCTTCGAGTCGTACCTGTCAGAATGAATATGTGATTGCCTCCGTATATATTCGTGTACACCATTGCGGGGTATCCCTTTTGAAGCGAGCGAATAACGGGTTGCAGTGGATTCTTGGACTTCTTGAACGCCGCTGCGCTGTAGTTCGTGTAATTGGTCGGCGCACTTGTGCTGTAGCTCTTGTTCAAAGCTTTTAGGGCAGTGTTGATGTAGTCAGCACTTGGTCTTATGCTCGGCGCTGACATCGCATTATTGTTATTCTGTCTGTATACGTTGTCGAGTCCATTTGCCCGGTAGAAATACCAGATTAGCATCTGCTGGCTTGCGCGGCCACATCCGCCGTTGCTATGGTTGAATTTGCCCTTGCCCTGCCAGCCGCCCTGCGGATAAAATGGCACGTCCAGCGGCTGAGGCACTTCCGAGCTGACGACCACGGCAGCCTTCTTAGCTCCCGATCCGGTCGAGGTCGTGCCGGAAGTTGTATTCAAAGCGCGTACTTGGGTGGAAACCGCCATTCCTTCAGCCTGCGTCGAGCTTGTCAGGGCATCGATGGCGTAGTCCGACGTATTCCAATAATCGTCAGTTGCGGTCGCCACTATGTGATGGGTACCGCCTCCGGCCAGTGAGGTGTCCCAGTTGAACAGCCACGTCGTGCCGTTGGGGTCGTGAGACGCCAGAGCAACTGGATTGCCGTCAACCGTAAGTTCCACGCTCTGAATGCCTGTTGTGGTAAACCTCGGGCAACTGCTGTCCGCCTCCACATCAATGCTCACCAGGCCAGACACCGTAGACAGGTTTTCTGGCGCGGCTATGTTTATGGTTGGCGCAACGCTCTGCGTCACCAATGTGAGATACTTGCTATCAGCCTGGCTCGCGCCATTCGCGCTGGTAATGCGATAGACATATTCCGCGTTGGCCTGCAAATTGGACAAGACAATGCCGTGGTCCTGCACAAGAGTATCGTCTTCGACCGAGGTCCAGTTAGGATTATCTGTCGGCCATACTTTGCGGTATGAGACTTTAGAGGTTGAGGCGATGTCGGTATTCCACTTCACAGTGGCGTTCCCGGAGGAATCCATCCGCGATGATATTTCGAATATGCACGGGCCGTCACCTGAGGTGACCGTGTATCCGGTTGTCACGCTTGTATTTCCAGAACCGTTCCAGGCCTGAACGTAAAACTGATAGGCGCTATCCGCCGCCACGTCAGGTAGCCAAACAGTGTGTGTTAGGGATGGGTTATCTGTCGAGATTACACTGGCGATTGCTGAGTCATCGGCCCGGTAGCTCACGCAACCGTAGGCAGGAACGTTGGTGCTCCAAAGTACTGCGACTCTGGCTCCGTAAGCCTGTGCTTGCACGTTTGTGATAGTCAAACCACTCGTCGGGTTACTCACTGTAACCCAACCCACCACGTCATTTCCATCGTACTGATGCTGGCTCGTGACCTCGAAGCGATAAATGCCGGGCGATACCGCCGCGCCCGCGCTATCCAGTGCATCCCAGGTGATGGCGTTGCTCCCGGCGCTCAGGGTTATATTGCTAAGCTGGCGAACTGGCGCAGGTTCCGGCAAAGCTCCATTCAGAAGATCGGCTCCTGTGATAGGAGATGCGACGCTAATGCAGGAGTTTGCCTGGAATGGGTCGGTGATCTCCACATCGACAGTGTCCGTTGTCTGACTGTTGACGATTATGGACACGCTCTGACCCTGGGATGTCCCCACATCCATCGACCTCATTTTCGATGCGGATGCGGGGGCAAGCCGTGCAGTCGAATGCGTCGCCAGCGATTGGTCGGACTGCTCGCCGTCGGAGATGGACAACTGATTGAAGTACAAATCAAGCTGACTTTCAGCCCCGGTGACGACTGCCGTAACCAAATGCTCGCCCGACGTGGGGTTTATAGTGAACTGAAAAGTGCCGTCACTGTCCACCGTTGCAGTTCCCTGCCCGCCTGCTGCGTCAGACCAAGAAACAGGGCCTGCCTGGTTGGTACTGCCATAGACCGTACCGGGCGGCGAGTCCATATCGTCGTCGATCTCGATGAATGGGGACGTGTCCGGTTGGCCATCGGTTACCGTGATGGTGGATGTCACACAATTAGATTCGCACCCGACACCGGCGTTGTCTTTAGCGAACAGAGTAAGAGTATAAGTATCCGCGTCGACTGGATTGGCTGAGTCATCCGTGCCATCCCATTGCAGCCAGCTATTCGAGCCGTTCGTCTGGTTGGCTTGATTGTTGATGTTGTTAGTGGTAACTCCATCCGCCAGGGTCTTTACCAGATCGCCGTCCGAGTCATAGATCAGGGCGGTTACGGTTGCGCTGGTGGCAAGCTTTCTCGGCACAGGCTCCGAAAGGGTAAACGGTATGGGAAGCGCACTGGTGCTGCCAGTCGTGTATGAGAAACTGCTCGCGACGGACAGGGACAGATTTGCGTTCGGCATGGCATAGCCGTCCTGTGGACTGAAGCACATGCGTCCCTCATCAACAAAGGAGATGGGATATACGGCTGTATTAACTGGTTGGCCGTTACTGTCCAGACCATTCCAGACGAACGTATTGTCTCCTGAACTGTCGCCCGCCGACACAGCAAAGGTGCTGCCGGCCACGGATAGCTGTACCCAGTCAGGGCAGAGGGGATCGCCATTCCAATCTCCGTGATCGCTCATATGAAAGTGTATAGTCGTTTGAGGCTACCCGGAACAGAGGACCGCCAAGAACCGATGAGGCAGTCGGTGGCTCGGCAGGTATGCCTGCTCCCAGCGAAGTGGGACGGCAAAAGACGCGACCTGCCTGGGACTGCAACTGAGTGGGCGCTTCGCCGCCCGCAGAAAACCCGGCGAGCGGCTGCGTGCCGACAGCAGGGTCACCGTGGCTCACATGGGTTGACGAGACTGTCGTGGCGAGGACAAAGCAAAGTGCGAACGATTTCTTGGTATTGATCTGCATTGAAAACACCCCTTTCATTCAGCAATCCGATCTAATTACTGTGTGCAGTACCAATGTGCCCACTGGCATCGGCGGTTGTGTGACGCTGACAGTGAACTGCGCGGGAGCGCTCCACGCGCTCCAGGTGGAAGCATTGCCCACCGTGACGATTGCGGAGTATGTCGAACCGCTATTCAGCAACTGGCCGACCTGTGCTGGAGACGACCCTCCGATCACCTGCCCCGAGTCCCAAACGAGGCTTGGGCTGGATGAGTTGGTGACGTCGGTTACTCGAAGCTCATAGCGGTCATAGGGAACCGAACCATACACCGTCCAGGTAATCACGGGAGCGATTTGATTCGTCGTTCCGACGGGGCTTACTATCACTGGTACGCCAGCCCACCCTGACTCATACGCGCCAATATCCACAGTGCCGTCGTTCGTCCTGGGGTTTCCGTCGGCGTCTGTCCAAGCTGTTGAGACTACCGTAACATCACCTGCGCCGACACACGGCGAGCCGGATTGCAGGCGGTAATTGCCGCCGGCACTGTCCACAACGACTCCTGATGCGCCAGCTGTCTATATCCACTGCTCCCAGTTGCTGATTAACGTTCGTGCCGTCGATGATGGTTTCATTGGTCTTCCAGTTCCTCTGGTCTAAGAACGTCTCCCCCGAATGCGCCCAGTCAACGTAACCAAGAAAACCGCCGTAGAGGGCCACCCCGTCAGTCATATTGATGGGCTGGCCGTAGGTCCCTTTTGCAACCCAGACTTCGTCTGCCGACACAGCGGCCTGAAGAGCGTGCGATATCGTTTGGAAAGGATGCTGCCAATCCGTTCCGGAATAAGCGATGTCGTTACCCGTTGTGCAATTGACGTAGTACCTGCGGGGACCAGCCACATAAGTTACATCGTTCTCGTCGCGCACTCGAACCGTGCGAACAAGATTGCCCCCCAGATTTTGACATCCACTGATTCCGGCCACTGTAACATAAGCTCCCTGCATCGGGGGAGCAATCGGGGGCTGCCCTGGCCATTGGCTTACCATCACTCCCATGAGGCCCGACCCGTCCGTTATCGCGGACCCATCGTCCACGTAGAAGTCGCCTGCCTGGTCGAATCCGTTGCAGACGCCCCATGTCTTGATCAGCAGCCCGATATTATTCAGCCCGGCGGCCCCATCGATGCCTGGCGTGTAGGCATTAAATGGTCCCGAGCCAAGGCCGCGGTTCGGAAGCCCCAACGGCCCCGGCGCGCTGTTGCCGCCCTCCGTCAGGGTGACACCGCTGCTGTCTATCTGCCGCTCACCGTCGACGCCGGAGTCGATCGTGCCCGAAACGCTGACGACATCTCCCCTATTGAATGTCGTGCTGCCGGAGTAGAGCACCCGGATACCTTGCCGCCTATCGGATGATTGAACGTAGAGCGCTTCAGGCAGGTCGTTGGATGTCGTGGTTACGACCAGGCCGGTAAGAGAGGCAGGGAGCGCTGCCCCGTCGGCAAAGGTCTTCGCCCACTCGATCGTTTGTTCGTGCACGATCTGAACCTGCCCCTGCAGCGACTGGGGGTCGAAGCAGCCAGACGGGCCGCAATCAACGCACAAAATTGGCGTTGACCCCGAGTCGGGGTAACCAAGCTGGCCGGTAATCATATTGATCCTATCTGTAAGGCTGCTTGATAGGGCGCCTGTATAAAGTGCCCTTATGGTCCCTGTTCCCGGTGAATCGTCCGAAACGTCGAGATAGTTATAGGAGGACCCATCTATGACCTCCGAACCGACGGAAGTTATTTGCTTGCATTCGAATTCCACCAGTGACCCCGGCAACTGCGTCCCGCCTGGCGGACTGGGAAAATCATCCTGAATGCGGACGCTTTGGGCGGACCCTGTGAGGGCGGATGCGTCGAGAACGCTTGCCACGGTTTGGTGGAATTGCGGCGGTGGCGGGAGGTTGTCGTTAGGCTCATTGGGCGGGTTGGCCGCGGGAGCGGCCTCGGTTGTGTCGGTGACGGTCAGGTCGAGCATGGGCGACCAAGGTGTCGGGCTGAAGGGGCCTTTTATAACGGCATGGTAAATTAGCTGCCCGGTTTCCGGGTCCCCATATCCTAGCACTCGGGCATTCTGAATCGCGAAGTCCCCCCAAGCGGTCAGGCTCGTAGTGCCGATAATATCACATGTTTGCCACAATCTCAACAGGGGACTCGGCGTCGTGAACACGATGCACCGGTCATCCTGGGCAAATGGCTCGGCTATGAGGATATATGGCTGACACAAATCAGCCTTAATCTTCACGATTGTTTCCCCGTCCAAGTAGACGGAGCTACCGAGCGGCCTTGACTCCCCGTCGAAAATCGTGCCTGGCCGCTCATTCCACAGCACCACCCCGTCATCCGCAACCCCAACGCCGCAAGCGCCGAACAGCGCCCCGAAAACCAATAGTACCCGCGGGCAAAACGCTCACTCTACTCATCTTCTCGTTACCCCCTTCTCGCGACTTTTACGACCTGTCCTATACGTGATTCGCCGCCAGGCCGGTAGCATCCTTCTTATTCGGTGAATTTTCAGTGGGGAATTTTTACGCACCGGCCCGGACCCCTTACCCGCGCGCGTTACTCCCGTCGTCCTCGAATGACGCCTCGCCTGTACGGGTAAATACTAAGATGAATCACTACCGTGGAACGAAAATGGGCGCATCGGGGCGGAAGTTCCGGACTTTCCACCTTCCACTTTCAGCTAAACGCTGTTTTCGGGAGGAACACATAATGAAAGACGATTTTATTTCCACTTTTGAGAGCTTGATAGAAGTGATGAACGAACACGAACTGCACGCGTCCCTGGATTTCTTCGCGGACAATGCCATAGTCATGGTCCCGCCGACCATTCCGGGCGAACGCAATCTGTTCAAAGGCAAGGATGAGATAGCCGAATGGCTCGAGATGATCTTTAGTGAAAACCTGCACGTGGGCAACCTTCACGAATTTCGCGTTGAAGGAAACTCGATAAGCGTGGACCACAACGTCCACCTGGACCGGTTTGCGAGCCTGGGCATGGACACCGTGTCGGGGACGTGCCGGGTGAGCTTCGAGAAGGGCGATATTATCTCGTTTGTCGGCAAGCTCGATGACGAGTCGCTAAAGAGACTCGATGAGGTGCGCCTGGGTGCAACGCGAGCGAGCGGCGCGTAAATCCGATTTAATCGCGAAAACGCGAAGAGGCGAAAACGCGAAAATGTCCGAAGTGGAAGCTCCCGGTATTTTCGCGGGAATCATGCGCAAAGGCGTCGCCTTTATCACTGTGGGAGAAAGAACGCTTTGGACCGTCTCGGGATTTCCGGAGCGAGCCAATGATGTTTCTGCCCTAGATTAACACCTGTGATCGCTCCTCAAATCCCGAAACACCGGGGGCAGGTTTTCCGCGGGGCGGAAGTCCGGATTCTAACTTCTAACTTCTAACTTCTTACTTCTAACCCCCTACCCGCTAGCCGGTGTGACCTCTATGGTCATCAGAGAGGAAAAGCCTATTGTTTTGAGGACATAATCCGGGTGAGAGGCTCTCGCTGACGATCACCTTGAGTCGCCTACCGGTATTGGTCATCGCTCGGCTCGCCGAACCCAGATACTGCAGCACAGCCGAGTCGATGAAAACGGCATGTCCGAAGTCGACCGCTACTTCTCCCCCCGAGGCAACCGCCTCCTCGAGAAACTCTCGCAACTTCGAGGTATTTGTGAGATCCAGGATACCGCTGCCTGTAATGACCGAGCCGTCTTCGCCGTGGTCATGCTCGATACTGACAAGGTCGTTCATACTGACGGTTTTCTCCATAAAAGGTAGAGTCCAAACCCACCGCGTTGATTATTGCCGCGGGTTCGATTCCCAGCGCCGCTTTAGTCCACCAGGCTCACGGATCTGCCGGACTTCGCGGACTCGTACGCCGCAAGCGCGACTTCCAGGGCCTTCACGCCGTCATCCCCCGTGATCTCGGGAGCAGTGTCCTCGGCGATGCATCGGACAAACCCGGCAACCAGGGCGAGATCAGTGTTTTCGCCCCAATACTGCTCGGCGGATCGCCCGGTCTTGGTGGTGAAGACCCCGATCTTCTGAGCGAACATCTCCATATCCGCAACACCTTCGGTCCCGGTGACGTCCATGTCCACATCCCCCCAAAACGGCCCGGTCTTAGGTCGCGACCAGCTTGCGTCGATGGTGGCGAACATTTTGTTGGAGAAGTCCACCGAGATAATGCCGGTGTCGTCGAAATCGCCCCCGTACATTTGGTTGCTGATTTCCGCGTAGACCCGTGTCGCTTCCGCCCCTGTCAGGTCTCGAAGCAAATCGAGCACGTGCACCGTATGATCGATCACGGAGCCTCCACCCGAAAGGTCGGTATCCACGAACCATCCGCCGGGGCACACCCCATGATTGGTCCCCTTCACCGCAAGAATCTTACCCAGCTCGCCACGCTGCACACGCTGCTTGAGGCGCTTGTAAGCAGGATGAAATCTGCAGCCGAAAGCGATCATCAGCTTGATCCCACTGCGCTTGGCTACCTCCACGATGGCCTCGGCATCTCCCTTGTTCGTGGCAATCGGCTTCTCGCACAGCACGTGCTTCTCGCTCTGCGCAGCCGTCACAGCGTGCAGGCGGTGCTTAGCGTTCTCGCTGCAGACGATAACCCCATCCATATCGGTCGCCAGCATCTCCGCAAACGTGGGAAACGCCTTCACGCGGAACTTCCTTGCCATCGTTTTGGCCCGCGCGGGGTCGTCATCCGCAATTCCGACGAACTCCACGCCGTCAAGCTCCTTCAATGCGGCCGCATACCCCAACGCGTGCATATGAGCGAAGCTCATGATACCTATCTTAACGATTCGTTCACTTGCCAATCGGCACCTCCACAGAAAAGAGCGGAAAGCTGAAAATGGAAAGCCCAAAGCCCGGAACCTCCGCCCAGCACCAGCCGCAACCAAGAAGGCCATCGCCGGAAAATCAATACGGCCTTTCCATAATTCGGAAGGTCGGTGGTTTCTTCTTACGTATCTTACAACTGAAATCCGAGGTCACATATCAAAGTTCAGTACAGCTTGTATAGGATTTCAGTTGTAAGGTACTATCGCTTTTCCCCGGACTTCGCTGGGGAAAAGTGGCCACCTTACGGTGGCAGTTGACCAAGGCAGGCGGTCGGGTTTTTCGCTTTTCGGTTGTTAAGGGATGATTTGGAGGGGGCGGGATTCCACCCCCGTCCCTTGAACAACACCTGAGTCGGCTCGGGAGGACTCCCCAGCGTTGCCCTACCCTCCGCCCAGGCAAAGCAAGTATAGCTCATCGGCCATCCCTTAACAACCATAAAGCGGAAAACCCAAAGGCGGTGCGCCGTCGAATCCGCCTTAGCGACAACAAATTGTTTCTAGGAGGGCGATAAGCGCCTAACGCGGCTAAACCAACACCACGGGCTGGCCCGCACTGATGGACCTGAGCGCGGCTTCCGCTGATACGCACCGCCTCCAGAGCGTCTCTCGCCGTGATCTCGGCTTGCTTACCCTGTTCCAAACAGTCGATGAAATGTTCCAATTCCAGGTAATACGGGTCCTGGCCGCTGGGGGTCTCCGATATCACGAGGCCAGCGCGATCGGCATCCATAGACTTCATCTCGATATTAAGCGGCGCACTCTCTTTGCTGGAATAGCTCAGCACCCCGTTGGTTCCGGCTATCTCCACGCACGTCTCGAAACCGCTGGGCCTTGCCCAGCTTCCCTCCACGTGAGCTATTGCCCCGCTTTGAAACCTGAGCGTGACCAGCGCGTAATCCGCTGACGGAACCCCCGATTCGACCGCCCGCGCAAAGACTCTGGTCACTCTTCCCAGGCTCCATCGCAGCCAGTCGAAGTCGTGGACCAACAAGTCCAGCACGACGCCGCCGCTGCGCTTGAAGTCCGCAAACCACCCCGCCGGCTGGCCCGAGCGGCGGCTGGTGCGCGCGACCATGGTTCTCCCACCGCTCCGCTGGCCACAAGGTCATGAAGCCTTCTGAACTCGGGACACCACCTCAAGACGTGCGCCACAAAAAGCTGTACCCCGGCCTCCTCGCACACACGCACGGCCTCCTGAGCTTGGCCAACCGTGCGAGCCATGGGCTTTTCCACGCACACGTGCTTGCCCGCGGCAGCGGCGGCATTTACGGAGTCGATATGGTTCGGGGTGGGCGTGCAGATATCGAGCATATCGACCTCGGAGTATTTCAAGAGACTCCGCCAGGCTCGAAAACGGCTGAGCCCCGTACCGGGCGGCAAGCTCCTCAGTAGTCTCCATTATCGAATCACACACCGCAACAAGCTCGGCTTTCGGCATCCGAGCATAGGCCTCGCAATGGACTTTCCCAATCCCGCCAAGGCCAACGACAGCAACTTTCTGCATCAGCACCCCCAGGTTAGAAATTAGAAATTAGAATCCGGACCCCTAACCCGCACAGGCCCCTGTTCGGGCGGATTTGCAATCCGGCCCGTAATGAGCAACCCGGGCATCTCTGATGCCCTACGGTTCGGCCCGGCAAATACGCACCGCTTCCCGCCACATACCCACAAGTCATGTCATTCCGAACGAACGTGAGGAATCTCCACCTATCGGTTGAATCTCACCTGCCGGAGCATACATTCCTGCGCAACGTTGAGATTCCTCACATTCGTTCCTAAGAAACTCCCCAGTTTCGGGAACAAGATTCCCGAAACACCGGGGGTGAAGAAACTCCCCAATTAGAATCCGGACCCCTAACCCGCACAGGCCCCTGTTCCGGCGGATTTGCAATCCGGCCCGTAATGAGCAACCCGGGCATCTCTGATGCCCTACGGTTCGGCCCGGCAAATACGTACCGCTTCCCGCCACATACCCCACAAGTCATGTCATTCCGAACGAACGTGAGGAATCTCCACCTATCGGTTGAATCTCACCTGCCGGAGCATACATTCCTGCGCAACGTTGAGATTCCTCACATTCGTTCCTAAGAAACTCCCCAGTTTCGGGAACAAGATTCCCGAAACACCGGGGGTGAAGAAACTCCCCAATTAGAATCCGGACCCCTAACCCGCACAGGCCCCTGTTCGGGCGGATTTGCAATCCGGCCCGTAATGAGCAGCCCGGGCATCTCTGATGCCCTACGGTTCGGCCCGGCAAATACGCACCGCTTCCCGCCACATACCCCACAAGTCATGTCATTCCGAACGAACGTGAGGAATCTCCACCTATCGGTTGAATCTCGCCTGCCGGAGCATACATTCCTGCGCAACGTTGAGATTCCTCACATTCGTTCCTAAGAAACTCCCCAGTTTCGGGAACAAGATTCCCGAAACACCGGGGGTGAGTTTCTTTCCAATGTGACTGCGACAGTGTCGCTGTCAATTGCTCGGAATGACAGCCACGCGTTGGGCACTCATGATGCCTGAGCACTTGCCCAGCATAACGTTGAGATTCCTCACATTCGTTCCTAAGAAACTCCCCAGTTTCGGGAACAAGATTCCCGAAACACCGGGGGTGAGTTTCTTTCCAATGTCAACCGTGAACCCTACACAAATATCAGCACCGGCGACTCCAGGATCGCCTTCAACCCCGCGAGGAATTCGGCGGCCGGCGCGCCGTCCATTACTCTGTGATCGAACGATAGGCACAGGTTCATCATGGACCGAATCCTGACCTCGCCATCGATTGCCACCGGAGCATCGGCGATCTCGCACACACCCAGGATCGCGCTCTGGCCCGGAACGATGATCGGATTAAAGCTGACCACCCCGTACACGCCGAGGTTTGTAATGGTGAACGTGCCATCCTTGAAGTCCGAGGCCGCCGCCGTCCCCCCGCGCGCGCTGGCGACGAGGTCCTTGATTTCTCTGGATATCCGCGCCAGGCTCTTCGTTTGCGCATCCCTAATCACGGGCGCCACAAGCCCTTCATCGATCGCTGTGGCGATCCCAAGATTAACGGTCTCGTGAATAACTATCCGATCGCCGTCCAGCGAGGAGTTGACTATCGGCTTGTCCTGAATTGCCGTCGCGACTGCCTTCGCGATAATATCGGTAAATGAAATCCGTACCCCATAGCGGCTCTCGACCGGTTGCAGGATGCGTTTTCGTAGAGCAGCGCACTCTGTCATGTCGACCTGGGCGACCAGGGTGACGTGCGCCGCGGTCCGCGCACTGGATGCCACATTCCGCGCCACGGCCTTGCGCACGCCGGGAAATGGAATAGTGGTTCCGATCGCCGTCGCGCCCGGGCTGCGGGGCTTGCGCGGCTCGCATGATATCGGTGCTGGTGATCTTGCCGGCGACGCCGCTGCCGCTTACGGCGCCCGTCTCCACCCCCATTTCCGCCGCCATCCTTCCGGCGAGCGGAGTCATCCTGGGAGCCGAGGCCGGATGATCCAGCACATCTCGCTCCAGGATGCGGCCACTGGGCCCCGTGCCCTTGCCCGCAAGCTCGGAAATGTCGATGCCGCGCTCCCTGGCAACGCGCCTGGCGGCCGGCGAAGCAAAGATTCTCTCTGCAACCGGCGGCGCGGTCCCCATGTCGCCTGCATGCGTCGGGACAGCCGGACCAATCGGCGCGCTCGGTTCAGCCGCCTTCTCCGGGGCAGGGGCGGGGACGGGCGCGGCTGCCTTACCCAGCGCGTCTTCCGCGGACTCGCCGGCGGCTCCTATTAAAGCTATGGGCTCCTTGACCGGCACCGTCTGCTCCGGCCCAGCGTAAATCTTCAGCAAGACGCCGTCGCTGGGCGCCTCCACTTCCATGTTGACCTTGTCCGTCATCACCTCGAGCAAGGGTTCCCCTGCTTTGATCGGGTCACCCTCGTTCTTGAACCACCTGATTATCGTTCCCTCTTCCATGGTCTGCCCCAGCAGGGGCATCGCCATCTTCGTCGCCATAACCCACTACACACCTTTCATTGCCAAGTCTAACCCGCATTATTTACGCGCCCATGTTCATTACGCCAATCGTCCGGCTGTTTCCTTCACAAGCCGCAAAAACCTTGTGTAAACCTTTCGCGCCCTGCTATAATACCCAATGGGCGAGGAAGTTGGCGAACCCGATCCGGCGTTCGGAGACGCCGGACCATCGTCCCGTTGTTTCGGGAAACCCTTCTCCCGAAACAGGGGGCTTGTTAGCAGCTTTCCACTTTCCGCTATCCGCCCTAAAGCGGCGTAGCCGCAACCAAAAAACCATCGCCGGAAAATCAATACCGCCTTTCCGCAATTCGGAAGGTCGGTGGTTTCTTCTTACGTATCTTACAACTGAAATCCGAGGTCACATATGAAAGTTCAGGTACAACTTGTATAGGATTTCAGTTGTAAGATGCTACGCCTAAATGGATCGAACAATGACACTCAACCTTGCAAAAAAGATTATCCGCGAGCACCTCGTGGAAGGTGAAATGATTCCCGGTCGGGAGATTGCGATACGCATCGACCAGACCCTCACCCAGGATGCCACGGGAACAATGGCCTACCTGCAGTTCGAGGCGCTGGGAGTGCCGTCGGTGAAGACAAAACTCTCCGTGAGTTACGTAGACCATAACACCCTCCAGTCCGGCTTCGAGAACGCGGACGATCACGCGTACCTGCAGAGCGCCGCCGCCAAATATGGCGTCTACTTCTCCCTGCCGGGAAACGGCATCTGTCACCAGGTCCAACTGGAGCGCTTCGATGTGCCCGGCGACACCCTCCTTGGATCCGACAGCCATACTCCTACCGCTGGAGGCTTGGGGATGCTCGCAATAGGAGCGGGCGGATTGGACGTGGCCTCGGCGATGGCCGGACAGCCCTTCTACCTGCCGATGCCCAAAGTCTGCCTTGTCAGGCTGACCGGCAGCTTAAGGCCCTGGGTATCCGCTAAGGATGTGATCCTCGAAGTCCTGCGCATTCTGGGGGTAAAGGGTGGGGTCGGCAAGATTATCGAGTACGGCGGGGAGGGAATCCGGAGCCTCTCGGCCACGGATCGCGCCACCATAACGAACATGGGGCCGAGCCGGCGCCACGACATCCATCTTCCCAAGCGACGATATCACGCGAGCGTTCCTCGCTTCTCAAAACCGGGAGGGCGATTGGAAGCAGGTATTGCCCGATCCGCAATGCGATTATGATGAAGTTATCGAGGTAAACTTAGACACACTTGAACCTCTAATCGCTATGCCCCACTCGCCGGACAATGTGGTAAAGGTCAGCGAAATCGAGGGGACGAAAGTCGATCAGGTGGCAATCGGCAGTTGCACCAACTCGTCCCTGCGGGACCTGATGGTCGTAGCCGGCGCTCTCAAAGGCAGGACCGTGCACCCATCGGTGAGCCTCGTGATATCGCCTGGGTCCAGGCAGGTGTTCGAGATGATCGCCAGGAACGGCGCGCTTGCGGAGTTGATATCGGCAGGGGCCAGATTGCTCGAATCCGCCTGCGGGCCGTGCATCGGAATGGGACAATCTCCCAAGACCAATGCGGTCTCCATACGCACGTTTCAACCGCAATTTCGAGGGTCGAAGCGGCACCGCGAGCGCTCAGGTTTACCTTGCCGGGCCGGAAGTCGCGGTGGCAGCCGCCATATACGGCGCGATTACCGATCCGCGCAAGCTGGGCGAGCCGCCTGTATTTCGAATCGCCGCAAAGCTACCTCGCCGATGACCGAATGGTGATACGGCCTTCGGATGAGCCGCGGTCGGTGGAAATAGTCCGCGGACCCAACATCAAGCCGCTGCCCACGAATACCCCTCTGCCCGATACGATCTCAGGGCGGGTTCTGCTGAAGGTCCGCGACAACATTACAACGGACCACATAATGCCGGCGGGCGCCAAGGTGCTGCCGCTGAGGTCGAACATTCCGGCGATATCGGAGTTCGTCTTCACGGCGGTCGATCCTGAGTTCCCCAGGCGCGCCAGGAAATACCCGGGCGGAGTCATCCTGGCAGGCGAAAACTACGGCCAGGGTTCCTCGCGCGAGCATGCGGCGCTTGCTCCGATGTATCTGGGGATCAAGGCGGTAATCGCGAAGTCCTTCGCTCGGATTCATCGCCAGAACCTGATCAACTTCGGCATCGTGCCCCTCAAGCTTGTCGATCCATCCGACTACGACAGGATCAGCCAGTCTCGACGACGTCGAAATACTGGACATTGCGAGCGACCTCATAGACGGCTCGTCGATACTCGTCCTGTTGGACCACAATATCACGATGGGCTTTGAAGTCAGCCACGATCTCTCCCAGCGCGAGCGCGAAGTCATTCTGGCCGGCGGAGCTTTGAATTACATAAAGAGCAAGGCAAGCTAATGATTACGTCGGAAGCCGGATCGGTAGGAATCGTCCAAACAGCAAGTTTCACTTTCGCCGAGCCACCCAACGAGCTATTGCTCGACTGCGGGCGCAAACTGGGTCCCATAACCCTCGCGTACGAAACTTACGGCCGGATGAACGCCGATAAGAGCAACTGCATTCTTGTGCTGCACGCGCTTACCGGCGATGCCCACGCGGCGGGCCGCAACCACCCCGAGGATCGCAAGCCCGGCTGGTGGGACAATATGATCGGGCCCGGCAAGGCTTTCGACACGAACAAGTACTTCATCATCTGCTCGAATATAATCTCCGGCTGCAAGGGAAGCACCGGGCCGGGATCGGTTAACCCCGCCACGGGCGGGTTCCACGGCATAGACTTTCCAATAGTGACGATATCCGATATGGTCCGCGCTCAGAAGTTCCTGCTCGATCACCTGGGTATCAGCCAACTGATGTGCGTCGTCGGCGGCAGCATGGGAGGCATGCAGGCGCTGGAATGGACCGTGGCCTACCCCGACATGGTGCGGATGGCGATGCTCATCGCAACCACAGCCAGGCTTTCCGCTCAGGCAATCGCCTTCGACGCCGTCGGCAGGCAGGCCATAATGTCCGATCCCAACTGGATGAACGGGGACTATTATGGCAAGGAGCTTGCCGAGCGCCGGGCTGGCGATCGCGCGAATGATAGGGCATATCACTTACCTGTCGGATAAATCCATGCACAAAAAGTTCGGCCGCGACCTGCAGAATACAAGACGACTCCCGACTATGATTTCGTCACCGAGTTCCAGGTGGAAAGTTATCTGAACTATCAGGGCGAGGCGTTCGTCGAAAGGTTTGACGCGAACTCCTATCTATACATCACCAAAGCCATGGACTACTACGACGCCGCGCAGCCCAGCGGCGATCTTCGCAAGGAGCTCGCGAAAGCGAAGGCCGCGTTCCTGGTAATCTCGTTCTCGTCGGACTGGCTGTTTCCATCCTATATGTCCAAAGAGATCGTTTCGGCGCTGAGGCGCAATAACATGGATGTCAGCTACGCGGAGATACAATCCGACTACGGCCACGATGCATTCCTGCTGGAAGTCGACACTCTGAGCCGCCTGGTGGTCAACTTCCTGGATAGTACGCGGATCCCAAAAACGAGCAAGAGGAGTGAGTTCAGTAACCCGGGAACGACATCTCCGTCAGTGCTGAAGAGGCCCGGTTTGTGGGCCGTATCTGAAGCACGGCCGCATTGCGCGACCGCCCTTCGATACATACTGCTTACGCTCGCCACTCAGGGCTGGCGGGTTCTAAGTTCTGCAAAACTGAACCCTTTGAGCAAGAGCCATGAGAGATGCCCCGAGCGACAATCGCATCAGCCCCGCCGACGACGAGCTCAGGCCGGAGTTTCGCTACGTGATCGAGATGGTCAAGCCGGGCAGCCGGGTACCGGACCTCGGCTGCGGCGAGGGACATCTCCTGAAGGCCGCGCAGCACGAGAAGCGCGCGCGCGTCCAGGGGATAGAGAACTCGGACACGGCAATTCAGGAGTGCGTCGCCAAGGGTTTGTTCGTCTTTCACGGCGACCTCAACGAGGGTTTGGCCGACTTCAACGATCAGAGCATGGACTATGTGAATCCTGACCAATACCATCCAGGTGCTGCACAGGCCGGATTTTTTGATTAGAGAAGCCGCGCGCGTGGGCAGGCACTGCATTATATCCATCCCCAACTTCGCCCATTGGCGGACCCGGTTCCAGCTTATGTTCCGGGGGGTGATGCCCAGGACGAAGGTACCTGCCGTTCGAGTGGTATGACACCCCCAACATCCACCTCACCACCATCCAGGACTTCCGGCGTTTCTGCCGCGAGCACGATCTGATGTTCGAGGAAACTGATCTCGTGCTCCGCCCCAACGGCTGCGCGCTGGTCCCCCACCCTCGCCAATTTCTTCGCGAATTACGGGATATTCCTGGTGACCAGGGTTAAAGGTTAAAGGTTGGAGAACCTCTCCAGGCCTTTAACCCCGTTAGCCCGCATTATTCACGAATTGATAGGCCAGTCTTTTGGCTTGGGTACCCACGCGCTCCCTCTCCTGGATGGAGAGGGCTGGGGTGAGGGGGAAACGCCGTAATTGGGCACAAGCTCATCGACCGCGGCGTTCCACCCTCACCCCCAACCCCTCTCCCGTGAGGGCGAGGGGAGTTCTGCCGCGGTGTTGTTTATAAAAGCACGACGTCGAAATCGAGCGCAAGGTGTTCCGTCTCCGAGATGCTGATCTTTTTTCGGACTTTCCCTGGGTGGCGATTTCCGAATCGCCACCCGAACGCCGAATAAGGGATTTCCGAATCCCGTGCTTTGCTTGTAGGTCAGGTAAGTCAGAAGGGTTTTTCAGTCCGCTCTGCGACTAGACGGATAGCGCGTTTTACCGGATTCGGAAAATCCGGCGGGATGACGCGGTGGCGATTCGGAAATCGCCACCCAGAGCCGGTCATCCTTCACGAGCACAGCCGGTAGGGCTATTAGGGTCCTACGAGGCTCGATAGCAGGGTGATCGGTAATAGCCTCCCGAGGGTAGGGTCGTTTGTCACAAACAGGGAACAGTTCGCCTCCAATGCCGTGGCGGCATGAATCGCATCAGGAGTCTTCAGACCTTCGTGGGCTCGGATCAGCAGCGACCGTTCAAGAATCGCCTGGGTGATGGGCTGCAACTGGACTGCTCCGGATGTAAGCAACAATTCCCTAAACAGCTTCTCCAAAAGGACATCCCGTTCTCGCACCGGCTTGACGAGCGTTTCCAGCAACGCCAGTTCGCTGGAGACAATCCGTGCGTCGCCGGATTTAGAAGAAGCCCATGCAGGTTCAAGTAGGCTGCTGTACGGCTCAATCTTTTCGACGCTATATATGAGGCAGTTTGCGTCGAGGTATATCGCGCCCGAGGAAGGCAAGGTCAGTGGTCCCACGAACCGCGCTCCTCTCGAATGTAGGCATCCACCTCTTCGGCGGACTTAAAAAGTCTGTGCCCTGGAGCTTCCGCGAGAATGTCCAGCGCCGACCGCCCCCTACGAGGAGTTGCCTCCGAACTGATAATTATCACCTCCACTGTCTCTCCGGATGTCAGATCCGGAGCCGTGACTTCGATCTTTCCGCCGGCACCAACAGTGGCTGTCATTTTAACGGCCGTTTGCATTGTCGATCATCCTCGTCCTACAAGCGCATTTTCCCCTACATTAAATGATACCACAACTTGACCATCACTTTCACTTCTTGAACGGCACCACCACCGTGCCTCCATAGCTGGTTCCCGAGGAGTGGCCGGTCACCCCGAACGAGCCGACTTTGTTCACGATAGCCATCATCGTGCGGCGGTCCCTCGGCGTCAGTTCGTTTGCGAAAGTGCGGCAAATCCCACTGAGATCGCCGAAGCAAATCCCGCCCGAACGCTTTGCGCCGAGTGCCTGGTAACCAAGCGGAACGAGTCCGACCCCAAACATTGGCCTTCCCCTTGACCACCTGGATCGCATTGGCCACCCGGGCTTTAGTCTGCCCGCTTACCACTACGATCACCTTGTCACCGACCATCGCGTCGGCGAATCGCATTTGCGGGTTCGATGGCGGGCCGAAAATCACATTCTCCCCGGCCACGTCGAGCTTGCTAAAGGCCATGTCGCCTATGCCCGCGGCAGCGGCATGAACTTTGTTTATCGAATTTCGCACCACAGCCGGCTTGTCCACCGTGAGCACCGCGACGACAGCGCCAGGGAACCCCTTTGGGCTGGAAGGCCGACCCGGAACGTAATAAACGCCCAGCATCGTAATCCGATCCAGCAGATCAGCGAGTGGGTCGATCCCCAGCATCTGCTTCGCCTGGGCGAGGTTACGTCCCGATCTGCTCCCTCACCGACGGGTTTTCCATAAGCTGCTTCCGGAACTCCGCCCACACCTTGTCGAACCCCGCGACAGCCATCGTCACTGAGGCATCCTTCGGAGCAAACGAGACCAGCCTCTCCGGGCTGTCCTCCACTGACGACGGGCTGGGCGCCGCGGTAATGCCGTGAAAATCGAACCTGACCCCATCGCCGTTCGCTCTGGCCTGCCCCACGGCCGCGATATTGTTCTCCCAGGACTTCTTGAACGAGTCCATCGCGCCCGGCCCCATCATCGCGAGCGCCATGGACATCATGGAACTCATCAGCTTCGAGGTACCCCGGCCCCGCAAAAGTAGGTGGTGGCAAAAGTCGCATCGTCGGGCTTCCGCATTTTCGTGAAGTTGGAGTCATCCAGCAGGCTGGGCTTGCCTTTCAGGGTATCGGACCACCTTCTTGAAGCCTTCCTCGCAATTCGAAAAGAGCCATGGCGCTCTTCGCGGCGCCAACGAAGCACTCGTTCGGCCCAGCGAAGTAAGAGGCGGACCCGCGCGACACGCCATAGTAATCGCGCCCTTCGTATTCCAGCCGCCGGAAGCGTATCTGCTGTTCGTTGAGTTTCACTCCGATCAGAGTCAGCAGACTGGACGCGTCTTCCCTATCTCTGGCGCCGATCACGGCCACCATTTCCGGCTGGAACCCATAAGAATCGTCCAGCACGGCGCCCGCGCCGATGCCACTGAGCTTAGGTATGACATCTCTGGAAAAATCTATGCGAGCCTCCCCGCTGAGTTCGCGGAGCAACTGGTTCTCTGGATCATTTAAGCCTGCCTGCTTCAAGACGCCCTCGATATACTTAATGGCGGCGTCCTTGCCGGCGGACCCTCTGACGTTAACGGTCACCGCCATTGCAACGTCTTTCGGGATAAATGCCGCGGGATCGCCCGAACCCGACAAGACTCGCCAAATAGCCAGCGCCGCGATCCCGGCAGCCACAGCAATGAAGACCAACACGAAAAGCGGCACGGTGCGCCTTGCGGCCGGCTCGCTGACGATCTGCTCTTCCATCTTTGGATATCTCCTTTCACGGTCGAAAGTCATACGTCGCTACAGATGCGATTCCTCTGAAGATAGTTGTCGGTCGTCAGTCCGGACACCTCGCGCTCGGCGCGTCGCAGCCGGACCCATGTCAATTGTCAATTATCAATTTCTTGATGGTCGGGCGTTTCCGAACGCCCGACCCAGTTCCCCGGGTTTGCAACCCGCGAGCACGCGTTCCCATTGCCGGTGTATCGGGAATCTTGTTCCCGATACGCACTTAGTTTCGGGAACAAGATTCCCGAAACACCCGTTAACTAAGCACTAGTTGTCAACAATGCGGGACGGTCGTCATCCGGGTGACCGATCCCCTCCCAATCCGCTGACCCTACAAACCCTACAAACCCTATCAACCCTAAGGCGGCATAGCCGCAACCAAGAAGACCATCGCCGGAAAATCAATACGGCCTTTCCGTAATTCGGAAGGTCGGTGGTAGTATCTTACAACTGAAATCCGGGGTGACGTATCGGAGTTCGGTACAGCTTCTATCGGATTTCAGTTGTGAGATACTACGCTTTTCCCCAGACTTCGCTGGGGAAAAGTGGCCACCTTACGGTGGCAGTTGACCAAGGCAGGCGGTCGGGTTTTTCGCTTTTCGGTTGTTAAGGGATGATTTGGAGGGGGCGGAGATTTCCACCCCCATCCCTTGAACAACACCTGAGTCGGCTCGGGAGAGCTCCCCAGCGTTGCCCTACCCTCCGCCCAGGCAAAGCAAGTATAGCTCATCCGCCATCCCTTAACAACCATAAAGCGGAAAACCCAAAGGCGGTGCGCCGTCGAATCCGCCTTAGCGACAACAAATTGTTTCTAGGGAGGCGCTAAGCGCCTATTCAACGATTACCGTTCGCGTTACTTCCAACAACTCCCCTATGGCATCGCGATAGGTGGATAGCGTTTCCATCCAGCGAACAAGGCACGCACGCCCCGCCATAGTGAGGCTGTATAATCGTTTGGCGGGACCCGTTTCGGACGTATCCCACGTTGATGTAACGAGCGCGCGGTCTTCCATCTGGCGCAAGAAGCGATACACCCCTGTCGCGTCCGGCTTTCGTCCACGAAAAATCGGCATCTCCGCCAAACGCTGCACGAGCGCATAACCATGAGCATCCTCACGTGCCAGCACTGCCAAGATGGCGGGCTGCACCAGTTTATCCAGGTTGCGTCCGGCACAGGGACAGTCACGGTATTTCTGGTCGGGTAACGGGGCGCCAGGCTGTGTTGTCATCGAGCATTCTCCAGCGGAAAGTATAAGTCAAGAGTTACGCCGCGTCAAGGCATTTCCGGAAATGTATGGCAGCAGGATGTGGAAGGTGAAGAAACCGCCGTGGGGACGGGGAATCGCGACAGACCCCCATCCAGCGACAAAAGTTACAATGCGTGGGATGAAATCATCGCCCACGGGGGCAGGGGAGTGATCCCTGCCCCCGTGGCACGGCCTCGGGTTTGGTCCATCATACGGAGGCTGCACACCCCTCCAAAGTCCCGGCGGTCCGCGCCGAGTTCGAGGTCGATCCCCATTCGAATGAGATCTGCACGGGTGCGCCATCCTTCACGGCCAGGTCGACGGGACACGCATGGCTCTCACGTTCCAGGAAGATTTGCTCGTCATCCTTCGGGCGGTAGGGCGAACGTATGGTGATGTTGAAGTTGTCGATCTTGTAATTCTTCAACTCGTACGAGGTCTCGGCCCAGGTTCCCGTCAAGTCGATCCCTCGCCCTTCGGCGGCTTTTGCCATCACAATTATCAGACAGGACCCCAGCCCCATGGCCACTAGATCGATGGGGTTAAGATCGACGCCTTTCCCTCCGAAGGCGCAGCATCCCTCAAGGGCAATTTCTTGCCCCAGCTCGTGGTGGACAGCATTCGTGTGGATCATGCAATCCAAAGTTACAGTCATTCCCATGATTTTCCTCCTTGGCGTGCAATTTCTGCTAGAAGAGCTTCGCCACTAAGAGACGCTCTCCACTAGTCGTTGACAATCATATCACCGTGCTATTGCTCTGTCAATTAGTATTATCTTACAACTGAAATCCGAGGTGACGTATCAAAATTCAGGTACAGCTTGCCGGTGTATCGGGAATCTTGTTCCCGATACGCACTTAGTTTCGGGAACAAGATTCCCGAAACACCCGTTAACTAAGCACTAGTTGTCAACAATGCGGGACGGTCGTCATCCGGGTGACCGATCCCCTCCCAATCCGCTGACCCTACAAACCCTACAAACCCTACAAACCCTATCAACCCTAAGGCGGCATAGCCGCAACCAAGAAGACCATCGCCGGAAAATCAATACGGCCTTTCCGCGATTCGGAAGGTCGGTGGTTTCTTCTTACGTATCTTACAACTGAAATCCGAGGTGACATGTCAAAGTTCAGTACAGCTTGTATAGGATTTCAGTTGTAAGATACTATCGACCCTATCTCAAAGCCTCGCCTTTTTCGTGTCGTGCTTGGTCTCGGGCGGGGGCTGGTAGAGGGTTTCGCCTGGCCGTACCCTTGGTCTTGACCTTCGAGGTCTCCGGAGGCGATGCGTTGAGGGCCATTCCGAGACCGAACGCGAGGTACCCCGCGCAGCTCGCATAAGCCGGACCGTCGACCACGATTCCCGTTTCCGCGTCCACGCTCTCGCAGGCAATTCCGTTGTCCATCGGCGCTCGCCTGAGGAATTCCATCGCCTCATCGATCCGGCCGCACATCAGGTCGTTTATCACGCTCACGACCGATGGCCCGGCGCCCTCGCGGACCGATGCCTGCGCAAACGGATGATTGCCTTCGTACAACGGGTTGTGCTCCGAGTGAATCCATTTCACCGTATTGACATACGCAGGGTCGTCACCCGTGCAAAAGCCGAGAAATGTGAGCAGACTCGAGGCTGCCCGCGGGGTCGTCTCCCAACTCGAAGTTGCCATTCAGATCGATCTCCCGAGCGAACATCTTGCCGAAAGGCCCCGGCACGATGAAGTTGCCCAGAATCGCCGACCGCACCTGGCTTGCCAGCGTAGATGCCTCGTCGGACCGATCCACATCGCGAATCCTCTCGTACAGCGATTTGATGTCGAGAAGTGCCCGCCAGACCAGCACATTGGAGAAGCATACGTATGGCAGCGCCGAAAGCTCGTCCAACGGCCGCAGCAACGTCTCGAACAGCGCCAATTCCGGGTGCCTCTGGGTGGCGAGTATTTGCTGAACCGTGTTCACACCCGTCTGCACCCGGCGGTCGAAAAGGATCGAATCATCACCGGTAAGCTGGACATAAGTGTTGATTGCGCGTATCGGGGCGCTTATCTGGTCCAGGGCAATACCCGGCTCCAGGACAACGCCGTCGATAAATCGCGCGGCCACGCCGACATTGAGCAACTGTTCGGTAAAGGCGTACATAAGGAGTTTGCGCGCTTGTTCCCAGCTTATCTGGAGCACAGCGGGAAGAGTCCACCGCATCGCATCGCGGTCCCGATACGCGGCGCACAACCGGTTCCGCGAGCTTCGCGCGCATGTGACTACGAGCTCTTCCGTATCCAGGGTGATGGCCTGAGAAAAGAAGTAGTTGTAGAATGAGTTCGTATTCATCAACTGCTTGGCGAAGGAATCGTCGCAATCGATGGTGTGCTTGTCCAGCCACACTTCGAGGTGATCGAGCAGGCGCTCCCACCCGTGAAGACTCAGTTCGTTCGCGGAAGCTTCGGCGGAAACCTCCTCCAGGCCGATGCCGAAGTACACCGGCAGTGCCTTCTTCTCCCCCGGCGATAAGACGTAATCATCCGCCAGTTCGTAGCAAACCGGCGAATCAGCCGGCGCAAGTATGCCCTCTTGCGACCGCCCGGTGATCTCTTTGCCGCTGTCGGCATCCCAAACCCTCGTGGGCACTCGGGCTTGGGTCGCCATAGCAGTGGCGAAAACAGGAACGATGTTTCCCCGAAGCTCCATTATGGGCGAAGCGTCCCGCCTGGACCCGATGTTGGCGTACTTCACACCCGACATCGATCTGGACAGGCACGCCGTGTGCGTGCTTGACTCCCAGCAGCCCTTCCACCCGGCCCTGGTCTTGATCTCCGCCCCGGATATGTTTTCGATCTCCAGCACGCAGACGAAACCCCGGCGATCCAGCGGGGCAAATATCGTGACCCTCGCGCTCACTTTGGAAGAGCGCGCCCAGATACGCGGTATCCAGTAGCGGTCCAGCTCGCCCGCCGCTCCCCCGCCCCAAAGATGTCCTCACCCTCCGCCAGGACAACAGGCCGCAGGAGCGGCAGACGATCTGAACCGTTGATCTCGATGCAGGCCCGGTAAGCCTTGTGCATGAACCCTATTGTCCTTATTCCGGCGGACGGAATCGAGATATCGGGTATGGATACAAACTCGTTACCGGTGCTTAGCCGCGTTATGTTAGATCGCTCGATCATTCCTGCTCCATCTTCCTCATCACCAACCCGCTCAGGAGCTTGGGATAGAAGTAGGTAGCTTTCTGAGGCATCATCTCCCCCGCGCCGGCTGATGTCCATGACCGATTTCACCGCGATTCGGTCCAGCAGGAAGGCAATTTGCCGGTTGCCGGAGTCGATCATATGTATTGCTTTATCGGCATCCCTGGTGTAGCGCACGTGCGCCTCGTGCCTGAGCTTCTCGTCGTCGATACCGAGCAATCTTTCCAATATGAGCGTGTGCAGGATGTTGACTCCAACTTGGTGCATGCCTCGCATCCGTCCACCAATTCGAACACGCCCGGCTTGGGAATCAGCACCTTCGCATCACCGTTGCGATACATGCCGATGCCCCTGATTCTCTCCACATCGCTCACCAGAGCGTTCGCGGAAGACTCCACCAAATCGAAATGCTCCAACAGCCTGCTGTCCAGTTCGGCGAGCAAATCGTGGGCGATGCTGTCTATGACGCGGTGGGTCGAGAGGATTTCCAGATCTTTTTGAGAAGCGTTGACGATAGTCATCAGCGTATAATCCGAAGGCTGCTCGCCGCGCTTGCTCCCGCGTCTCATCCTGTTGCAATGGTTGAGGGCTGCTTCGTAACGATGATGCCCATCGGCAATGACGATCTGCCTGTCTTTGAGGAACCGTGTCACCAGGGCGATCTCAGATGGGTCGCTGACCATCCGGAGGCTGTGCCGGACCCCGTCGCGGTCCACTACATCCGCCGCTGCCGGCGCGGCCGCCGGTCGGTCCATTACGGCGTCGATCTCACCCTGTGGATCATCGTACAGGCCATAGATGCTGTCGAGATTGGCGCTTGTCTGTTCGAGCGTGCTCCGCAAACCCGCTCTGGGTTTGGCCAGGGTATGTTCGTGCGGCAAGATAACCCTGTCCGAGTAGTCGTGCACCTTGACCGCGCAGGTAAAACCGCGAACGGTCTTGAAACTCCCATCGCGCTCGAAATGCTGAGCGTAGACATAGATCGCTGGCTCTTCGTCCTTCTTGAGCACGCCCTGTGCCAGCCAATCGGCAATGTAGCGCTTCGCCCGCGTGAACCGGTTCTCATCGTCGTCATCGTTCTCGAACTCCTCGCCCAGTATGAGCCGTACGAAGTTCCGCGGATGAAGCTTGTGATAGTAGACCCGGTCCTCGGGAGAAATAATGTCGTAAGGCGGACTGACGACCTTGCCCAGATCCCCCACTACCGACTGGTCGTAACGAACCCCCGTAAACGGTGCAATCTCAGCCAATGCTCGACTCCTCCGAAAATAGCTTATAGCAGATGTTTCGGGATTTTCGCCTAGCCTGGCTCGTCGAAGCTGATCAGCCCGAAATCCCGAAACATCGGGGAAAGCGGAAAGCCCGGAACTTCCGTCCCGCGCATTCGCAACGCCCCCAGGCGGCGACTTTGAGAATAGCCACCTCCGGACCCCCGCTGGATTTACGGATCCGGCGGAACCCCCTATCGAGGCTCTACCATTATATCACAGTGACGCAAGTCAGGGGTCAACCCGTAACATCTCAGTCTTTGGGAATTCGGAACCCGCCAGCCCTGAGTGCCGAGCGCAAGCGAGGCGTACCGAAGGGCGGTCTCCAATGCGGCCATTTCGACCCGGTCCACAAACCGGACCTACTCAGCATTGGCGGAGTGCAGGTGTTTCGGGAATCTTGTTCCCGAAACTAAGTGCGTATCGGGAACAAGATTCCCGATACACCGGCAAGAATACTATCAGCCATTTATGCAAGTAGGCACTAGATCCCCTATCGACACGTTGGTGAGGGCTTCGGGCCGCAGCTGAACTCTTGGGCGATTTGCAGGCGGCAATCGGATGGACCGGCCGTAAGCGATACGGCGTGCTTGCGCGAGACGACAATACGCGGTGCAGGTGTTTCGGGAATCTTGTTCCCGAAACTAAGTGCGTATCGGGAACAAGATTCCCGATACACCGGCAAGCCACGACACTGATTGCGTGCGCAGCCGCGTGCTGCGTGGCGATGTGCGCCAGCAGCACAGGGCGGGCCGATTGCAGGTGTTTCGGGAATCTTGTTCCCGAAACTAAGTGCGTATCGGGAACAAGATTCCCGATACACCGGCAAGCCACGACACTGATTGCGTGCGCAGCCGCGTGCTGCGTGGCGATGTGCGCCAGCAGCACAGGGCGGGCCGATTGCAGGTGTTTCGGGAATCTTGTTCCCGAAACTAAGTGCGTATCGGGAACAAGATTCCCGATACACCGGCAAGAATACTATCAGCCATTTATGCAAGTAGGCACTAGATCCCCTATCGACACGTTGGTGAGGGCTTCGGGCCGCAGGCTGAACTCTTGGGCGATTTGCAGGCGGCAATCGGATAGACCCGCCGTAAGCGATACGGCGTGCTTGCGCGAGACGACAATACGCGGTGCAGGTGTTTCGGGAATCTTGTTCCCGAAACTAAGTGCGTATCGGGAACAAGATTCCCGATACACCGGCAAGCCACGACACTGATTGCGTGCGCAGCCGCGTGCTGCGTGGCGATGTGCGCCAGCAGCACAGGGCGGGCCGATTGCAGGTGTTTCGGGAATCTTGTTCCCGAAACTAAGTGCGTATCGGGAACAAGATTCCCGATACACCGGCAAGAATACTATCAGCCATTTATGCAAGTAGGCACTAGATCCCCTATCGACACGTTGGTGAGGGCTTCGGGCCGCAGCCGAACTCTTGGGCGATTTGCAGGCGGCAATCGGATGGACCGGCCGTAAGCGATACGGCGTGCTTGCGCGAATAGGCAGTGGATTCGACGACTGCGTCGAGCATGCGAGTTTGCTCTGAGGCAACGAGACCCCCGCCGCGCCTTGTTGCCCGATGCCCGGAAGGCGCGGCTCGCGGGTTCCCTTCCGGCCTTGGAGGGGACCTTCTGCTCCCCACCTCTTCCTAATCTGGACCAAGCGCGCCAGGCCGCAGAGCAGACCGACAACGGAAGCCGGCTCGGGCGGATGCAGACCATGCCTTCTCTGCCTGGCAGAAGGTGCCAGGCGTGCAGCGGGAACTCGAAGGGCTTCATTCCGAGAATTGTCTCTACTTGTCGTTCCCACCGCATAGGTGGCTCCCGTTCTCGTGAAGGCTGAGCTCTTACGGCGCTGATTGGCGCGGCGCATTGACGCCACACGGGTTCGGTGGTACACTGATGACGGACCATGTTGGAGTAGCGCGGGTCGCAATGCCCATCGAGAGATGGCTGCCGGACGAATGTTCCATATCAAGCAGGCTAGGCCTTCCGCATTCAAAGGGAGCGGCTGCGCGGACCTCGAACTTGGAACCGCTGTGCCAATCCGCAAGAAAGAGAGTCCTTCGCACGTGGCCAAACGAAAACGCGCTAGAAACCAAGCCCAGGGGATTACCGCGCCCGATCCCTATCAACGGAAGACGCTCAAGAGCGTCCCGGTCGCTCAAGAATACTGGCCCCTTGCCACCATCATAGTGCTCGCATCGGTGCTAATGTTTGCGAACCTGGGCAACCAGTCCCTCTGGGAGGACGAGGCGGAAACCGCGCTCCTGGCCAAGACGGTGTTGACACACGGGGTTCCACTCGATACAGATGGAAGGAACTTTTTCTCAGTAAAAGCAGGTGCGGACTACGACAAAAAGAGCCACATGCACAAGTGGCATCCGTGGCTCCAGTTTTACCTGGCTGCCGCTTCGTTCGCTGTTTTGGGGCCCACCACTCTGGCCGCGAGGCTTCCGTTTACGCTCTTCGGCGTAGGTACCTGCGTCCTGATGTACTTTTTTGGGCGCCGAATGCTCGGAAGCCGGCGCGCTGGCGTGGTGGCGGCGCTGCTTGTCCTGGCAAGCGTTCCCTTTCTTCTCCTGGTCAGGCAGTGCCGTTACTATAGCTTGGACGTATTCTTTGCTACCCTGGGACTCTATGGCTACTACAATATGTTGGAGAAGCGAAAGTGGTCGGGTCTCACGTTCTTCCTGGGAGCCTTCTTCCTGTTTCACTCGCATTATCTGCATTGCGCGGTGCTGTTGGGCACCGTGACGCTGCACAGCCTGATCTGGCGTCGGGACAGGTTGCTTGCGGTGGCGGCGGTGTCCGGACTGGTTGGCCTCCTCAACGTGCCGTGGATTATATGGTTTGCCGGAATGGCCCAGCAAATGAAAGCACACGGCACGCCGCTGCATCGGCTGCAGACCTCCGGGCCTGCGCTTGTCACAAAGTTCGAACGGTTCATATTCCCACCACTGGCTTTGATCCTGGTCGTTCCGACGGTGATCGCGAGTTGGGCGAGGAGCGCCGATTCCCCAGACCAGACAGAAAAGCGGTCCAGGATGTTTCTCTTTTGCTGCTGTTCATCACGACCAACGTCCTGGCCCATGCCCTGACCATCGGTGACCCGTTGCTTAGATATCTCGCGCCCGTTATCCCAGCGGCGCTGCTTCTTATGACCATGGCGATTTATTCTTCCATGAGGCTGCACATAACGATCGGCATCGTCGCGATCGCGGTTTTGGCTTTTGCTATGCGGATGCCTGATTACGCGTACGAAATAACCCATGATCTCCGTTGGCCCGTGGACGGGATCGTTAAATACCTGAATGAGCAGGGCAAGCCTTCAGACGTGGTGGCGATAACCTACAGCGACCTGCCACTGAAGTTCTACACAAAGATGCGGGTTGTCGGCGGGACGTCGGGCGAAGACCCGTCTCCCATAAAGAACGCCCAATGGATCATACTTCGCAAATACGTGAATGGCCCTGAATTGATCCCGGTAATCAACTACATGCGCCACAACATTGACGCCACGAAATACGAGCGCATACAATTGGACTACCCGGATACGCCCTGGGAGAATAGCGAAGACCCCGCCTTCCATAATTACCGGACTGCCTACGGCGAAAGCCCGGTTGTTATATACCGCAGGATTTTGTAGGGTGCCAAGAGATTCAGGAAAGCCTCCACCAACCTGTCGATGTAGGCTTTAGTCGGCCCTTGCCGGGTCACTCAGACTGGTTGTTTTTCCTCCGTGTGTTCCTGCCCCTCATTATCGTTCCGCCCAGGCCGGCGATGCCGCACAGAAGGGCGGGAGTAGTTGAAGGTTCAGGAACCGTGTCGAGGGTTATGGCAGATACGAATAGCCCAGGACTGGCGTTATTCAGCAACTGCCGGGACTCGTCTAGGATCGTGATCTCAGTGACCGGGGAACTGGTGTTAAGGCTGAGGGTGAGCATGTCGATGGAGGCCGGCTCATAGAGCCACGGGGCCTGGCTTGTGCCCGTCCAGACTGCGGACACGTTAGGGCCTGTTGTAGTTCCAACCTTCCCGGCGGCAATAACCCAATCCCTAATGTTGTAACCCACGGTCAAGGCAAACGAGTTAACCGTTGCATTGGCATAGGTCACATTAATGTAGCCCATAATGCAGTTATTATAAGCGACCGAGACATCCGTTCCATCGATAAGTACATATGCCGTCTTAGCGTTGCCCAGATTACCGGACAAAACCCCGGTCGTAGGTCCACCCAGTCCGTAACCGCTATCCTCGGTGAAAAGGACATTCGACCCTTGGGGTGAGATGTAAAACGGAACGCCGCCCAAAGTCACCGAGCCGGTGGGCGGTGACTCGTAGTACACCGATAGTGATGAGTTAGCAATCGTAGAGATTGGCACGGACTCGAACGAATCGGCCCGCCCTGCGCTGCCGTGCGCACATCGCCACCCAGCACGCGGCTGCGCACGCAATCAGTGTCGTGGTTTTCATTGTTTTCATTGCTTTCATTTTTCTTTCTCCTTAGCTCCTTTTCGAGCTTACTATGATGTGGTACATCACATGGTCGCGTGCTTAACCAAGTCCCCCCTCGTACCGTGAAATGGGCGAGGTGAACCTATCTCTTTCTAAGCCAGACGATGCCTCCTAAACCGCGGAGCAGGCCGACAACGGATGCGGGCTCGGGGACTGCCTGGACCGATATATAGTCAACGTCGAGAGACGTCCAACTGAATCCACCGGGGACCGTGACTGAGTTGCCGATAGAAATTACCCGTGGGCCCTGGCGGTCGCAACGGTGCTCTGGAAAACCCCGTCCAAATACCGCGTTGAGTGAACTGAAGTCATCGTAAAACGCCAGCACAGCCGAACTACAGGCAGCCAGGGCGATGACGAACAAGCACGACACACAAGCTCGTACAACCGCGTTCATGTTTGTCCTCCCTAAAGCGGCGTAGCCGCAACCAAGAAGGCCATCGCCGGAAAATCAATACGGCATTTCCGTAATTCGGAAGGTCGGTGGTTTCTTCTTACGTATCTTACAACTGAAATCCGAGGTGACATATCAAAGTTCGGTACAGCTTGTATAGGATTTCAGTTGTAAGATACTAAAGCGCATTATTCACGTAGCGCGTGTTTGCCCAGCACTTCGTGCTCCCCTCGCCCTCACGGGAGAGGGGCTGGGGGTGAGGGTGGAACGCCGCGCTCGATGAGCTTGTGCCTGATTGCAGCGTTTCCCCCTCACCCCAACCCTCTCCCATCCGGGAGAGGGAGCACGTGGGTGCCTGAACCAAGAGGCTCGTCTACCAATTCACGAATAATGCGGGCTAGGGCTTTCTTGACCCCGGGGGGGCCGCGTGTTATGATTTCTTAGCCGTGCCCACGGCAGCCGGACCGAGCGAGACCTAAGGACATGAAGACACAATCGAACAGGTCAAAGAAGACCGACGCACTCCCAAGAAAACAATCCGTTTCGGGAAAGGGGTTTCCCGAAGCAACTGAACAGTCCAAACGCCGCGGCAAGTTACCCTCCTGGCTGCCGGTGCTTCCTATCGCGATCGTCGCCTCGATCCTGATATTCTCCAATCTTGGAGACTCCAGCCTCTGGCAGGATGAAGCCGAAACGGCGCTCGTCTCCAGGACCATCCTCACCCACGGAATCCCCCTCGGCTACGATGGGAAGAACTACTTCTCACAGCAGTTCGGCAAAGACACCAGCAATAACCACGCTTGGAAATGGCACCCGTGGCTTCCGTTCTATGTGCTCGCCGGGTTCTTCGCGGTGCTCGGGATTAGCACGTTTGTCGCGAGGTTGCCGTTCGCGCTTTTTGGGCTGGGGACTGTTATACTCACCTATTTCTATGCGTTGACAATGTTCCGAAGCAGGCGGCTCGCCGTCTTTTCGGCCGCTGTTCTGGCCACATCCATCCCGTTTCTCCTGCTTGCCCGGCAGTGCCGCTACTACGCCCCGGATATGTTCTTCTCCGTGCTGACCCTTTATGCCTATGACAATTTCCTCGAATCCAAAGAGCGTTCGGACGTCGGCCTGTTCATATCGGCTACGTTGTTGTTCCACGTGGAGGACGTTCACTGCGCGGTGGTTTTGCTGGCGGCACTGGGGCATTGCCTTCTACTCAGGCGCGACAAGTCACTTGCGCTGGGCCGGATATGCGTATGCATAGTCGCGGCGAATGCGCCCTGGATCTTTCGGGCTCCACCGGGCGGCTCAGGCGCTGGATTTCGGTCCCGCCGCCGCATGGCGAAGAGCCATGACGTTCATAGGGTTCGTTGTCTACTTTCCTGTGCGAAAGCGTTTTCCCCTGCTTGGGCTGTGGCTGCTCGTGCCCGCCGGGGGTTGCCGCACTCTCCAGGCGGCATCACGGGAAGCGGCTCATTATCGCGGACGCCCAGCCATTGCAGGCGGTCGCTATGCTCGGCGTGTTTGTGGCGCTCAGCATAGTGGTCAACGCTATCGCTTCGCAGGCTGCGTTCTTTGGGGTACGCTGGCCCCGGCTGTTCCGGTGTGCTGCATAATTGTTGGGCTCGTCATCAACTCGGTGGCGGAGATTCACCTGGGCCTGGGCCTGGCTGCATTCGCCGTCCTGATCTGCCTCAGCCCAATGAACGATTATCTCTATGAGATAACGCATCACTACTATGGCCCCATCGATGGGATCGTCAAGTTTCTCAACAAGAACGCACGGCCGGGCGATACCGTCGCAATCACCTACGAGGATCTGCCCCTCAAGTCTACACCAACCTCAGGGTCGTGGGCGGACTGACCGGCGAGGACCTGTCTTCGGCGGGTAGCGCTAGATGGATCATCCCAAAAAAGGCTAGTGGCCCCGAGACCCGCGCGGCACTGGCTTACCTGACCGGCCTAATACGCGAGCACCCATCGGACTACATGAAGATCGTCCTGGACTGCCCGGACACCCCGTTCCAGAACCGCGAGGACCCGGACCAGCACTACTACAGAACCGATCAACACGCGGACCCGGTCACGATTACGAACGATGGCGAAGTTCAGTCATAAGCTGGCGCCGGCTCGATGCTCTCCGCTCTCTGCCCTCCGCGGCGGGCTAGGCGCTGCTCTTTAGCATCTCCGCCGCGAGGACCCCCGCCGCCGCCGCGCTAAGGAAGAACTCCTGGTCCTCTTCGAACGACCGGCCCATGCTCAAACATCTTGATCCCTTTTCCTGAAGCTCGATGATGCCGGGGCGGCCATCCACGATCCTGGTCCTGTGTTTGTAGCTGATGGCTGTGTGGTTCGATCTGCTCCTGAATCGAAAGCAGCCTCATCTGATCCATCATCGGGAGCGCGAGCACGCACTTGGTGAGGGCGATCGTGCCCAGAGACGTGATTGTGTGGTGGCTCAGGCCCTGGTGCCGGGGCCGCGGGTCCGAGAAACTGATCCGCGCAATCGCAATCGCCGATCCGCCAAGAATGTTCACGGCGTTCACGATCTGCCCCTGCTCGATCGATGAAAAGCCGAAAGTCGTGCCGGTGCCGGCGTTGCCCGGACCGGGACAGACGATTGCGACATCGGCCTGCGCGGCCTGCTTCGCCGCGATCAGCCCAGTGTAGATATTGATCGCCTCGAGATTGCCGCCAAACGCCTGTCCGACGGTAATAGTGGTGTCGAGCAGCCCCTTCCGAATGAGTTCGTGCACCGACCTGCTGAACGACAGCGGCAGGGCGGCGGTGTCGGTCATGATATATGCAACGCGGGCGTGGGGATGCGCGAGGCGCTTCACGGCGGCGGCCGCGGGCGCGAGCTGAGAGTGAAGCTGCCCCACGACAATCGGCATCGCGCCGAGGCTCCGGAACCCCTGGATGGCCGCCCGGTGCCCGGAATCTTCCTCCTCCACCGAGAGAACCGTGTGCTGCACAGGGGTGTAACGGGCCTTCATGACGTGGCCCTCTTCGACGTCGCCGGAAATCTGCTCGCCGAGATTGGCCATCACAAAATGATATCCGCCCGAGCCGAGCCGCTTGACCACCGCCGTGGTGTTCAAGAGGACCTCGTCACCGGCGCGGACATCCCCCACGAGGCTTGCGTACGCGATGGCTCGGCACCTCACCCCGGCGATATCGACCGTGATCTCCACCGCGTCCCCTCGGATGGCATCTATCGACTCCACGCGCCCCCGCGCCCGGGTAAGCAAGGCTAATCCTCCACTCCGGCCGCGACCTCGATCAGGGCCCGAGCGTATTCGGCGGACTTCACGAGTTCGTCCACGGCGATGCTCTCGGTGGGACTATGGGGATGCTCATAGCCGACACCGATTATCACCGACGGCACTCCGCCGAGGTTAAAGACATTGGCGTCGCTGCCGCCGCCTCCATCCACAAGTTGAGGTTCGATTCCGACATTCCGGCAGGCCGCCGCCGCCACCTTGACGACCTCGTCGCTCTCGGTCCAGCAAAACGCGCTGTATTCCCGACAGGACTTTACCTCTGCCCTCGCGCCGATCTTCGCTGCTTCCTCCTCGAAAAGCGCCTTCATGTGAGCGACCTGAGCCAGGAGTTTTTCCTCGCTGCGACTGCGGGCCTCGGCCCTGATCGTGACCGTCTCGGGGATGATATTTCGGGCCTTTCCGCCCTGGATGACCCCAATGTTGGCGGTCGTTTCCTCGTCCACGCGGCCCAGGTTCATCCTGGAAATCGCCCTCGACGCCGCTACAATCGCGCTGACACCCTCCTCGGGCGCAATTCCCGCATGCGCGGCCTTGCCGGTGATCTCGACGGTAATGTTCTCGTGAGATGGCGCGCTGACGATAATTCCGGCGGTGGGGACTCCGCTGTCAAAAACGTATCCCAGTCTCGCCCCTCATTCCGGAAAGGTCCAGCGACTTCGCTCCCAACAACCCCGTCTCCTCGCTCACGTCGAGCAGTATCCTGATATCGCCGTACGAGACCCCGCTCTCCAGGATAGACTCGACTCCCTCGATTACCGCCGCGATACCGGCCTTGTCATCCGCGCCGAGGATCGTCCTCCCATCAGACCTTATCACCCCCTCGTCCACAACCACGTTCAGACCGTCAGTGGGTTCCACCGTATCCATATGGCAGCAGAAGAATATCTTCCTGGCATTCGCGGCGGTCCCTTTCCTGAAGGCAATTACATTGCCCGCATTACCGCCGATTTGGGTTCCCGCATCGTCTTCCTCGACCTCGAAACCCAGAGAGCAGAGCTTTGCCGCGACGTAGTCCGCCACACCCCGCTCGCACTTGGAGGGAGAGTTGATCCCAACCAGGATCGAGAAAAAGCCGAATAACGCGATCCTTATCAGCCATGATTTACCTCTAACGATTCATCCCCTGGGTGGCGATTTCCGAATCGCCACCCCACCCCCCGTTGTTTCGGGAAACCCCTTTCCCGAAACGCACTCCGCAACCCACCGCCGTACAAACACCCTCGTTTCGGGATTTCCGGAGCGACTATAACGTTCGCTCTATGCTCGGACGAAAGTGCTCGCTCCTCAAATCCCGAAACACCGGCGTTGAATAACGCGATCCTTATCAGCCATTGATTTACCTCTAAGATTCATCCCCTGGGTGGCGATTTCCGAATCGCCACCCCACCCCCCGTTGTTTCGGGAAACCCCTTTCCCGAAACGCACTCCGCAACCCACCGCCGTACAAACACCCTCGTTTCGGGATTTCCGGAGCGACTATAACGTTCGCTCTATGCTCGGACGAAAGTGCTCGCTCCTCAAATCCCGAAACACCGCACCAGATCGAGAAAAAGCCGAATAACGCGATCCTTATCAGCCATGATTTACCTCTAACGATTCATCCCCTGGGTGGCGATTTCCGAATCGCCACCCCACCCCCCGTTGTTTCGGGAAACCCCTTTCCCGAAACGCACTGCGCAACCCACCGCCGTACAAACACCCTCGTTTCGGGATTTCCGGAGCGACTATAACGTTCGCTCTATGCTCGGACGAAAGTGCTCGCTCCTCAAATCCCGAAACACCGGCGTTGAATAACGCGATCCTTATCAGCCATGATTTACCTCTAAGATTCATCCCCTGGGTGGCGATTTCCGAATCGCCACCCCACCCCCCGTTGTTTCGGGAAACCCCTTTCCCGAAACGCACTGCGCAACCCACCGCCGTACAAACACCCTCGTTTCGGGATTTCCGGAGCGACTATAACGTTCGCTCTATGCTCGGACGAAAGTGCTCGCTCCTCAAATCCCGAAACACCGCCGTTGAATAACGCGATCCTTATCAGCCATTGATTTACCTCTAACGATTCATCCCCTGGGTGGCGATTTCCGAATCGCCACCCCACCCCCCGTTGTTTCGGGAAACCCCTTTCCCGAAACGCACTGCGCAACCCACCGCCGTACAAACACCCTCGTTTCGGGATTTCCGGAGCGACTATAACGTTCGCTCTATGCTCGGACGAAAGTGCTCGCTCCTCAAATCCCGAAACACCGGCGTTGAATAACGCGATCCTTATCAGCCATGATTTACCTCGTCAATGTCACCTTGCTCAGTCCTCGAGGCTGGTCCGGGTTGTAACCCCTGGTCACAGTCATGTAGTAAGCGAACAACTGCGCTGGTATTATGTAGATCAACGGGCTCAACTCTTCGTCCACGTGGACGGGGACCTTGAAAGCCGTCCTGGCCGACGCCAGCACCTCCTCGACGCTGCTCACGACCAGGTTCTCCGCGCCACGCTCTCGCAGGACGCCCGCTATATTCGCCATGGACTCATACGCCTTCCCCGGTGGAATGAATAAGAAACACGGGTCCCCTTCGTGAACGGCGGCAATTGGCCCGTGCAGGAAGTCCGCCGCCGAAAAGGCGTTCACCCCGATGTAGCTTGTCTCCTCCAGCTTGAGCGCGGCTTCCCGAGCGGTGCAATAGTTGAGGCCGCGCCCCACGAAATAGCCCTCACGCATATATCGGTATCGTTCGGCCCGCTCGGCAATGCAATCGTGAGTCTCCAAGACGCGGCTCATCGCATCGGCTGTGGCAAGCAGCGAATCGATGCCGAGACACCCCCCGCAAAGCGACGCGCTCAGCAAATAGAAGCAGGCAAGGGTGGACGTATAAGTCTTCGTCGCGGCAACCGCGTTTTCCTTGCCCGCGTGGCAATGCAGGGTGTGGTGGGCGATCTTGGTGATTGTGGAAGCCGGTTCGTTAGTTATAGCCAGGGTCAGCGCACCGGCCTTTTTAGACTCCTCGAGGTATTCGGCCACATCCGGCGCCTGCCCCGACTGTGAGACCCCGATAACCAGCGCGCGATCCAGCTTGAGCCTCGCTTCGTAAAGCGTGAAAACCGAGCAATCGGCGAGCGCCACGGGCAATTCGTTCCTGATCTCCATGAGGGTCCTTGCCATAGATCCCCGCGTGGTCCGAAGTCCCGCGCGCCGCTATGACGGCAAAGCTCACGCCGCGTTCCACACACTGCCTGGAAACCTCGGCCGCGGTCCGCCGCTCCGACTCGACAATCTTCGCGATTGCCTCGGGCTGATCGTTGATCTCGTCCAACATTACCGACATAACGCAATATACCCTCAGAATAGTCGAAGGTCGAAAGTCAAAAGTCGGGAACCCGCCAGCCCTGAGTAGGCCCGAGGAACGAGGGCCGTATCGAAGGGCGGTCGCAGGGATCCCTCCTAGCTCAACGGATCTCCGTTTCCATCAACGCTATTCCTTCGCCAGCGACCCCGAGCAATCCTCCAAAACGCGCAAAGACCGCGGAAAAGACATTTCCGCGGTCTTTGTACAATCGCTAATTCGACGAATTTTGAATTGAAGAGAGTTCTACCGGATCGCCGGTCCCTTCCCCAAGGCGGCGCAGCCGCAACCAAGAAGGCCATCGCCGGAAAATCAATACGGCCTTTCCGTAATTCGGAAGGTCGGTGATTTCTTCTGGCGTATCTTACAACTGAAATCCGAGGTGACATGTCAAAGTTCAGTACAGCTTGTATAGGATTTCAGTTGTGAGATACTACGCTTTTCCCCAGACTTCGCTGGGGAAAAGTGGCCACCTTACGGTGGCAGTTGACCAAGGCAGGCGGTCGGGTTTTTCGCTTTTCGGTTGTTAAGGGATTTGAACAACACCTGAGTCGGCTCGGGAGAGCTCCCCAGCGTTGCCCTACCCTCCGCCCAGGCAAAGCAAGTATAGCTCATCGGCCATCCCTTAACAACCATAAAGCGGAAAACCCAAAGGCGGTGCGCCGTCGAATCCGCCTTAGCGACAACAAATTGTTTATAGGAGGGCGCTAAGGGGCTAATTCCCCCCGCCTGCTCCGCCAAAGCCACGCCCACCGCCGCGACCTCCAAAGGCAGGAATCAGACCCTGACTGCGCAATGCCTGCATTGTAGCACTCATCGTTTGCTGATACTGAGGGTCCTGGAACAAGCTGCGCTGAGCGTTGAATTGGTCGAGCACCATCTGCTGGCGGTCGGAGGGGTCCATGTCCATGACGTATTTCGCCTCGGACTGCAGCGCGCTGACGCGCTGCTCGGAGGTCATCTTCGACAGCAACTGCATTCGCTCGGTCTCGAGCGCAGTCAGCTTGGACGCGGCGTTCTTGCCATCATCGGCTTTCCGCTTGGAAATCAGGTACACCAGCTTCAGTCCGAGCTTGTCCGGGTCCAGGGTTGGAGCAGTCGATTCCTGCTCCACGAACACCTTCTGCTTGCCTGATGAATCGCACACCACGATCGGGCCGGAGATAGCCGCAACCGCGGCGGCGCGGGCCTTGATCTGATCGGCGCTCAGCGGTTTGTCCTTGTCCGGCACGGGTAGATACAGCTTCTGCCAGATAAGATCATTCTGCTTGGTGAGCGTATCCAGAAGCTTGTCGAGTTCCATCGACTCGAAGTGCCCGGTCAGGTTCTTCTTCAAGTCCGCATCGCATATGATCTGCACGCCGGCCTGCTTTCCGATATCCGCCATGGCCTCATCGAAGGGAGTCGCATTCGCATCCAAATTGACTTTGGGAGCATCGGCCGCGACAACCCCGCAAGCAAGACATACAAAGAGGATGACAACGCCAATGATAGTTCCAATCTTCATTTCCGTTTCGCCTTTTTCCTTTCCCCCATAGGGTATACGCCAAATCAGCCACAATTACCCGTTGACTCTTTAGACGCCGCACCCGCATACCTGGTTACATTACTGGCCGATAGGAGCTAGGGTCAGACGCCCCCTTCCCTTCCCCATATTCTAACTCCTATCTCCTAAAGCGGCGCAGCCGCAACCAACAAGGCCATCGCCGGAAAATCAATACGGCCTTTCCATAATTCGGAAGGTCGGTGGTTTCTTCTGGCGTATCTTACAACTGGAATCCGAGGTCACATATCAAAGTTCAGGTACAACTTGTATAGGATTTCAGTTGTAAGCGCCTACGCTTTTCCCCGGACTTCGCTGGGGAAAAGTGGCCACCTTACGGTGGCAGTTGACCAAGGCAGGCGGTCGGGTTTTTCGCTTTTCGGTTGTTAAGGGATGATTTGGAGGGGGCGGAGATTTCCACCCCCATCCCTTGAACAACACCTGAGTCGGCTCGGGAGAGCTCCCCAGCGTTGCCCTACCCTCCGCCCACGCAAAGCAAGTATAGCTCATCCGCCATCCCTTAACACCATAAAGCGGAAAACCCGAAGGCGATGCGCCGTCGAATCCGCCTTAGCGACAACAAATTGTTTCTAGGAGGGCGCTAAGCGCCTAACTCCCATCCCTTAGCTCGAATCGCATCGGCAAGTAATCGTCCAGTGATAATGTGTCGTAGGCTCCGTCCGCCGCGGCGGCCACTATCACGGTAGGGCCATCCTTAGAGGCGAACTCCGAGAGCACCTGCAGGCAGGCCCCGCACGGCCTCGCGATTTCGTCTTCCCCGGCCACCACAACCAGCGCGCGGATTTGCGTCTCGCCCTCGAAAACGGCTCTAAGTATCGCGACGCGCTCCGCGCACACTGATAGAGAGTAGGAGGCATTTTCCACGTTGCAGCCGAAATACACTTTGCCGGACCCGCCCATCGCCGCGGCCCCAACCTTGAACTTCGAATATGGCGCGTAGGCCGTCTCCCTGGCATTCATCGCGCCCGAGAGCATTTCAAGCAGAGCTGTTTCTTCCATGTATAGCTCCGGGAAAGAAAAAGAGGAAAAGACCAAGCTAGATCCTTTCCTCTTCCTCTCTATTCTTGGCACAAGTGGGGTTCTCGGTTCATCTACTCAGTCGACTTGAAGTAGTAGCCAAGTGCAAAGCCGAGCGGCCCACCAACTATAGACGCCAGCCTGGTGATTAGTTGCAGCGACTCGGCAAACGTCAAGATACCAGCGATCTCCATAATAACGGGAACCAGGATAGACGCAATGAAGAGAGCAAGTAACCCGATGGCCAGCCCCGCACGGGTGCTCTCGCGCCTGTGAGGCAGGGAGCGGGTTGTCCTGCGCTCATAGTCCGTAAGGGAAATGGGTTGAGAGGTCTCCTGAGGCTCTGTTTCGTCACTCATCTCAGGAGCACTTCTTTCTCGGGCCTCCCTGACGCGGCGTCTGTAAGCGTCAGAATCTGGTTATCCCTTTGCGCATCCAGCGCGAGCCTCATAATCCCGAGTGCGTTGCCGATCACTTCTGACGGCGGAATGCCAAGTTCTCGGGACATCTCTTGAATACCGTCGTAGACCTTCTGCGACAGCTCGACAACGGGCACTCTTCTAATCGGTTGAGGAGGCATGTATATCTACCCCACTTTCGGCGGTTCTTCAATATTGGTGGAGGCTAGCGGGCTCGAACCGCTGACCTATTGCGTGCAAAGCAATCGCTCTCCCAACTGAGCTAAGCCCCCGTTTTATTGGTGGGCCTAGTTGGATTCGGACCAACGACCTCACCCTTATCAGGGGTGCGCTCTAACCAACTGAGCTATAGGCCCACAAATTTCTTCCCGCACGTAAGGTATTATAGGCCAGGCAAGAAGAGAAGTCAAGGCATCCATCGGGTTGTAAGAGCTCACGGTTTATGAGTTCAACTTCTCGCAGCATGTCATTCCGAACGAATGTGAGGAATCTCAACCTATCGGATGAGTCTCACCGATCGTAACAAGGATATAACCGCAAGGTCGAGATTCCTCGCTACCCGCTCCTAAGAAACTCCCCCGTTTCGGGAACAAGATTCCCGAAACACCGGGGGTGGGTTTCTTTCCAATGTAACGGCGACAGCGTCGCCGTCACTTGCTCGGAATGACATATGCGGTGACGTGTAATCATGATCCGCGAGGTGTTACATCGGGTTCAAGGTTGAAAGTTAAAGGTTGAAGGTTGGGGAAGGGAGGTACCCACTCCGATGGGTGGCGATCTCAGAATCGCCACCTATCCAGCGATGAAACTTCAGTCATCCGATCGGTTTTGGGAGCCGTCTTCCCGCGGAAGCGACCACAGAATCGCATAGCGAATACATACCGATGCCCCCGTGAGCGCGCTCAAGATCAGGCCATGAATGCCTTCGCGGCAGCCACCCTGCGCGATGTATTTCTTGAGGAAGGTCAGGCCGGGAGTGATGAGAACATCCGAAACGCGAAACCTCCTGCCCTCCTTGAGCCTCTGTCGCGCCGCGGCCTGGGAGTAGAACACCATTTTCCGCAGATAATCGTCGATCGTGGGGTTGGTGTAGTGCAGCATATGATTCTTCAGCTTGCCCGTTGGCCCGTCAACAACCATGGTCTCGTGGACAAGCTGTTCGGGGTAATGCGCCTTCTCGCGCCTTACAAGACGAAGCTGGTAATCAGGATACCAGCCGCAGTGCCGGATGGCCCTGCCAAGAAAGTAACTGAGCCTGGGTATGTAATAGGCATCGAAGTTGGGCCGCTCGATTATGCTCCGGATCTCCGCTGCAAGCTCACCCGTCACGACCTCATCCGCATCGATTGCAAGCACCCACTCCTGGGTGGCAAGCCCGACCGCGGCGGATTTCTGGTCCGAATACCCCCTGAACTCTCGCTTAGAGACTTTGTCCGTAAACCGCCGGGCGATCTCGACGGTGCGATCGGTCGACAGCGAGTCGAGGACCACTATCTCGTTGCAGAACTCCAGCGCCCCGAGGCACCGCTCGATGTTGCTCTCCTCATTGTATGTTATAACCACCGCCGAGAGTCCCAAGAAATCTATCCTCCGCTGAAGGCAAGAGATCACTCTTGATGAGTACTTGTCATGCTCAACTTGATTCACTACCATCCCATAACTGGGGGAAATGGCCTGTTTTCTGGGTATTTCACGCTCAGTAGCGTGTGGTTTTGCAAGTACCCACTTTCGGTTTTCTGGGCGTTACCATTCGCAAGTGCGCAGCCGCGCGGACATGGCACAAACGCGGCGGCTATGTCATTCCGAACGAACGTGAGGAATCTCGACCTATCGGTTGACTCTCACATACCGAAGGATGATACAGGCGCAACGTTGAGATTCCTCACATTCGTTCCTAAGAAACTCTCTTCGGAGGAGCGCGGAAGCTGCTTAATGCAGAGGGCACTAGTGTCTACTTGCATAAATAGCTAATAGTATTCTTGCCGGTGTATCGGGAATCTTGTTCCCGATACGCACTTAGTTTCGGGAACAAGATTCCCGAAACACCCGTTACAGCATTCTATCAATCAATTATGCAACTAAGCACTAGCACAACGATTACGTCATCCTGAGCAAGTGACCTCGGCGTTGCCGGTGTATCGGGAATCTTGTTCCCGATACGCACTTAGTTTCGGGAACAAGATTCCCGAAACACCGGGGGTGGGTTTCTGCCGGTGTATCGGGAATCTTGTTCCCGATACGCACTTAGTTTCGGGAACAAGATTCCCGAAACACCGGGGGTGGGTTTCTTTCCAATGTAACCGCGGCAACGCCGCGGTCACTTGCTCCTAAGAAACTCCCCAGTTTCGGGAACAAGATTCCCGAAACACCGGGGGTGGGTTTCTTTCCAATGTAACCGCGGCAACGCCGAGGTCACTTGCTCCTAAGAAACTCCCCAGTTTCGGGAACAAGATTCCCGAAACACCGGGGGTGGGTTTCTTTCCAATGTAACGGCGACAGCGTCGCCGTCACTTGCTCGGAATGACATGATTTACGACGGCTGTGGCAGAACCAGCACCGCGCCTCACTGTGGGATGGTAGTGAACTTGATTCACCATCTCCTTCGCAGGTACCAGATCGTGAATCAAGTTCAGGCCACCACCGCTGACCCAAGCGGGAGCGTCGTCTAAACACCGGAACCCTGCCCATAATGGCGGTCCGGCGAGCCGAGGCGGCGGCGGGCAAGTCAGCGGTGTACCTCGGGCCGACCTGGGCTACCGGAGTCTCAAGCCACCGGCTCTCAAATGAAGCGACTGTGGCAGTCGATGCCGACTCCGTACGATTTTAGTGTGTAAGCTTCTTCCGTCTCGGTATGGAGGCCGGAGAACAAATCTTCTGAAGGTGGTTTTCCCGACATGACGCTATCGTCGCCCCCTAATGCGCAGCCTGAACTCGGGCTCTCTAGGAGCCAGTGATTTTACGGCGCTAGAGAGATTATATCACATTATGAGATATTTTCCTTTTTTTTCTTTTTTTGGGACGTGGCGGGGTTGGCGGGGGGTTGTGGAAGGGCTGGGCCAGCGACTGGCGGCACGGAACGTCTGTTCGGGTCGCCTCCCTTACACGGTAGGCATGGGGTTACGGCGTTAACCTATTATATAGTGTTTTCAGAAGGATGACAGCAAGGCTGAGCTCTTACGAAGGCAGGGGTCTTCGATGACGCCGCGTAGGGGTGATCGCGCATTACTTCAGGAAGGGCGCCGGCATCGACGGGTATTGCGCGTTTGAACTCACACGGGTGCGTGGGATGCAGATTCTCCATATCGCGATTGGTCTTCCACCTCAGCCAAACATCCTCATACCAACCCGGAACCAACTCAAGACGGTGAAGGGTGTTGGCAAGTTTCTGCCGGATCCTCTCGTCAATCCGCGCGTAAGAAAAGTGATGGCAGACAGCAACGCGCCGCGGGTATCATGCAGCGCCAGCGCTCGTTCGTCCGGCTGAGTCCGATGAGCTTCGTCCGCGGCTTGAACCGGCTGATCAGATACCTGCGGTAGGGCTCCGGCGGATCTATCACGTAGAACGGATGAATCCCCCAGTACGTCCTCATCCTGATTCTGAATTGGCCTATGAACGGACGAAGCGCAATAAACCTCCTGAGTCTGACAAGGTCGGCTGTGGAATACATCTCGTCCGCGTCCACTGTCATGAAATAGTCCGACTTGTACCTGAGCGCTTCGAATGTATCGATGCGCTGCTCCATTTCCGATCCCCACTGACCAGCGATAATACTCAGTTTTCCGCACGGATCGGGGAAAGATCTCACAATATCGAGTGTATCGTCAAGAGGCTCAGCGACGCCGCCCCACGGCACTCCGGTGTTGACGCTTATCGCTATCGCGCTGGCGAAGTCATAAATCGAGCGCAGGCAGTCACTCTATGTAGTCCTGCTCGTTGTGCGCGCAGACCGATACCCCTATGCGCATTCTTTCTCCAAGCGTCAATCCCATACTCCGATATGCTTCCGGTAGCGTTCATCCGAGCACCCGGGCATTCCCCACGCGAGCCAGCGCCATACCGCCCAGTGAGCGCTCAACTTATCAAAGCCCCTTTTCCACGCGCCCAATGACAATGTGTATGCACCCGCATAAAAGCACACACTTGCAAGTTCAGATACCGCGTCCCTCGCGATCACAACTCGCCGCGCCGCGGTTCCCAATCTCTTGCCGATGAGCTGGTATTCGCTTCTCTTGAGTTCCACGCGCGCCGCTCGGCGCGAGTATTTCGTCGAAGTGCCACAGTGGTGCGTCATGACGCTTTCAGGCACGACAACTATCCGAAATCCGCGGTCGCGAATTCTCGCGCACCACTCCACGATCTCGTGATAAAAGAAGAAATCCTCGTCCATAAGCCCGGCGGCCCGGATTGCCTCGCGCCGGACCATAACAGCCGCCCCCTCGGTTGCTTCGACATCCAAGGCTTGCGAGCCGACCTTTGCGACCCATGCCCGATAATTGCTCTTGCCCACCCAGGGAACCAAGAGGCGCGTCAGAGTTGGCTGCAGAAGGAGCGTGCGAGACCGCTTTCCGCCGCCATCAACGAGGGATGGCGCGGACAGACCCACATCCGGGTTCGAGAGCATATAGCTCAGCAACCTCTGCACGGATCCGCCGCTTGCCTCGACATCGCTGTTCGTGAGCAGCACGAAGTCCCCGCTCGACTCCCTGATGCCGGCGTTCATGCCGCGGGCGAACCCCAGATTCGAAGGCATCTCCACCACTCTCGCCCCGCTGCAAAGCCCCTTGATTGTCTCCACGCTGCCATCCCCGGAGCAGTTATCCACTACTATCATCTCGACCGGCCCATCCGCAATCGTGGCGCCGGCGCATTCCAGCGCCTTCACGGTTTGCGCCGGAGTGCGGAAGTTCAGAACAACGATCGACAGCGGCCCATGCATACTAGATTATACACGCGCCCCCGCAGGCTGGCAACGAGTACAACCGATCGATGCGGCGCAGAAGGAGACCAGGACGAATTTGCCGGTGTATCGGCAATCATGCTCTCGATACGTAGCAGTTTCGGGAACAAGATTCCCGAAACACCCAAGGAGGCCAGGACGAATTTGCCGGTGTATCGGGAATCATGCTCTCGATACGTAGCAGTTTCGGGAACAAGATTCCCGAAACACCCAACCCAACACCCAAATTCCAAATGTTGAATTTAAGGGAGCCCCTGTCCGATCGCCGCATCCCTTCCCCCAATTCAAAATTCAGAATTCAGAATTCGTTCCGCAAGAACGGTCTCCAATGCTTTTCTCACTTGTTCAAAGCTTATCTGGTTGTGGCAGTTCGGATACCCGCACGGCTGACACTCGCGAAGACAGAGACGTTCGTCCTTGCCTTCAACCCTCACTATTTGCGCCGGCGCATCGGTCCAGGGACGCCAGGTATTGATGGAGGCGCCGTGGACGAAAATCACCACCTGCGGGATCCCCATGGCCGCCGCTATGTGCGCCGGTCCGCTGTCATTTCCAACGAAGACAGATGACCGTCCTATCAGAGCAATAACCTCCGATAGAGGCGCATCACACAAGGCGACCGCGGGAGTCCGCGCCTTCTGTACGATCGACCGAATTTCTCCACTTTCGCAGGGCGTGCCGATCACTACGGACGGAAGCCCGTATTTTTCGTGCAGGAATTCCATTGTCTCGGTGAAGCCAATGGACGCCCACTGTTTATTGGCAGTCGATGCAGTCGGATGCACTACCGCGTATCGCCCATCCAACATATCGCTCGCGATACGAGAACGGACCGCGATGTCCGCGGCGGGGTCGGCTACAACGCTTGTCGGCGGCAGCGGAAGAGGCGTGGGAACACCCAGCCATTTGAACAAAGCCAGTTGATTTTCAACGGTGTGGAGATCGTCCCTTCCCCAGACCTCGCGGGGATCGGGCACGCGCACGTTCGCCAGTCTCGAAGCCGGGTATTTAGCAAGTGCCACTGTTATCCCGGCCCCTGAAAACAGCGTCAGAAACATCGAGGTAGTGCCGCCGTGCAAGTTCACGGCAAAATCATAATGCCTCGCGCGGCACTGCCACAAGGTATTCCACGCAGCCATGGCGGCGTTTGTTCCCGTGCCTGCGGGAACCTCGATGACATTTCGCACATACGGGTGATTTTTGAGCACTGCCGATGTTGCGCTATCAAGCACAACGTCGATCTGGATGTCAGGCCGCCATTTCTTGAGGACCGACAGGCATGGCGTGATCAACACCGCATCCCCGATTCGGCGCAGCCTCACAAGCAGCATCTGGTCAGCCTGATTATCCTGTCTTCTCCCTCTCATGCTGCGGCGATTATAACCTGACTAGCGGCAGCAGTCAAGCAATTAGCCTGAAAGCAGAGAGCAGAGGGGCAGAGGGCAGGGACAGGGAACCCCTATGCGGCGGAACGACAAGCCAGGGGAAATTGATAATGGATAATTGACAATTGATAATGGGGGCGCAGCCACCACTATGCGGCGGGAACGACAAGTCGAGACAATCCGTGGAGTAGAGTCCTTCGAGTTCCCGCTGCACGCGAGGCGCCCTTCTATGCGGCAAAAGGGTTATCGTGATATACTTCCCGCGGTAAGTTTCCCGAGGAGACTCTTCCCGCGGCGGAAGGCTGGATGGTTTCGGGATTTCCGGAGCGAATGTGACGTCCGCCCCATATGCGAAGGAGAGTGCTCGCTCCTCAAATCCCGAAACACCGGGGGTGGCGGCCGGTCCCTAACTGTCAACCGTCAACTGAGAACCGACAACTATTTTCCAAGGAGCGACACTTGAGCGGCAGACTCGCGGTTATTGTCTCCACCTATAACGCCCGCGACACTCTCGCCCGGGTCCTCGATTGCTACTTGCGGCAGACGCGGCTCCCGGACGAGATGATTGTCGCCGACGACGGTTCCAGCGACGGCACCGGTGAAATGGTCGCACGCTGGTGCGGAAGCGCCACTTTCCCGATCCGACACGTATGGCAGCGGGATGAAGGTTTTCGGCTTGCCCGGATTCGGAATCTCGCCGTTAAGGCCGCGTCGGCCGATTACATCATTTTCACCGACGGCGACTGTCTCCCCCACCCTCGCTTTGTCGAGGACCATGCAAGGCTCGCGAGGCAGGGTTACTTCGTCCAGGGCAAACGCATCCGAGTAGGCAGGGAGATTTCGCCATCATTTGAAATCCTAAGCACGCCGCGGCTCCTGGCTTTGGGCCTGACGGGCAAGATTGGCGGGATACATCATCTTTTCCGCCTGCCCGGCATTGCCTCCCGGAAGGCCGGCCCGCACGGGATCAAGACCTGCAACTTCGCCATTTACCGGGAAGACTTTGTGGCTGTGAACGGGTTCAACGAGGACTTTGTCGGATGGGGCAGGGAGGACTCCGAACTGGTCGTGCGGCTCTATAAATACGGGCTTCGCCGGATGGACGTATCCAACTCCGCGGTGGTGTTCCATCTCTGGCACCCGGAGAGCGACAGAGTATCCCTCGTCGAAAACGACCGTCTTCTCGAGCAGACAATCCAGCAGCCCGGCTATCGGTGCGCGCGAGGCATCGAAGGTAGGGGCTAGGGAAGGGAGAGGCATTGCCTCGCTCGGACGGATTTGCAATTCTCTTCACCACAGCCACTCGGTTTACGGCATCGCTTATGGGCAGATTGCGGATCCGCCGGAACAGAGGTCCCTTCCCTAGTCCCCAGCCCCCAGCCCCTAGCCCCTGATCCTTCCCATTCCATCCCAAATACCACGGGCTACCGCTCGCATCTTAAGAGCCTTGTCTCTTTCGAACAGCAGGACCAGAAGCACCTCTTTGAGGCGCGTGATTACGGATTTCATGACCCACCGCCTGTTAGACCGGAAATACTCGCGCATCACAAACATGAGGTTTCGACTTCGGTAGTATTGCCTGCCGGCGTGCATGTTCGGGGTTACGAGGGTTCGGCCGAGCAGATTATGCCTGGTGGGCGAGCCAACACTGTGTTCCATAATAGGAGCAGCCGTAATAATGACCCGAAAACCCTTGAGTCTTGCCCGCAGGCAGTACCTCGTCGTCGACGTAATCAATAAACAGCCCGTCTCTGAATGGCCCAATGGTTTTGGATGCCTCGGTCGAAATAAGGGAACCCGAGGTGATGACCGTCTCCTGGTCCGCCCAGGACCCGCTGCCGGGGTCCTGCATGTGGAGAGGCGCTCCAACGGACTTATCTATGTAGTTCGCGCCGATGACCGCGATCTTGTCGGGCTGGTCGTGCGTATCGTATACATTGGCGAACACTTCCAAAGCGTTGGAGTAAACAATCGAATCCTGATCCAGAGCAAGCATCCATCTATAACCGCGCTTCAAGGCCCACTCTCGGCCGATATTGAGACCCGCCGCGACTCCAAGGTTGGTGGGGTTGAAGACCATCTCCGCGGCGTGCCTGGCGGCTATTTCGGACAGAACCCCAACGGTTCCTCCTGCCGCGGAATTGTCGACGACAAGGACCTCCGACACCTGGCTTGAGACCACATCCAAAATGCCGATAAGCGCATTACCCGGATGATATGTAACTATGACCGCGCAGGTGTTTTCGGAATCGGGGCCCTCATATTTAGTGTTTTGAGTCGCGAAGTCAGCCATGGGGTCCTATATGTTATACATCGGATTGGACGCAATCCGCAAGTGTAACGCGGCGCGCTTGTGCCGGAGGAACTCCGCGCTGCTGGTCGTTCGTAGATTTAACTGCCAGGTGGTGGGGCTGAGGTCCTTCCTCGCCGCTGAGCCGTAAGTGCTCACTCTTGTAGGAATTTGGAACCCGTCAGCCCTGAGTGCCGAGCGCAAGCGAGGTGTATCGAAGGGCGGTCGCTCATGCGGCCATGCTTCGATACGGCCCACAGACCGGGCCTACTCAGCAGTGGCGGAATCTGTTCTCGGAGGACTGACTGTTACGCTGAGCCCGTTGACTTTACAGATAAGTCTTGTATAATGGGTTAGCCCTTGAATATGCGGCGGACGAGTCGGAGAGATCCTTCCCCGATGTTTCGGGATTTCGGGCTGGATCAGGTCCGACGAGCCAGGCTAGGCCAAAATCCCGAAACGCCGGGGGTGGCGGACCGCTACCTAACCGTCAACCGACAACTGTTTTCAGAGGAGCAATCAAATGGAACATGAAGAGATGATTCGCAAACTGAGGCGAGGGATTCTGATTCACCGTATCTTTATCGCCACAGTCGCGCTGGCGCTGATTTGCGTTTGGGCATATGGGCATTTTCGAGACACAAGGTCCCTGATTATCGTCGATGGCAAGCCGGTTGTCTGCGTCGGGTCCGAGCAGGTTGCAAAGGACGTCCTCGACCGAGTCAAGAACAGCGCCGGTGGCAACAGCTCGGAGGTCGAGTTCAAACAGGATGTTTGCGTGGCTCGAGCACCCAAAGGAACATCTCCGGTCAGCCGTCACATGGCGCTGCGAGTTATCGAGCGATCAGTGACGCTGGTTGTCCCGCGATGGGCGATAATCGTGAACGGCAAGCCGGTTGTAGCATTGCCGGACCGCAAGACCGCCGGGGAAGTTCTGGAACTTGCTAAGCTCAAGTTCGGCAAGATGGTCCCCAATCTGGCCGAGGAGCCGCAGTTCAAGGAGAAGGTGGCAGTCGATGTCGCGGCGGTGGATCCCGCCATATATCGCGGCGCCGCCGAAAGCGCGGTAGATTTCCTGTTCCGCCCGGCCCCCGCTCTCGACAAGGACGCTGTCTACTCGGTCAGCAAGGGCGATATGGGCGGATCGATCGCGCACCGGTTCGGCATGAAGCTTGCCGCCCTGAAGGCAATGAATCCCGGCGTGAACCTTGGTCGTTTGCAGATCGACGACAAAATTCGGATCAAGGCCGCCGAGCCCGGCAAGCCCAGGATCACTGTAATCGTCAGGGACCAGAGCCAGCACACCGAAGCTATTCCGGCGCCGGTGCACGAAATCTCCAGCGCGCAACTCGTGGAGGGCAGACAGAGGGTCGTCTCGGCAGGCCGGGACGGCAGCCGCAAGATAACTGTCGCCGCCATATACGAGAACGGACGCAAGACCGGGTCCGAAGTCTTGAGCGAGGAGATAATCCGAGAAGCCGTTCCCAGAGACATTGCCGTGGGGATTAAGCACGCTCGGTAAAGTTGACGGTTGTGGATTGGCGCCACGCCCTCCCTAACTGCCAACTGTAAACAGTCAACCCTAAACCAAGCGGGGCCGGATTGCGAACATACCCGAACAGAGGCTCTTGACTTTCGACTTCCGCCATGGACATCATCCTCGCCTCAGCTTCGCCGCGCAGAAAGGAGCTTCTCGGGCTTCTTTTCGACAGCTTTCGCGTGGCGCCCAGCCGATTCGATGAGTCGTTGACGCCTCGCGACCTCGACCCCCGTGAACACGTTTTGTACTGCGCTCTCATGAAGGCCCGAGACGTGGCCGCGAAGCACGCGCACTCACTGGTAATCGGCGCGGACACGATAGTGGTGGTGGACGAGCAGATACTGGGCAAGCCATCCGACGTGGAAGACGCTCGCGGGATGCTGCGCATGCTCAGCGGCAGAAAACACCAGGTCTACACCGGCGTTGCACTGATCGAGAACGGAATCGAACGCAGCGCATGCGAGAGCACCGACGTCTACTTCGCCGCGCTTTCCGAGCAGGTCATCTCCCGATACATCTCCACCGGCGAACCCCTGGACAAGGCCGGCGCCTACGCAATCCAGGGCAGGGGTGCGCCTCTGATCACGTCGATCTCGGGGTGCTACTTCAACGTAGTCGGATTGCCGATCCACAGGCTCAGCGTTTTGCTGCGGGAATTCGGAAGGGAAGGGTTGAATGGGTGTTGGGTAACGGGTGTCGGGTGATGGGAAGGGAGGTGGTCCCTTCCCATCACCTATGACCCATCACCCGACACCCGTTACCTATACCTTCGCGGTCCTTGTTTTCGGAAGGCGAGGCGGCAAGGCATCCTGGTATGATTGGCGGTAATAGAAGTAGCCGCTGCTATCTTCGCGCCTGACGTTGTTCAATATGACCCCCACCAGGTTCACGCCCAGCGATAACAGCCGTGCATTCAGCTCGGCCTCACTTCCCCTGGACACCCTGCCCGCTGAGTGAACCACAAGGGCGTTGCCAACTTGCGTCGCCACGAGCACCGGGTCCGGGAACGTCACTCCGGCCGGCGTGTCGTAAATCACGAAATCAGCCAGGTCCTTGACCTGGCCGGCAAAGTCTTTCATCTGAGCCGACCGCAGGAGCTTCGCGGCATTGCCGGGAATCGGGCCGCTCGGCACCACCAAGAGACCTTGCACCCTCGTGGGAGCGAGCGCATCCTCCAGGCTGGCGGCGCCACCCAGGAGGTTGCTGAGCCCCACCTTGTTATCCAATCCGAATATCAAGTGCTGCGCCGGATTGCGCATATCGGCGTCCACCAGCACTACGCGGCGCCTTCTCTGGCCAGCGTCACCGCCAGGTTCGATGCCAGGACACTTCGCCCGGTGTCGGGCTCGGCACTTATCAGGCTCACCGCATTAAACTGACGATTCTGGCCGGCCACCCACAGGTTCGAACTCAGAGTCTGATACGCGACATCGATTATCTCCGGGCATCGCTGCCTGGCCAATGAGTGAGCCCGGGTATGCGGTATCGCGGTCAGCACCGGCAGCCCCAGCAATGCTTCCGCATCGGCGGCAGTCCTGACCGAGTTGTCGGTATAGTTCAACAGCAGAGCAGTTCCTATGCCAAGCAGCGGACCCAGCGCCATCGCCAAGAACAGTTTCACGAGCGACTTGTTGCCCGCCGGAATCACATAGGCGGGATCGATTGTCTTCAGCTCCACTTCGTGATTGGCTTGTCCCTCTTTCAGCTTGGCTTCGTCGAGTTTCTGCTTGAGGAGGGCATAAGTGTCGGTGGCAGACCTCGCGTTGGTATCCAGTTCCGCCATCTTGGCCTGCTGTTCCGGAAGCGACTTCATCTCGCTGCGCACCGCTTCCACTTCTTTTGCTGCCCCGATGCGCGTCGCATCTCCGGCGACTGCGTCTACCTTGGCGCTGAGCAGGCCTTCAAGGGCAGTCTGATATACCGGATTCTTGCCCTTCTCCTGACCTCCCAGAGAACGCTGCGCGGTGGAGTCCAGTTGCCGACGTGCCTCCTCTATCTCTTTTGTCAGGGAGACGACTTCCGGATGATTGGGGCCTCTACGTTGTTGTCCGGGACCGCCATTGACCATGGATGCCTTCTGGGTCTCCAACTGGACCAATTGCTGCTGGAGCTTGCTGCCACTTAGGGTCTTTTTCGGTCGCCTCACTCACAACTTCCCATTCGTGCGGTTTGAGCTGCTCGTACTCGTCGGTAAGCTGCTTCAAGCGAGCCACGCGGCTTTCGTAATCGGTCTTGGCCCGTTCCATCTCCGTTTTCGCCTGGGCCAACCTCTGAACATCAGTCATGGCCTGTTGATCGATTTGCGCTATCTCGTATTTTTCTTTGTATTGCTTCAACGCGTCCTGCGCGCTAACCATACTCTTCTTGGCGGTTTCGAGCTGGGCCTCTATAAACTCGCGGCTTTGCCTTACAGCCGAATTGTTGAGTTCGGCATAAGCCCTCTTGAACTCGGCAGCGACCACGTCAGCGGCCACTTTGGCATCCTCCTGAGCCGCTCTTTTTGCGTCCTCCGACGTGTCGCGCGCTGGGAGCGTGACCTCGACAGCGAGAATATTCGTGTCCTTGACAGGCTGGACCGATGTGGCGGCAAGAATCTCTTCGGGAGTCTCGTGAACACCCAGGTCCGAAAGGGTACTGACGGCATTGGTCAAAACTCTTTCGCTTGTGGCGATGACGCCGAGGTTCGACAACTTGAGTCGCATGTCCAACTGGATCATCTGCTCGGGGTACAAAGGGACGCCTTCGTGCGACATTCCGGTGGACTCCATCAACGTCGTCCGTCCGATATATGAGGGCGGCGTCATAAGAATATTCCACGCAACCACTCCGACGCACACAAGCGTACCGAGTAGAATCAGCCAACGTCTTCTTCGGATGATTCTGTAGATTCGCCAAAACTCCACTGGCTATCCCTCCTGAGGTATCGGAAAAGGCCTGCTACAACAATCCGTATTTGCTAATGTAACTGATCGAGAGGACCGAGTTCAAGACGGAGGAAATTTTGTTCCAGTCAGGTTTCTTGGTTTCCGGAACAAGCACGACATCTCCTGACTGCAAACTGACGTCCTGGCTCATGTCTCCTTTGTCGATAAGCCTCGCCAGGTTGCACTTGACACGATCTGGTTTTCCCGGGGATCCGCGCACTACGATGGTCGATCTCATGGCCGCGATCCGTGGGCCCGCCTGCCAGGCTGATGGCCGCCATTACCGTGGTTTTCTTCTTGAGGTCGTAAATGCCCGGGCGCTGAACCTGGCCCAGCACGTAAATCTTGTCCTGATAGTCGGAAGGCGGTATGTATATGGTATCAGCGTTGCGGAGTTCATAGTTCTGCGTGAGGTCACCGTCCATCATTTTGCGCAGGTCCAGCGGGATGGGCTTGTCGGAACCCTTGTGCGTGAGCGTAGCACTCTCAAGCATCGCGGTATCCGTATAGCTTCCCGCCAACGCCACGGCATCCAATACCCTGTCGCCATCCTTGAACACACAGGCGCCCGGGCGGTTCACCTGTCCCAAGACGCGCACCAGGGGCTGGTGAAGTGTCATAATAGTGATCTGAACCTTCGCGTTGTACAGGATTTGCGCATCCGCAAGCTTCTTCACTATCTCCTCGGCGAGTTCGCCCTGAGTCAGCCCCGTAGCCTGAACCGGCCCCAGGAAAGGGATATTGACTTTACCATCCGTCGTAACCTGCATCTGAATGTTGGAAAGCTGCTGCTCGTTCCAGACGTCCAGTCGCAGAACGTCCTCTTCCACTATCCGGTAATTCTCACTAACCGCGGGTGGAACAGTCACAGCCGGGACAGGCACGGAAGGAGACACCCCGGCAGGTGGGGCAATCGCCGCGTTGGACGAAGCGCTGCTCGAAGTTGGGTACGTGGCTCCGGCCGCCGTCGCCGGATATGGATATGCGAGCAAGACAATGGCAGCCATGCAACAAAGCGCTGTGTGCGCAAGCGTCGATCTTCTCACCGATTCGCATCCTCCTAAGTCAGTCCTCAGCACTGGTCGCTCGTTACAATTATCGTCTGCGAGCTTCACATCTTTAGTTTTAGTATCATGCAGGACGCTTCATTTTACGCTCATCTCATGCAAATAGTTCCCGCCAAGCCTATATTCTTGGCCTTCTTCAAGCCCCGCCGTGCGTCCAACTCAAGTTTGGCACGTTTATTGCACATAAACAAGTGAGACCAAGGAGGCCGGGCCAATTCCCCCTGCTCCTTGAAGCTCGGTTGCCCAAATATCGGTCCGGAGCCGGTGGCTGCGGGGTCCATTCTGACCTCGAACCTCGAACTTCCGTCGGGGGCTGCATATGTGCGGGGGTCCCGACTCTTGACTTTCTGACTTTGTGACTTTCGACTTTTCCGAAGGAGGATACATCGTGAAACGTGCCTTTGCTATACCGATCATAATCGCGCTTATCGCGGCGCCCGGGCTTGCAGATACGCAAAAAGCGACAGGAACATTCCTGAAACATCCTGTATCAACAGTACGGGAACTGGTCCGCCAGGTCAATACCGACCCAATCGTGGCTTCCAGATATACTGCCTACTTCCACGTAGGGAAGGCCGAGCTGGTCAGGTACTTCAGTTCCGAACTCAAGGTTTCAACGCTCAAGCAGCCGCTCAGAGTGGTCTGCTGCGATATCGCGCCGGATGGCGGATTCCGTCATAGCTCCAGAACCCTCAGTAGAGGGACAGTCGTGTTTGCCTCGACCAACGGAACTCCCGTGCTCTGGCGATCCCGCGGCAACCCGATTAGCTCAACTCTTCCGCGCGCAGCGGCTAGAACTTCGGCCAAGCCCGCTCTACAGACGAAGTCAGGCGCGGCGGTGGGGATCGACCCGAACGCCGCCCAGCACGTCGCATCCGGCATCGCAGCGGCCGGCGCCGACCCTCGAACGACTCCACAATCGCGGCAGTGCCCGTAATCGAGACTAAGGTCCTCGCCGGGGGCCCGGAAGTGTCCGCAATCGAGGCCGTCGTGGCCGCTCCGCCGACCGTCCTCACCACGGACGCAGCGCCCCAGGCCACCGAGGGGCAGCCCGCGGAGTTGGCGGCCCTGCCGGAAGACATGGCCGCGATAGCCCAGCCGGACGTCGCTGCCATTCCACCTGTTGCCGCCGACGGCGGGGGGCTGTCCCTGGGCTGGCTTGGAGCACTCGCCGGGCTGGGAGGCGGTTTGGCCGCCACCTTGAGCAGCCATCACTCATCAGTGACGTCCCCATCATTAACCCCGGTCATCCCAACCCAGCCCGTTCCCGAGCCTTCGAGCCTGCTCGTGCTGAGTTCGACCCTATCCGCGGCATTTGTCTCGCTAAAGCTCAGACGGCATTCCGCGGGTTAGGCGCTTAGCGCCCTGTTAGAAACAATTTGTTGTCGCTAAGGCGGATTCGACGGCGCACCGCCTTTGGGTTTTCCGCTTTATGGTTGTTAAGGGATGGCGGATGAGCTATACTTGCTTTGCCTGGGCGGAGGGTAGGGCAACGCTGGGGAGCTTCCCGAGCCGACTCAGGTGTTGTTCAAATCCCTTAACAACCGAAAAGCGAAAACCCCGACCGCCTGCCTTGGTCAACTGCCACCGTAAGGTGGCCACTTTTCCCCAGCGAAATCTGGGGAAAAGCGTAGTATCTTACAACTGAAATCCTATACAAGCTGTACCGAACTTTGATATGTGACCTCGGATTTCAGTTGTAAGATACTGTGAAGAAACCACCGACCTTCCGAATTACGGAAAGGCCGTATTGATTTTCCGGCGATGGCCTTCTTGGTTGCGGCTGCGCCGCTTTAGGAGTTAGGAGTTAGAAGTTGGCCCTGCCCTGCGAAACCCGGACCATCGACGCGGGTTGGGGATCTGGGTTCTAACTCCTAACTCCTATCTCCTGAGGAGATTCCGCGATCTCGCTCGCGATCGGACCCTCGGCGGCAAGCCTGACGGAAATCACCTTGCTGACCCCCGGTTCCTGCATGGTCACCCCGTAGAGGTTGTTCGCGGCCTCCATGGTGGCCCGATTGTGCGTGACGACGACAAACTGCGAATTTCCGGCAAACTCCTTGAGCACCTCGGCGAATCGCTCGACGTTGCTTTCATCAAGCGGGGCATCCACCTCGTCCATCATCACAAACGGGCTCGGCCTCACCATCAGCAGGGCGAATATCAGCGCGGTCGCGGTAAGTGCCCTCTCACCCCCGGAGAGCAGCGCCATGTCCTGCATCTTCTTGCCGGGCGGCTGAACGATCACATTGATGCCGGTCTCCAGCAGGTCGTTAGGCTCTGTGAGTGACGAGCTCCGTCTTGCCTCCTCCGAACAGGCGCCTGAAGACCGTGTCGAAGTTGCGCGCGGTCGAATTGAACGTTTCCATAAACAGCCCGCGCGTGCTGGTGTCGATCTCCTTGATCGCCGCATCGATCTGGTCGCGGGCGCTTTCCAGATCGGTGCGCTGTTCGGTAAGGAAATCCCATCGCTCCTTGATGCGTTCGTATTCCCCAAGCGCGCCCACATTGACCAGCCCCATGTCCTTGATCTCGCGCCGCAACCGCGCGACTTCGGAAGCCGTGCCGCGCTCGACCTCGATCTCTTCCTCCGGCCAGGCCATGGCCTTTTCGAATGTAAGATCGTATTCCTGGCTGAGCCTGTCGGCCGCCTGCTGGATTTGCACCTCGAGGCGGGCCTCCTTGACGTCGGCGTCGCGCATTGCCTCCGCAAGTTGGTTTCGGCGGCGCCGGTCTCCCGCAGACGGGCATCGACTTCGCTCAAGGCGGAATGCGCCAGAGCGCGTTTGCGCGTTATCTCAGCGAGGGTCTTATCCGCCGCCGCGAGCAGATCGCGCTGAGTCGCCAGTTCCCGATCATAAGTTTCGCGCTCGCTCACTAGCCGGTCGAGATCGGCGGAAATCCCATCGATTTGGCAGCGCCGGGCGACAAGACCCGAGTTCAGATCACCGAGTGTCGCGCGAGCCTCCTCGATGAATCGGCGGAGGGCGGTGGTGCGCTCGGCGGCGCTCGCCAGTTCGACGTTGAGGCGCATCAGATCTTCGCGCTCGCGAGACCGCTTGCCCTGGAGGGTTTCGATATCTTGTTCGACTCCCGCGACCCTCTGATCGAGGTCTGTGTCTTCCTGCCCGGCGGTCGCAAGCTCGGCCTCGATGCGCTCCACATTCGAGGCCTCGGCTGCCCGCAGCGCTTCGGATTCCCCTTTTTCGAGGCAGACCGTTTCGATCTGCCCGGAGAGCCGCTGCGTTTCCCTGGAGTCGAAGTCTGCTCGCTTGTGGTTTTCAGCCAGGGCGATGCGTGCCTCGGAGAGAGATTGCTCGGCATCCTTGATCTCGGTCGCCAGGTCCATTACCCTCGACTGCGCGGTCTCCAGTGTCCCCTGCAAAATTCGCGGCGGCTGCTTTGAGTTTCGTGACCTCCCCGGTAAGCGAGTCGATCTCTTGTTTCCTCGACAGCAGATCAGGTCCCCTGCTCTTCCTCGCGCCGCCCGTGATAGCGCCGCTGGGAACGATCATCTCGCCTTCGAGGGTGACAATCTTGTTCCACCCGCTGAGCCGCCTCGACAGGGCGTGGGCTGCGTCGATATCATCGGCGACCACCGTCCTGCCCAGGAGCGGCCTGATCGCCGGATCGTATTGTGTGTCGTAGTCGATCAGATCGGCGGCGATCCCGACCGCGCCGTTCATTTCGCCGCGGAGGTCGCTGCCGGAGGCCCTCATGCTCTCCAGCGGCAGGAAAGTGGCCCTGCCGGCCCTCTTGTCCTTCAAAAACTCAATCGCTCGCTTGGCGTCCTCGACCGAGTCGGTGATGATGTCCTGCACGCTGGCGCCCAGGGCCGTCTCGATCGCGGTCTCGCAGCCCTTGGGGACGGTTATCACGTCGGCCACCACCGCGAAAGACCCGCTCAACTTGCCGGCTCGGCGGGCGGACATTACGCTCCTGACTCCCTCGAAGAACCCTTCGTGCGACTCCGCCATTTCCTTGAGGGTCGCCAGCCGCGATGACCGCGCGGCGATGTCGCGAGAGACCTCCGCCCCTTGTTTGCGCGGACTTGGGCTTCACGATCGGGCATGGCTGCGCTCGTCGGTGAGGCGAGCGATCGTTTCAGCGGATTCCTGAACCCGGCTTTGGAAGGCTTGAGCCTGGCGCGCCGCCTCGGCCGCGGATTCGAAAGCCTCGCGTTTCTGATCGGTCAGCGCGGCAATCTCCTGCTCGCATTTGTGCCGAGCGGCATCGAGCCGCACCACCCTGTCCCTGGAGTTCTCGAGCGCGTTGCGCTTTGCCGCCAATTCCTTGGCAAGCTCCAGATGCTCTGCCTTCTGGTCGCTCACGGTGCGGGACGCCGCGTCGAAATCGGTGTCCAACCCGGCAAGAATCTTGACGCGCGCATCTACCTCGCCGCGGACCCTGGACTCGGTATCACAGCTTGCTCGCTCTTCGAGGACGAGTTGCTCGATGCGCGCCTGAGTCTCCTCGATCTTGCGCGATAGCGTCGCGATCTCGGTATCCGCCTGGTCCCTGGTCGTCGCGGCCAGCTTCAACCTTTCCTCGGTGAGGGCGGACTTGCTCTCGACCCTGCCAACGTTGGCGGAGACGGTCTGCTGGACCCGCCGGGAGTTTTCGAGTTCTTCCTCGATCTGGGTGAGGTCCGCGGCCTGCGAGTCCTTGGCGGCTTCCAACTCGGTAAGGCGAGCCTCGAACTCCTCTTTCCTGCTTTGGTTTTCTTCCTTGAACTCGCGGAGTTCGGCTAGAGTGGTGGTGAACTTGCGCAGGTCTCTGATGAGCAGTCCGATCTCGATATCCCACAGGCGCGACTGAAGCTCGTTGAACTTTTTGGCCTGCTCGGCCTGCTCCGCGAGAGGCGCCAACTGGCCGCCTATTTCGGACATTATGTCTTTGACTCTATGCAGGTTCGCTTCGGTGCGATCGAGCTTGCGGAGGGCCTCCTGGCGGCGATAGCGGTACTTTTTGATCCCCGCCGCTTCTTCCAGAAGTTCGCGCCGGTCCTCGGGCTTGGCGGAGAGTACGGCGTCGATCTCGCCCTGCGTGACGAATGAATACGCCTGCCGGCCCATTCCCGTGTCCAGAAACAGCTCGTAGATATCTTTCAGGCGGCATCGCGTCTTGTTTATGAAGTATTCGGCCTCGCCTGAACGGAACGTGCGCCTTGTGATGGTGACCTCGGTGTAGTTGATGGGGAGGGCGCCGTCGGTGTTATCGAGGGTGAGCGACACCTCCGCGAGTCCCAAGGCCCTGCGCTTCTCGGCGCCATTGAAGATGACGTCGGTGGATCGCTGACCGCGAAGGACGCGGACATTGGACTCGCCCAGCACCCACAGCAGCGCATCGGCGATGTTGCTCTTGCCGCAGCCGTTCGGCCCCACCACGGCGGTGATCCCCTCGCTCAACTCGAGTTCCGTCTTATCGGCGAAGGTCTTGAATCCGAATAATTCCAGGCTCTTGATGAACATAGCTCATAGTTTAGCGCGTTCGGGCGCTGAGTGTCAAAAGGGGCAGAATTGATAATTGATAATTGATAATGGAGAGTTGATTCGGTCTGATACTTCGCGGGCGTATGCCCCGAAGGGCCGTATGAGGGGGAAAGCGGCAGCCACCACTATGCGGCGAACGACAATTCCGTTGTTTCGGGAAACCCTTTTCCCGAAAACGGCCGACCGCCCTCAGTGCGCAAGCACCAAGGCCGTTTCCGTGTAACAGATCAGGCTTGGTGTCATCCTGAAATTGTTTCAGGATCTCGTACTGCGAAGGAGATGCGCAAGTCGAGTTCAGCATGACAAGGTACTGACCGAGAGTCGAGCTCTTACGTTTCCTTTTGCCAGGCAGGGCGGTGGGGCTTAAATGTGGTATAATAGGACAACACGACGGGGGTGACAAGGTGACTCAGGGGAGCAGTATCCAGCGGGATATCGAACAGGCGGCAAGGACCCTCCTTGAGGAGGGGGCGCAAGAGGTGTTTGTTTTCGGCTCTGCAAGCATAGGGTTGGAAAGACCGGATTCGGATATAGACCTAGCTGTCCGCGGGCTGCCGCCGGAGAGATTCTATGGGGCCATAGGCAGCGTGATGGAACGCATATCGAGACCGTTCGACCTTATCGACCTGGATGAGCCGAGCGAATTTACAGGTACATCGAGAGGAAAGGCGTGCTGAAGCGTGTGGCCTGAGACCGTTGATAAGGTGCATTTCGAGCTTGGTCAACTGAAGCGGTTGGTCGACTTGCACAAGCCATTGCTCGCGAAAGTCCGGACGGTCGATCCCGACGCCATTGATCTGTCTGCTCTTGCTGCATTCCTCCACTCTTTCTATACCGGCGTCGAAACTATCTTCAAGAAAATAGCCGTTGAGATAGACGGTACCGTCCCCTCCGGAGACAGGTGGCACGCTGGCCTGCTCTCGCTGATGGCGCAATCGACACCAAGGCGCCAAGCTGTTATATCCGACGGCCTACAGACCAAACTCAAAGAGGTACATGGGCTTTCGGCATGCATTCCGTCATGCCTACACGTTCGAACTGAAATGGCGAAAGATGGCGGATCTAGTATTGGGCTGCGAAAGAGCACTCGAAAATCTGGACGCGGAACTAGCGGCGTTCTTCCAATCTGAAGTAGACTAACACGGCGGCCGGGTAGAATTGATAATTGACAATTGATAATGGGGACCATTGCCCGGTCCGATACTTCGCGGGCGTATGCCCCGAAGGGCCGTGTGAGGGGGAAGGCGGCAGGCACCACTATGCGGCGGGAACGACAATTCGAGGTGAACCCCGGTATTGAGTCCTTCGAGTTCCGCTGCACGCGGGCCACAGTCTAGCCGCGAGAAACGGCACGGCCCTTGCTGTGCGCCGGTCTCAGGACCCCGCACCAAACCGACCGAAGGTCTCGCTGCCCTTCGTCTAACTGAGCCGTTATGGAACGTTACCGAATATCATCAGACGAGTGAAAACGCGGAGCACTGGCGGTGCTCCTCCGCCGCACCCTACCCGTCCGGCGAAAGAGACGAATTCCGCGTGCCCATCACAAGTCTGTGGTGGTAGAGCCGGAGACCTGCGGTCGGCTTCAGGTGCGGGGTCCAGAGACCCGCGCACAGCGGTGACTCCAAGTCTAGTCCGACCGGCTCCCCGCGCTCATAAAACCGCCAACTCGAATCCTCCCAATCTGCGGCAGCCATTGGGTGACGGTCCCGGTAATGTAATAATATTCCGGCCCTATGTCGACGTTCTTCCATTTCATAGTATGTCGCAGCCTTGGCTCGGTCTGGTGTTCCCTGTGCGTTACGTCGCTTCGTTTCGGGATTTCCGGAGCGGACGGTAAGTGCACCGTCCTCGTCATCACGCTGTGGCCGCTCCTCAAATCCCGAAACACCGAAACGAAGCGGCCTTTCGCTACAGGATCAAAGGCTCCAAGTCTAGTCCGACCGGTTCCCCGCGCTCATAAAACCGCCAACTCGAATCCTCCCAATCTGCGGCAGCCATTGGGTGATGGTTCTGGTGATGTAATAATAACCCGGTCCTATGTCCACGTTCTTCCATTTCATAGTATGTCGCAGCCTTGACTCGGTATGGTGGTTCCCTGTGCGTTACGTCGCCTCGTTTCGGGATTTCCGGAGCGGACGGTAAGTACGCATCCTCGTCATCACGCTGTGGCCGCTCCTCAAATCCCGAAACACCGAAAAGTTGCTATTGACAACGTAGTATTTGCATGGTATAACACACATGGTAGGAAATGGAATGGCCTGCCGCTGAGTGGAATGGAGAGGGCCCATAGTGTGGATGGAGCCAAGAAAACACTCAAGAGTCGGACGCAACTGGTCATACATCACGTCCGATAGTCTTAACTGAAAGGAGGGATGTGCAAGCAGAGTGGTTTTGATTCGTAATTGCAAGTCGATCAACTATTAGCGAAACACTACTGAAGATGCCAGAGTGAAACCGCCTGGCAAAAGAAGGAGAAAAAAATGAAATCAGCTGTTATCGTCACGGTTCTTGCCGTCCTGGCATTTGGTTCTCAGGTCGGTGCCGTCAACGTCACATCGAACGCGAGCGGCAACTATTCCGTTACAGGCCCCGCGGTCAACTTCGCGAGTTGGGGATGGCAGGCGGAGCCTGGTACCAGGGAGATTTTGAGACATCGTCAGCAACTACGGGGGGTGTTACGAACACCATCACCGGCGATGCGGGCAATAACACATGGGCCACAATGTGGGTTCCCTTTAGCTTCAACGCGCCTATCCAGACGGCGGTTATCAATTTCAGCGCGCTCTGCAATGACTATGGCAACAGCTGGGGCGCAGCCCGTATTGACATCTTTCCGGCCAATGGCGGTGATATTGAGATCTTCTGTGAGAAGGCTGACTCTACTGATCCACAATTTGCCGACTACAACTACACTGCCAGCCAGACACCTGTGCCGGGTGCAACAATAAGCTCTAGCGGTTACTGGAGCGGATACACCGACTTCAGCGCTCTAGTCGCGGGCCAGACCCGGCTTCACCTTGATGTTTGAAGTGGGCACTTCTTGGGAGCCGCCGACCAGCTACGGCCCGGGCTTCTTCCCCTTTAACTCCCAAACACCCGCCCTCAACAAGGACTTCGTCCTCTCTGGAACCACGGTCCCCGAGCCTGGTAATCTGGTCGCGCTCGCGAGCGGCCTGTGCGGACTCATGGGATTTGCGATCCGCCGCAGGAGATAAATCAAAGGTAGACTTTCTTCTCCAATGGTCCGGGGTTTCCTTACCCCGGGCCTCTTTTTCTCAGTTGCGGAAGCTGCCTCGTCAATGCAGACCCATGAAAATCGCAGGCGTAAACGGCGAAAATGCCGTTGACAAGGTAGCATTTGCATGATATAATGCGTATGATATATACTGGAATGGCATTCCGCGGTCCGGAATTGCAAGAGCGCGCAGCATGGGACGCAACCAAGGAACACTCAAGAACCGGAAAGCATCCCCAGGCAGATTGCCCAAGCCGCCGGTCGAGAGGTTAGGTTTGTTTGTTCCGGTGCATAGCGCCCGGCCGGAGCGATATTCACTGGAACAAGCGATTCACCGCACAGTTGGTGGAAAGGAGGGCAAGTGAGCATTTAACGTGACATGAGCACACAAGTTCCAGTTGACAATGAACTACTTGCATGGTATAACACATATGCTACTAATGGAAATGAATTCCACTCGATGGAATCGGGAGACCGCATAGTGCCATGCCTGAGCGCGATATGCGCTTGACCAGTAATTCACAGCACAATCGGTTGAAAGGAGAGTGAACGAGACTGTAAATGGAAAGAGAGCATAAAGCGGTACTACGACTCGTGATGAAAACACAATCTGCGATTTCAGAAAGGAGAACACAAATGAAACTCTTATTACTGATGGGATGTTGTTGCACACTATTGGCATCCAACGCATTTGCAATGAATGTCACGACCAATCCGTCGAGCCCGAACTCGTTCACAGTCGAGGGTCCGTCAAATGATTTTACGAACTGGGCTACAGGCAACGGAGCAACGCAGGGCCCGTCATCACCTGGGGAGTACTTCAACACGTTTCTCGGTGACTCTCACCCGATGCGTGGCCGGGTAATCCCGCTGACGCTAACAACTACTACTCGGGGGTCCAGGATAGCCTTGCGACCGCGAGCCTGATGATGCCTTTCAACTTCACGCAGCCACTTGCCACGGCCCGCATCGACTTTGGCGCGGTCTGCCATAAGTATCTGGAAAACGATGAAAACAACTATGGCTATCTGGATATTCATATCATCACTTCCGCGGGGGACCTTCTGATCTTCCACATGCAGGGCAACGAGGGAGAGCAGTCTTACAACTACACCCAAAGCCAGACCCCCGGCGCACTGGAGGAACAGTGGCGTGGCTACACAGACATTACCAATATCGTTAAGGGTCAGACTTCCTTCTCGATGGAGATTATTGCTACGACCGGTTGGGCATACTATAGCTGGGGAGGGCAGTTCTGTCCCACATTGTGGACGACCACGAATCCGGACGGAAGCACGAACTATGCAAACTCCAATTTCTATCTTAGCGGAACGACTAACCCCATTAACCCAGCTAACAGCGAAGCGTTTATTCCCTATTACCCCTCCGACGCCAATGGTTCCAGCCAGGCCAACTACACGGCTGGCAGCAATTTCACCAACTGGGCCGTAAACCGGGGAGCTATAGCCACCAACTTCAGCACTTTCCAGAACACCAGCGGCGCGACGGTTTCCGGTGTGACCAACTCGAGCGGTACCGGCACTATCCTGGTCCCGATCGACTACACTTACCCGATCAACACTACTGTGCTGAACTACAGCGCTTCCTGCTCAACCACGGGAAGCGACGACGTAACGGTCACACTGATCCCGCGCGGAGGCACTGCCACAAAACTTTTCGAGATGAACTCCGGTGGCAGCAACAACTTCAATTTCACCACTGGTCAGAAACCGACGACGTCTGGGTCATGGTCTGGCTACACGGATATCACTCGCTTGTAGCTGGAAATACCGGATATGTCTTGCAGATTACCTGCACAAATGGCGGAGTCTTCCTTCCCAGCACAGCATCAAACCCCGTGCTTACAGCCGTTGGCGACTTGCAGCCCATTTATGTGGCGACCGACAGCACTGGTTCATATAGCGTGCTCGGTCCTTCGCTTTACTTTACTCCGTGGGTGGAGTCACTCGGAGGGTGTTGCAATGGAGACCCGGGAACGGGAACAAACTCAGCAACTGATGCTTATGGCGCCTACACCATAACCGGCACTCTGACTATCGACGCGTGGGGTTACGTTTTTGTTCCGTTCAGCTTCAACGCACCAATCCAGACGGCCAAGATTGGTTATAGCTCGAATATTGATGACTACGGCAACAACTTCGGCGCGGCCCGTATTGACCTCTTTAAGGCCGATGGTACGCAATACGAGCTTTACTGCGAAAAGGCTGACTCCACTGATCCAACCTTCGCCGACTATAACTACACTGCCAGCGAGACACCTGTGCCGGGAGTGACAATTGTTACCAACCCTTCCACACACGAATCGGGCCGCTTCAACGGCTATACTGATTTCAGCGCCATCGTCGCCGGCGAAACCTACTTCTCTTTGCGATTTAGCGTAGGCACAGGCTGGGACTGGCCGGTTTTCAAGAGTGGATTCTTCCCCTTCGATACCAGACTTGGTATCTACAATGACTTTACTCTTTCGGGAACACTCGGGCAGAGCGTTCCGGTGACGTCACTTCAAAATGCCAAAAGTCAGCCGGACAATTCCCTTGTCAGCGTGAATGGTGAAGTGGTTACCGCTGCCTACGGCGGCTACTTCTACATCGAAACGGCTGATCGGACCAGCGGCATTCGCGTTAATTGGGCCGGCGTCGGACCGGGCATTGGAACCACGCCCACCGTCTTCGGAACGATCACCACCAACCCCACTAGCGGCGAGCGTTACATTCAGGCATCGTGGGTTGCCCCCGGCGAAAGCGCCAGCATCCAGCCTCTCGGTATGAACAACAAGGCGATTGGCGGGGCTGCTCTGGGACTTCAGCAGGGCGTCAACAAGGGCGTCGGCCTGAATAACATCGGACTCCTCGTCAAGACCTGGGGCAGTTTCTCCTATGATCAGAGCGGCAACGCCTATGTGAATGATGGCAGCGGATTAAATATCCAATTCGAGTTGCCATCGGGCACATTCTCGGAGCAGTATGCATTCGGCTCTATAACGGGAGTTGTATCCTGCCAGATGGTCGGCTCCGCCGTGCAGCCGGTAATCTTGCTGCGAACGGCAAGCGACTTGTCGGGTGACGAATAGAGAAAAAGGAAGCACCCGAGCGGGCGTGATCCCTCATGTGCCAGGGTGGGCTTCCTTCCGGAGGTCCACCCTGAGGAAAGGGACGATTTGTGAAGGAGTCAAGCGACATGAACAGAAAAACGGGCTTCACATTGATCGAGTTGCTGGTCGTAATCGCGATCATAGCTATACTCGCGGCCATTCTTTTTCCGGTGTTCACTCAGGCGAAGAAGGCGGCTCAGCCAGCGAGCTGTGCAGCCAATTTGGGGCAGATCGGGAGGGCACTGATACTGTATCAGGATGACAACAATGATATGCTTCCGCCGCCGCTTGTAGGTGATTATAACACTCTATACAATACCAGTGGTACCTCTTATTGGTGGCCGCAGGCAACGTGGTGTTCTGAAATATACCCCTATGTGAAAAACCAATTGGTGTTCAGCTGTCCCTCGCGACCCTTGTCGCAGCTTTCTTATCTCACCGGGGATTCCGTAGAGGGCTCTTATATTAGAGACCGCTGGGGCCATTATGGATTAAACCCGAACTATGTCGCCAGCTGGTGGAACAACAACAACAAACCTCAGAGGATTGTCAATCAGAAGGCCCTCCTGGTTGGAGAGATAATCGACTACGTTTACAAGGGCTCGTGGACTTATCCAGGAACCGGCAGTTGGATCCTCAGTGGTGATATAGCTTACCCCACCGGTTAGTATTTTCAGTATATCAAGTACTATTCACGATGGCTGGATTAGCTATGTTGCGGTGGATGGCTCTGTTCACACGATCCAAGTATTGCCAAAGATAGGATTGGCCAACATTCTCGGGTCCCCGATGAAGTTGCAGTAAACAGATGTCTTCCGGCGTGCTGGTGAATGCCGAGTTAGTGTGAGATAGTGGAGCGTAAAGAATTGCCATGCGAACTGCCTGAATCCAAGAGACTTTATCGCCGGGGCACGCTGGAATACACTAAGAAAACGCTCGCGATGATGTTCTTCTGGCTTCTTTGGGGGGATTTCTGCTTCATGTGCATGGAGATGGTGCATCCTACGGTACTGCCCTTAATGCTCAAGCATCTTGGAGCTTCGAATCTGATTATCTCCCTTTACGTCACGACCGCAATCAGTGCGATAAGTTTCGTGATAAACCCGATAATGAGCTTCAAGAGCGACCGGCATAGGAGTAAGTGGGGAAGAAGACGCCCGTTTCTCCTTGCCTCCACTCCGTTTGTCACGCTTTTTATGATCCTTACGGCGTTTAGCAGGGAGATCGGTGTCTGGCTGCACAAGGTGTTTCTCTCAGGCAGCAGTATACCTATCGGCGCGGTTACGATAGCAATACGTAACTGACTCAAGGAAACGGTATAAACATA
>CAWGNL010000061.1:0-13651 GCA_963823885.1 uncultured bacterium
GTCTTCTTCGCGGTTGGAAGTCCGGAGTATTTCACACGAAAGTTGTTTCGGGAAACCCTTTTCCCGAAACCCTGGCCCGTCGGAGCATCGGGAAAGGGATTTCTGGGTGGCGATTCGGAAATCGCCACCCAGAGTATGATTCGGGTGGTCCGTCTTTATCTACCTACCACCCTGCCGTTTCCCGCCACCGCCGCCTCTCGGGGCCGGGTTGGAAACGCCCTGACCTTGAACGAGGTGTTCGGCCTGCCGCACCTGGTCGATATAGGTCCCCGCGCAAATCTGGGCCGCAGCAGGTCGGGATACAGCGCAATCGGAGCAGGCAGTTCGTCCAATTCGGCGGATGTATACCGCGCCGGCGCCTGCGACCACGCCGGAGGGTTCGCGGTCGCCAGCACGACAATAGCACAGACAGCCATCGTGTATATCATACTGCCCATGTTCATCACCTCACCAGACCTATCCTTGGGTCGGGGTGCTAACACAATTATTCTACCCGTTCGCTATTGTCGCACAAAATGCGCAGGCGCGCGCGGGAAGGGCTAATAGGGTTTTAGGTAATAGGGTTAGTAGGGGAAGGGAGCGCGATTCTGTATCGGGGCTTTGTTCCCTTCCCTACTAACCCTACTAACCCTACTAACCCTAACCTTCCTTTACACCTAGCAACGTGGCTATATAATAATGGAGCATGACAGGTGGGGAGACGGCAATTGTCGGAAAGCAAGTCCATCTTGATAATCGGCGGTGAGGCAAGGATGCGCAACCTGGCCTCGCGGCTCTTCGGCGACGCCGCCCGCGAGGTAATCGCTGCCACCACTGGCTCCGATGGGCTTCGCGCCGCGCTCGAACCCAAGGTCGGCCTGGTCTTCGTGGACGCAAGCGCGCAGGCGAAGCGCGCTCTGCAGTTGGTCAACGCGATCAAGAAGCACAAACCCAATCTACCTGTGATACTGACGCAGCGTGACGGCGCGGACAACGGAGTCGAGCGCGCGATAATACTCTGCGGCCCGCACCTTGTTTGCCCGGAGCATCATCAGACACCGCCGATACCCCGCTGGGGTGGAGCGCAAACCGCGCGAGGAGACGATATTCCTATAACAGCATCACTGAGGGATGTGGAAAAATACCACATCGAGCGGGTGCTCAAGCATAAGAACTGGAACCAGTGCGCTGCCGCCCGCGTGCTTGGAATCGACCGCAAGACTCTGGCCAACAAGATGAGGGAATTCCATCTTACCAGCGAGTCCGATGACGAGAGCTGAAAGTGGATCGGTTTAGTGTTTAGGGTTGAGGCAGATGATTTCCTTTCACTCAACTCTCAACTCTCAACCCGGCACTATCTCGCAGCCCAAGCCGGGCCGGTTCGAGACTTTGAGCACAGGGCCATGTCTTTCCACTCCGCCCTCCACTGGCTGCCGGGCGAGCAGGAGATCGCTGTCCAGATCGAAGACACGTATGGCGACGGAGCACCCGATGTGCGCCGCCGCCGACTGGCCGAGTTTGGATTCCAACATGCAGCCAAAGATCATTGCCAGTCCCGCGGCCCTGCAAATCGAGGATATCTCCAAAACGCCCAGCATGCCCGATTTCTGGATCTTGAGGTTCACGCCGTTGGCGGCCCTGCAACGCACAATCTCTATCACATCGGCGGGAGTCTGGGCGCTTTCGTCGGCAAAAACGGGAACCCCGGAGCGCTGCGTGACCCGGCGCATCCCTTCGAGGTCCGACATATCCACCGGCTGCTCGAACGCCTCGATCTTGATCCCACGATTGAGAAGGTCTGCGGCGAAGCTCACGGCCCGGTCGGGCGCAAACCCCTGGTTTGCGTCGATAAGAAACGAGCATCCCGGCGCGCCTTCGGCTATCGCCATCACTCGGGCGATGTCCTCGTCAAAACCCTTGCCGACCTTGACCTTGAACTTGGTGAACCCCCGCGAACTCATTTCCCGGCTAAGCTCACGAGCGTGCTCCGGGGAGACTATCGGGATCGTGACGTCGGTTTCGATCCGGACCGGCGCCCCGCCTAAAAACTCGTAAAGCGGCATGTCGAGATGCTTGCAAATCGCGTCGTAAATCGCCATTTCGATGCCCGCCCGAGCCGACCTGCCGTAAGGCAACACCTCGGCGAGCTTCCGGCATGACAGGCGAAATTCGCTCAGTTTTGTCCCTTCCATGGCCTGCGACGCGATGGCGATATCGTGAATAACGGTGGAAACGTCCTCTCCGGTAACGTATCTGACAGGGGTAGCTTCCCCATAGCCGACAATCTGGCCGGCATGCAGCTCAACTAGCACGGTGGGAGAGGTCGTGGCGCGCCTCTGCGCGGTCTCAAAGGGTTCCCGCAAAGGCAGTTCGAGACTTCTGGCAACGATCTTGTCTATTCTAAGCATAAGGGCTAAGCAAATCACGCTTCCCAATTTGTAAAGTGAAGGAAGGGATCTACGCTTTTCCCCAGACTTCGCTGGGGAAAAGTGGCCACCTTACGGTGGCAGTTGACCAAGGCAGGCGGTCGGGTTTTTCGCTTTTCGGTTGTTAAGGGATGATTTGGAGGGGGCGGAGATTTCCACCCCCATCCCTTGAACAACACCTGAGTCGGCGCTCGGGAGAGCTCCCAGCGTTGCCCTACCCTCCGCCCAGGCAAAGCAAGTATAGCTCATCGGCCATCCCTTAACAACCATAAAGCGGAAAACCCAAAGGCGGTGCGCCGTCGAATCCGCCTTAGCGACAACAAATTGTTTCTAGGGAGGCGCTAAGCGCCTAATCGCGAAAGCGCGAAATTACGAAAACGCGAAAAGTGTGGGGACCCAAAGAAATGTGGAGCATTTCGAGGTTCTCCGCCCTGAGTTTCCGCGACCCACTCCCTTCTTTCGTGCTTTCGCCCTTTCGCGTTTTCGCGATTAAAATTCGGTCTGCTTGATGAAACGTCAGTGCGTCCGCCTTACCCGCAAATGTGGTCCCGGAGATACCGGAAGCTGGTATCCAACGAATCGAACGGGTCCGCGGGGCAGGTATCCTGTTCCACGATGAACCATTTGCACCCGGAGTCTTGGGCGGTATCGATTATCTCCCGCCATTTCAGATTGCCGCTCCCGATCTCCGTCCAAATCGGTGTGTTGTCCGATCCCACCCAGGTAATCTTTGAGGTGAATCACCGGCAGCCGGTTCTTGAGCCGCGCACACCAATCCGCCGGGTCTCCTCCGCCATTCTGGACCCAATACGTATCGATCTCTCCCTGCAAGTTAGCCGGGTCTGTCCCATCATAGAGCACTTCCAACATCATTTGGCCGTCGAAACGCCTGAACTCCACATGATGGTTATGGTAGGTAAGCACCTTTCCCGCCTCGCGCAGCGTCTTGCCTGCCGCGTCAAGCGAGGCAGCCAGCCTTTTCACATCGTCAAGGGTATCGAGCCTGACGCCGCTCGGATAGGGATAAGCCGCATAAGTGCAGTTCAGCTTGTCCAAACGCTCGGCGATCGCCCGCGGGTTCGAGAGAATCGTTTGGCTGTCTTCGTGCGTTGCACAGCAGATGAGTCCTTCGCCGTCGAGTATTTCCATCAATTCGCTTTCGGGTATGGGACCCATCCCGCTGACCTGCACGGCCCGGTAACCGATCTTACTGATCTTTTTTAGTGACTCAGCGATATCGGCCGGAGTCCGGATAAAGTCCCTGACAGTGTAAAGCTGGGCTGCAATTTGTTCCAAGTTCATTGGTTGGCTTCCTTCTTCTAAGAATGGTTGTCGGTTGACAGTTGACGGTTGGGAAAGGGGCCCCTCCCTGGGCAGCGCCTCGCCCGTCCGCCCTGACGGTTGAAACCGGGGCTACAAAGCACGAAGTCGGCCTTCGCCGACTGGAGATGCAGTCCCCGACGGGGGACTTTGTGCTGCCGTAGCCGCGAATTCATTCGACCGGGATTTTTGTTGTATCGGGAAACCCCTTTCCCGATACTCCCACCGCGCAGGGTTTCGGGAAAAGGGTTTCCCGAAACAACTTTCGTGTTTTCGTGATGAGAATTCAATGCGTCTTGCGCAGAACTTAGTTCCCGAGGGACTAGGCTTCTCCCCGGACTTCACCGGGGAAAAGTGCCCCGAAAGCGTTCGGGGAGCCGAACACGAAAACGTGTCGGGTTTACCGCTTTTCGGTCGAAACGGAAAGTGCAGGATCCAGGGCCGCGGCCACGTTGGCCGATCCCGCTGGGTTGAACTTCCGTTTCGACCAATAACGCGAAAAACCCAAAGGCCGCCTCGTCTGCTTTTAGCGACAACAAATTGTCGTTCCGGCCGCAATAAGCGCCTAGCCGTCAACGACGCTTGAGTCGGCTATGAGTTTCCCCAGCGCGAGTTCATAAGCGTGAGCGTCGAGCGGCATCTCCACCGTGTCGTCGATAAGCGACGAATAAAGCATCGCGTTGGCGATTTCCACCGACGCCATCCCTTCCTGGGCGGGCGCTATAAGCCCTACGCCGTCGAGAATGGCATCCACGAAATTCTGCGTGATTCCCTCGTGCTCCCCCACTTCGCCGGCCACGGGGATATCTACATGCCACACGGGAGGTGCGGCAAAGCCTGTCTTGCAATCCCGGCTGAATTCGGTCATCGCGACCTCATTCCTCGTGAACCGCAACTGCGAAATTTCGACCACGACTTTTCCACGCTCGCCCGCAATCTCCAGTCGGTTCGGTACCGGGAGCTTCGGCGGTGGTCGTGATAAACACGCCGGTTGCTCCGTTGGGGTATTCCATATATGCGGTGACCTGGTTCTCGACTTCGATGTTGCGTTTGACCCCAAACCCACAGAATCCGCGGACCCTGGAGGGCATTCCCACCATCCATTGCAGAAGATCGAGTTGATGCGGGCATTGATTGAGCAGCACCCCCCCTCCCTCTCCTTTCCAGGTGGCTCTCCACCCGCCGGATGCATAGTACGCATCAGTTCGGAACCAGTTCGTAACGATCCAGTTGACTCGGGTAATCTCCCCAAGTTCGCCGCTGTCGATAAGCCATTTGACCTTGCGGAATGTCGGAAGGGTGCGCTGGTTAAACATCGCTGCGAAGACCTGCCTGGTGTCCTTGTGAGCAGCAATCAGGCGCAGGCAATCCGCTTTATGAACGGAGATCGGCTTTTCGATAAGCACGTGAAGCCCTGCTCCAACGCATCGATGCCAGCGGATGTGTGATCGTAATGTGGCGTCGCGATCAGTATGGCATCGATTTCTCCGGAGCGGATCATATCGGCGCTGCCGGTAAAGGTCCTCAAGTCCGGGTAGCACTCCAGCTTCGCGGGATCCGCATCGCAAACGGCCGTCAGACCGGCATCGTTTGATCTTTCCCTCCCTCATGTACGCAGCGTGACAGGAACCCATCGTTCCCGCGCCGGCTATCCCAATGCGAACTTCTCGACTAATGCTTGACCTCCTTCCGCTCTCTGCCCTAATCGAAATTCAGGCTCAAATCCAGCGCCGGCACTGAGTGCGTGAGGGCACCGACCGATATTATATCCACCCCGGTCTCGGCGATGGCTGCGGCGGTCGACTCGCTCACCCCGCCCGATGCTTCGGTGATTACCCTGCCCGCCGCGATGCGCACAGCTTCGGCCATATCGTCCAGGGGCATATTGTCCAGCAGGACCGCATCCGCGCCGGTGTCGATGGCCTCCCGGAGTTCATCCAGGTTCGTCACTTCAACCTCGATCTTGAGCGTGTGCGGGGCCTTGCTCTTCGCGGCGCTTACCGCGGCCCCGATGCCGCCGGCGGCGGCTATATGGTTGTCCTTTATCAGTATTCCGTCCGATAGACCGAAGCGATGGTTGTATCCGCCGCCAACTGCGACGGCATATTTCTCCAGCCGCCGCAGGCCGGGTGTGGTCTTGCGCGTGTCGACTATGCGGACCGAGGTATGCGAAACGATTTTGACGTATCGGGAGGTCACACTCGCCACCCCCGACATGCGCCCAAGGAAGTTCAGGGCAACCCTTTCGGCGGTCAGAATGCTTCTCGCGCTGCCCGCGACATAGGCTATCGGGTCGCCTATGTCTACCCCCGCGCCCTCACGGCACTGCTGGGTGAACTCGACCGACTCCTCAACGGCCAGGAACACGGCGCGAGCGACCTCCAGCCCGGCGATCACCCCCCGCGCCTTGGCGGTTATTGTGGCCGCGGCTTTCGCGTCTTCGGGGACCGTCAGAACAGTGGTAATGTCCCCGCTCCCCACATCCTCGGCAAGGGCGCGCGCGACCACGGATTCTATGTATGCTCGGTCGAGTACCGTCAAAGGGCTATCATCCTTTCTATGGCGCCTCGAGCTTTCTCGATAGTCTCCGGGTCCAGCTCGATTGCGTATTTCATATCCTCAAGGCTCCAGAGCACCTTTTCCAGGGTGATCTTCTTCATATTGGGGCAGATGTTCGCCGCGCTGGGACTGTAGAATGCCTTGCCCGGATTGCGCTTTGCCAGGCCGTGAATGAGGCCCCGCTCAGTGCAGATAATGAACTCCTTCGCTGGGCTGGCCGCGGCGTATCGAAGCATTCCGGAGGTGCTTTCCACCGAATCCGCCAGCGCTATTACCTCCGCGGTGCATTCCGGGTGAGCCAAGACGAGCGCCTCCGGGTGCTCCTCCATTGCGCGCATAACGTCTTTTGCCAGAATCCGGTGATGGGTAGGACAGAACCCGGGGAAGGGGATGATTCGCTTGGTTGTTTTGGATGCGACGTACTCCGCGAGCGACTTGTCCGGCACAAAGAGTATCTCGTCCGCGTCTATGGATTCCGCCACTCGCAGCGCGTTCGCCGATGTGCAGCAGATCGTCGATTCGGCCTTCACGGCCGCGCTGGTATTCACGTAAGCCACCACCGGACGGCCGGGGTATTGCTTCTTGAACTCGATCAATTGCGCCGCGTTTATCATGTCGGCCATAGGGCAGCCCGCTTTGATGTCGGGTATAAGCACCGTCTTATCCGGGCTAAGAATCTTGGCGGTCTCCGCCATGAAATGAACGCCGCAGAAGACGATGACTTCAGCGCCGGTCGCGGCGGCCCTGCGCGAGAGTTCCAACGAATCGCCCAGGAAGTCGGCGATGTCCTGCACCTCGGCGAGCTGATAGTTGTGCGCGAGTATCACCGCACCGCGCTCGGCCTTGAGTTTCCGGATTTTATCTATTAGGCTGCTGTCATGGTTCATTGTCAAGAGTCAAAAGTCGAAAGTCGAAAGTCACTCGTGTCGAGGCGGATTTGCTATCCCCCGAAACAACCACCCGAATTGCAGCGTTGTTTAGGGGCATCGGAGATGCCCACATTGTTCCTTTCCGGGCCGGATTTCAAATCCGCCCGAACGGAGGCACACCCGACTTTCGACTTTTGACTTTCGACTTTCGACTTCCCTTTTCGTTACTCGTTACTCGTTTCTGTTTTCTTCCCGGAGAATGCCGCGTCGATTGCATCGCGCAGCGAGGTCACCCCGACGGAGAGCAGTCTGCCATCTCTGGGCAGGTTGGCTGTGCCGCGATACGCCATTATAGCACTTTCGAAGCCCAGCCGCGCCGCTTCCTTGATCCTCTTTTCGGTCTGAGTCACGGTGCGAATCTCTCCCGCCAGGCCGATCTCGCCAATGGCGATCGTGGCGGCATCGACGCCGCAGTCCAGAAGGCTCGACGCTATCGCCAGGGCAATCGCCAGATCGGCCGCGGGCTCGATTATTCTGACCCCGCCTGCAACGTTTACATATACGTCCTTGTTCCCCAGGCCGAGTCCCACGCGCTTTTCGAGGACAGCGAGTATCATCAGCATCTTGTTGTAATCCACGCCGGTGCAGGTGCGCCTGGGGCTTGTAAAATACGAGGGCGCGACCAGAGCCTGGATTTCCACCAAAATCGGCCTCGACCCCTCCATGGTGCTCGTGACCACCGACCCGGCCCCGCGCTGAGGGCGCTCTTCCAATAGCGCCTCGGAAGGGTTGGCGACCTCGGCAAGTCCCTCCTCGCGCATTTCGAAGATCCCGATCTCGTCGGTCGAGCCGAATCTGTTCTTGACGGCCCTGAGGACCCTGTACCAGTGGTGCCGCTCGCCCTCGAAGTAGAGCACCGTGTCGACCATGTGTTCCAGGACCCTCGGCCCTGCAAGCGACCCTTCCTTGGTGACATGGCCGACTATGAAGACGGGGATTGCGGCGCTCTTTGCTATCTTTGTGAGTATGGCGGTGCAGCTCCGTACCTGGCTCACTGTTCCGGCGGCGGAAGACAGGTCGGAGTCATACATGGTCTGAATGGAGTCGATCACTACATACGCGGGCTTGAAGTTGGTGACGTAATGCTCGATGGCGTCGATGCTCGTCTCCGATGCCACAAGCAGTTCGCAAGTGGAGATTCCGATCCGATTGCTCCGCAGCTTTATCTGCTCCGCCGACTCTTCGCCGGACACGTAGAGCACCCTGCCGGAACGCGCGCTGAGGTTGCCGGCCACCTGGATGAGCAGCGTCGATTTGCCGATGCCGGGGTCTCCGCCGATCAGCACGAGAGAACCGGCGACTACCCCGCCTCCCAGCACGCGGTCGAACTCAGAAATGCCGCTGGAGGTGCGTGTCGCGCCGGCCGCCGACAGGTCGGTAATTGGGGTCGGAGAGGCGAAATCTCCCAAATTCCCCGACCGCGCCGGCGATTTGGATACTTCAACGACCTCTTCCACCAGCGAGGCCCACTGACCGCAGTCGGCGCAGCGGCCTATCCACTTCGGAGACTCGTACCCGCACGACTGGCAGACGAACCTGGTGTGAGATTTAGCCATAGCGTTACAGGGCGATCCTGGACCCCAGGACAAACGATAGGCCGCTGAAATCGACGCTGCCCGCAATCGGGTTGGTCATCGATCCCACCACATCGTATCTGATCTGAGCAAACCATGCCCCGAACTCGTCGCCGGCCACCATATTGAGACCAAGGCCGGTCTGATTCGAGGAAATTGCTCCTCCCGTATAAGGGTCGTACACCTTAAAGTTCCCGAAATACAAGCCGGGGCCTCCGCCCACGTAGAACGTTGGTTTATCCGGGTTGTTGGAAAAACGCTTCAAGAACGTGACCGTGATGGGCACAAGTCCCGCGCTGGCATAGTTGTTGCTTTCACCAAACCAGCCCGCGGTAAACACAGTGGTGGTACGATCCAGCTTGTCGAAACTCAGATGAGCTTCGAGAGTAGGGCCGAACCAGGCGCCGCTTAGGGTGCTCAGATTGCTATTCGACGGGGTATACACCGAGAACCCAATGCCGAAATAGCTCTTATCGCTCGATTGATATTGCGCGCAGGCGGCTGTCGCCAGCACGCCGACGAGAACAACGATCAGGACAAATACACAAAATCGCTCTCTCATTAGAAATTCTTGTTCCTCCATGAATCTGATCGGACATTACGATTATACGACCTCAGCACTGCGGAGTCAATGAAACGGAAGTCTAAAGTCTCAAAGTCCAAAGTCGAAAGTCAGGGGAGGGACGCTTCGCTATGCGGCGGAACGACGAGCCGAGGTAATCCTTGGAATGGAGACCTTCGAGTTCCCGCTGCACGCGTGGCATACCGCTCGGGGATGACGACTACACAAGGCACTCCGTTCGGGCGGATTTGCAATCCCCCGGAACAACCACTCGAGCTACAACGCCGTTTACGGCATCGGAGATGCCCAGATTGTTCTTTGCGGTAGGAGTTCACTCGTAAGTGCTCACTCTTCCGAGAACGAAACTCCGCCAATGCTGAGTAGGTCCGGTTTGTGGACCGTATCGAAGCATGGCCGCATCGGAGACCGCCCTTCGATACGCCTCGCTTGCGCTCGGCACTCAGGGCTGGCGGGTTCCGAATTCCCAAAGACTGAGCTGTTACGTTCACTCTTGATGAATAACTGTCATGCTGAACTCGATTCACTACCATCCCATAACTGGGGGAAATGGCCTGTTTTCTGGGTATTTCACGCTCAGTAGCGTGTGGTTTTGCAAGTACCCACTTTCGGTTTTCTGGGCGTTACCATTCGCAAGTGCGCAGCCGCGCGGACATGGCACAAACGCGGCGGCTATGTCATTCCGAACGAACGTGAGGAATCTCGACCTATCGGTTGACTCTCACATACCGAAGGATGATACAGGCGCAACGTTGAGATTCCTCACATTCGTTCCTAAGAAACTCTCTTCGGAGGAGCGCGGAAGCTGCTTAATGCAGAGGGCACTAGCACAACGATTACGTCATCCTGAGCAGCGAAGTCGAAGGATCTGCTTTTACATTACGGCATAGATCCATGCGGGAGCTAAAAGCAGATTCTTCGTTCCTCCTAAGAAACCTTCCATGCCGCCGGCTTCGGGGCAGTCGCCCGCGAAGCATAGCCTGCCGGGGTGAGTTTCTTTATAACGTGACTCCGCAACGCGGGGTCCGACGCTCCTAAGAAACTCCCCAGTTTCGGGAACAAGATTCCCGAAACACCGGGGGTGGGTTTCTTTCCAATGTAACGGCGACAGCGTCGCCGTCACTTGCTCCTAAGAAACTCCCCAGTTTCGGGAACAAGATTCCCGAAACACCGGGGGCCGGTTTCTTTCCAATGTAACGGCGACAGCGTCGCCGTCACTTGCTCCTCCTAAGAAACTCCCCAGTTTCGGGAACAAGATTCCCGAAACACCGGGGGCCGGTTTCTTTCCAATGTAACGGCGACAGCGTCGCCGTCACTTGCTCCTAAGAAACTCCCCAGTTTCGGGAACAAGATTCCCGAAACACCGGGGGTGGGTTTCTTTCCAATGTAACGGCGGCAACGCCGAGGTCACTTGCTCGGAATGACATGATTTACGACGGCTGTGGCAGAACCAGCACCGCGCCTCACTGTGGGATGGTAGTGAATCAAGTTCAGGATGACACCAAGACCGAGCTGTCACTCTTTGCGGGCCAGATTGCAAATCTGCCCGAACTTAGTCCAAAGTGTAAAGTCAGGGAAGGGAAGGTCGGTGGCGACGCGGCAGCGGGAACTCATTGAGGACTTTGCTCTCAAACATGGCAAAAGACCATGTTCTTGATGCTCGTACTATTACCTGATTTCACATTCAATCGAGTGTCTCCTACTTGACACATCAGACGATAGCGGCACATAATACAGTATCAGGCCCCACAGTTTTTACCGCACACCATCCGTCCAGGTTCCGCGCTGAGGAAAGAGTCGAAGATGAGAGCGATTGTTTGGACGTTGCTATTAGCATCGGCTATATATGGAGGGATCCCGCTGTACGCCGCTCAGGCTCCATACTATGGCGACGACATCATAGTACCCGAGAGTTCGGTCGAACACGAAGGCGACAGAGGAGTGCGGGCACACACGAACCACCTTTTGTATATCGGCCCCGCGGCAGGATTGGGGCCGAGTGGCGGCATTACCCCGGCGCAGATTCAGTCCTTTTACAATTCGCCAGCGAGTGGTGGGTCGGGCGTGATAGCCATAGTGGACGCCTACAACTATCCGACCGCTCTGAACGACTTCAACGTGTTCGCCAGCGAGTTCGGATTGCCACAAGAGACATCCACAGTTGTAACAGCCTCAACCAACAAGGTGTTCCAGATCGTCTATGCGAACGGGAGGAAGCCTACGGGGAACACGAGCTGGAACCAGGAGGAAGCCCTCGACATCGAGTGGGCCCATGCCATGGCGCCAGGCGCAAAGATCGTGCTTGTGGAGGCGAACAGCAGCAACAATGGCGATTTGTTTGCCGCGGTCAGTGTCGCCAGAAGCATTTCAGGTGTGAAAGAGATTTCGATGAGTTGGGGCGGCGCAGAGGCCTCTGGCGAAACGAGTTATGATAGTTACTTTCCGCAGAGCAATGGGATAGTGTACTGGCCGCGAGTGGAGATGTAGGGGGAGTGACCGAGTACCCATCTACCTCTCCGTACGTTGTTGCCGTGGGCGGCACCAGCGTGGCAACGAACGGCTCGGGGGGCTTCGTGAGTGAGACCGGCTGGGGCAATAGTTACGGAGGCAGTGGCGGAGGGCCGAGCGGCTACGAACCCAAGCCCTCTTACCAGAACGGTGTCGCGAACACACCGTCCACCCGCGGGGTTCCCGACGTGGCTTGCGACGCCGACCCTACTACGGGGGTTAGCGTATACGACAGCACACCATACCAGGGAGCCTCGGGCTGGATGGTGTTTGGAGGCACGAGCGTTGCCACGCCGGTGCATGGCGGCAATGATGAATGTGGCGGGCAATGCCGCCGACACCACGCATGAACTCAACCAAATCTACGCGAAGCTGGGAAATCCCCTGCTGCCACACCCAAACGTGCGGGATATTACCTCAGGCACCGCGGGGAGCTACAGTTGCCTGGTGGGGTGGGACTATGTTACCGGAGTCGGGAGCCTGCTTTGGCAGAACTGCCGCAATGGGATGTGTGTCGCAATCACCAATCCCACCACGAACTCCACATATCCAACGAGCAGCAATACTGTTAGCCTATCCGGGTCCGCGAGCAATGCGTTCGGGGCTGTCGGCAGTGTTACCTGGTCCAATTCCACGGGCGGTAACGGGACCTGCACGGGAACAGCTCATGGTCCGTAAGCGGCGTCGCGCTGCAACCCGGCAACAACACCATCACAATAACGGCAACCGACAGCGCGGGCCACTCTGAAATCCGCCGGCTTGCTGGTAATATATGGCAGCCCGCCGTCGGTCGCAATTACCTCGCCCACAACAGCCCCAACTTATCTCACGAACTCCGGTACAGATCGCTTTGTCGGGCACGGCATCGGGCAACGCGGGCATCGCGCAGGTTACGTGGTCCAATTCCACTGGCGGTAATGGGACCTGCGCGGGAACGACCTCCTGGTCCGCGACCGGGATCGCGCTCCAACCCGGTAACAATGTCATTACGATCACAGCCACCGATACCGCCAGCAATACCGGAACCGCGACCCTGACTGTCGATTATGACGTGACGCCGCCGTCGGTAGCAATTACATCTCCCACGACGAACTCCACGTATCTCACCAACTCCGGTACGGTTGCTTTGTCGGGCGCCGCATCGGACTCCGTGGGCGTTACTCAGGTTACATGGTCCAACAACAGAGGCGGTAATGGGACCTGCGCGGGAACCACCTCCTGGTCCGCGACCGGGATCGCGCTCCATCTCGGTAACAATGTCATTACGGTCACAGCCACCGATAGCGCCGGCAACACCGGAAGCGCTGCCCTGACCGTCGATTATGACACAACGCCGCCGTCGGTAGCAATTACCTCTCCCACGACGAACTCCACGTATCTCACCAACTCCGGTACGGTTGCCTTGTCGGGCACGGCATCGGACTCCGTGGGCGTCACGCAGGTTACGTGGTCCAATTCCACTGGCGGTAATGGGACCTGCGCGGGAACCACCTCCTGGTCCGCGACCGGGATCGCGCTCCAGACTCGGTAACAATGTCATTACGATCACAGCCACCGACAGCGCCGGCAATACCGGAAGCGCTGCCCTAACCGTCGATTACGACACGAGCCCGCCGATTTTCATCGGCGAAGCCAGGCAGCTTTCGGCCGGCAGCCCGGCGTACATCAGCGGCGCGGTGGTCACCGCGACCACTATCGACTCGGCGGGTGTCACCGTGGAATCGGCGGACCGGAGTTCGGGTATAGAACTGATTACAAGCCAGGCACTTTCGGTCG
>CAWGNL010000062.1:0-25277 GCA_963823885.1 uncultured bacterium
TGTTTCGGGAAGCTTGTTCCCGAAACGTGAGTGGGTATCGGGAACAAGATTCCCGATACACCGGGAAATGGTCTAAGTTCGAGACCATGCGCCTCCCCCGGAGAGCACCGCGTCCATTTCAACGGGACATTCATATTCCCTTGCTTCGCCCAAGGATTCCCCCACGCTCACTACAGGCTGCACCTTGACCGTCGCCTCAAAGACCGGCTCTCGCTTGATCAATTTCTCGAGCATGTCCCAGGTGGCGCCCATAACCACCGCTGCATCAAATCCGATTGTGGTAAGGGGGACGGGGAAGTGGAATCGTCTTCCGACATTGGCGTGCGTCAGAATCGCCAAGTCCCGCGGCACTTTGATACCGAGTTCAATGATAGCCTTGCTTGCCATATCGAACATCGTATCGTCCCAGAAGAAAATGGAATTCGTCCGCCTGGGACTATTCCACCATTTGATGAAAGCTTCGTAGGCGAGACCTTCGGCATCAACATTTGCAGGCAATTTTATCCAGCGGCTGGTGTCATTGCCTATCGCAAGCATCAGCAGCCGTACAGACTCCCGGTGAACAGGGTCGCCTATCTGCCGCGGGATTCGGGCGCCAAAGTCGTAATGCATCACCGCGAAGTCCTCGTAGCCGGAAGATTTCATCAGTTCAATCGCGTCCTTCGTGAACGCTGCATAGTCCAACACTACACTGTAATCGCCAGCCGGTATTGCGCACTCGATAGCGACGTGATTAATTCCTTCGTCCGACAGCGTCTCTGTCAGCAGACGAACACTTGCAGTGTCGATGACACCGACAACATTTGTGGCTTTGATCGTATTCAGGATATTGGTGCTTTCGACAAACTCCTCGGAAGACTTCCCGCTTCCAACCGCGAGAACGGCGCGATAGCCCGCATCCGCGATTACCTCCTGGGCGCTCTCCACCAGCGCCCTGTACCAGTATCCAAGGGGAGATGCAAGCCTCGCGGCGTCCGCCGCGACGGCAACAGTGGCAAGACCCTGGTCCTCAGCCACATCGGTACCCGTTCCGTGTCGACGAACGACAATGCCTTCCCGGCCAAATTATTTAACGCATCTCTAATCGTGGTCCTGCTGACTTTGTAATGGTCCTGCATTTCCAATTCCCCAGGCAGACGTTCACCAGGGGTCCAACGTCCGGATTGAATCTCGCCCCGCAGGTGCCTGGCTAAATGCTGCGTTTTCGTGACTGGGGCCATAACTGAATCCTCCTTGTTTTGCGGATCTTTCGGGATTTTGGCCTGGCCCGGCCTGCGGAACTGATCGCCCCGAAATCCCGAAACAGCCTATTACATTATTGGACACTGCCGGACTTTTGCCGGTGTATCGGGAATCTTGTTCCCGATACGTAAACAGCTGAACCAGTTTCGGGAACAAGATTCCCGAAACACCCAAAACAGCCTATTACATTATTGGACACTGCCGGACTTTTGATAGAGATGTATGATGACTCACATTGCAGATGTTTCGGGATTTTGGCCTGGCCCGGCTCGCCGGAGATGATATCGCCCCGAAATCCCGAAACATCATGACTAGTGTCTAGTTGCGTAAATGGCTGATAGCATTTCTGCCGGTGTATCGGGAATCTTGTTCCCGATACGTAAAGCAGCTCAACCAGTTTCGGGAACAAGATTCCCGAAACACCCACCTGGCCCGGCTCGCCGGAGATGATATCGCCCCGAAATCCCGAAACATCATGACTAGTATGACCCGATTTCGGTGTTTCGGGAAGCTTGTTCCCGAAACGTGAGTGGGTATCGGGAACAAGATTCCCGATACACCGGGAAATGGTCTAAGTTGAGGACCATGCGCCTCCCCCGGAGAGCACCGCGTCCATTTCAACGGGACATTCATATTCCCTTGCTTCGCCCAAGGATTCCCCCACGCTCACTACAGGCTGCACCTTGACCGTCGCCTCAAAGACCGGCTCTCGCTTGATCAATTTCTCGAGCATGTCCCAGGTGGCGCCCATAACCACCGCTGCATCAAATCCGATTGTGGTAAGGGGGACGGGGAAGTGGAATCGTCTTCCGACATTGGCGTGCGTCAGAATCGCCAAGTCCCGCGGCACTTTGATACCGAGTTCAATGATAGCCTTGCTTGCCATATCGAACATCGTATCGTCCCAGAAGAAAATGGAATTCATCCGCCTGGGACTATTCCACCATTTGATGAAAGCTTCGTAGGCGAGACCTTCGGCATCAACATTTGCAGGCAATTTTATCCAGCGGCTGGTGTCATTGCCTATCGCAAGCATCAGCAGCCGTACAGACTTCCCGGTGAACAGGGTCGCCTATCTGCCGCGGGATTCGGGCGCCAAAGTCGTAATGCATCACCGCGAAGTCCTCGTAGCCGGAAGATTTCATCAGTTCAATCGCGTCCTTCGTGAACGCTGCATAGTCCAACACTACACTGTAATCGCCAGCCGGTATTGCGCACTCGATAGCGACGTGATTAATTCCTTCGTCCGACAGCGTCTCTGTCAGCAGACGAACACTTGCAGTGTCGATGACACCGACAACATTTGTGGCTTTGATCGTATTCAGGATATTGGTGCTTTCGACAAACTCCTCGGAAGACTTCCCGCTTCCAACCGCGAGAACGGCGCGATAGCCCGCATCCGCGATTACCTCCTGGGCGCTCTCCACCAGCGCCCTGTACCAGTATCCAAGGGGAGATGCAAGCCTCGCGGCGTCCGCCGCGACGGCAACAGTGGCAAGACCCTGGTCCTCAGCCACATCGGTACCCGTTCCGTGTCGACGAACGACAATGCCTTCGCCGGCCAAATTATTTAACGCATCTCTAATCGTGGTCCTGCTGACTTTGTAATGGTCCTGCATTTCCAATTCCCCAGGCAGACGTTCACCAGGGGTCCAACGTCCGGATTGAATCTCGCCCCGCAGGTGCCTGGCTAAATGCTGCGTTTTCGTGACTGGGGCCATAACTGAATCCTCCTTGTTTTGCGGATCTTTCGGGATTTTGGCCTGGCCCGGCCTGCGGAACTGATCGCCCCGAAATCCCGAAACAGCCTATTACATTATTGGACACTGCCGGACTTTTGCCGGTGTATCGGGAATCTTGTTCCCGATACGTAAACAGCTAAACCAGTTTCGGGAACAAGATTCCCGAAACACCCAAAACAGCCTATTACATTATTGGACACTGCCGGACTTTTGATAGAGATGTATGATGACTCACATTGCAGATGTTTCGGGATTTTGGCCTGGCCCGGCTCGCCGGAGATGATATCGCCCCGAAATCCCGAAACATCATGACTAGTGTCTAGTTGCGTAAATGGCTGATAGCATTTCTGCCGGTGTATCGGGAATCTTGTTCCCGATACGTAAACAGCCTACCAGTTTCGGAAAAGATTCCCGAAACACCCAATCCGGCTGCCGCAGCCAAGGGTCGGGGGTTCGGAGACCCCTATCTGGCTCTAAGGTGGCGATTCGGAGATCGCCACCTATCGGCCATGGCGCCTTTTCATTTTAATGTGTTTGCCGTGCAACTAGGCACTAGTATGACCCGATTGTAGTAAATTGAATTGTCAACACGAGATTGCCGGTGTATCGGGAATCTTGTTCCCGATACGTAAACAGTCAACCAGTTTCGGGAACAAGATTCCCGAAACACCCAATGTGTTTGCCGTGCAACTAGGCACTAGTATGACCCGATTGTAGTAAATTGTTTTGTTAACAAGAGATTGGATGTCTTGGTTCCTATCTTCTGCATGTCGCTATTCCCTGCACGCACACGTAATCACCCACATTGGCACTGCATTACTTGCCGCCGCGTTACCGGAACACCTGAGTCCTGTATTGCCGGAGCCATCCTGAAGACTGGAGCCGTCGTCCACGTAGTAGTAAGCATCTGTTCCGCCTGTGTCGTTTATGGCGGTTACTTTGCCCCATGTAGTGATAAGGAGCCCGGAAGCCGCCGCGACGGACTTGTTGGTGACGCCCAACGGATTCAGAGTCTCGGGCGGGCGAGTCTCGTAAGTGACACTGGATAAATCGATCACTCTCTCTCCGGTCCTGTCGGTTCCCATTGTCCCGGATATAGTAACCCAGTCTCCCGCACTCATGCGCTGGTAAGGCTCAGGGGTATAGCTATCCGGAATAATGACCTCGATGCCGCGCCGAGCGGTTAAGGTCCTCAATGTACATGATGCTGCCCGGGGGCTCAGTCGGTCCATAGGTAATTGCCTCAAAGTCATCGCTGAAGTCCACCGCGGCGCCGTCAGGTAGGGCTTTGATCATCCCAGTCGTCTGCTCAGGCGTAAAATCGACAGAAACGTTATCGACATAGAACTGCCCCGCTCCAGCGTCAAAATCAATCAGGAGCGGTCTTCCGATGTTAGAGACTTTTTGAGGGTTGTTGTTGCTGTTTTTACCGACGCCATACGTAATTGTGCAAGGCACAAACTTGCCCGGCACAAGCGGCGCGTTCACAACGGGATTATTCTCCAGCGGATTCCAGAACGAGGTTTGATCCGCCTGAAGCGACCGAATCGGGCGATGTGACAGTACTACCGGTGGGGATGCCAATATCCGCCGTTAAAACATAGGTCCGGCCTGAACGTTAGACGCCAAGGATTCCTTCACCCAGTCTGCATACTGGATCCACATTACATTGCCGCTGTAACCACCCAGGGGAAAACCGGAGACGCTGGAGTATATCACGCCGTTGTAATTCCAGGCGCCGCTCGCACTAGCCCAGCCAGGCACATAACAGGAATGGTTAGAAACGCCATTCTGAGTGCAATACGAGTAGTTCCCAGGGCCGCCAAGACCGTAAGTCGAGCCGTTCAGAGTAAAAGGCGTTGACATTGTCGGGTCGGTGTAAAGGTTGTCGAATCCGGGGTTAACCACCGGCAGCGAAACTGTCAAAGGATTCGCGGGCGTAAAATCGACAGAAACGTTATCGACGTAGAACTGCCCCGCTCCTGCGTCGAAATCAATGAGGATCGGTTTCCCGATGTTAGAACTGTTGGCGTGGACGGTATAGGTAATTGTGCAAGGCACAAACTCGCCCGGGACGAGTGACTCGTCCACCACAGCGTAGTCCAGTGCGTTCCAGTACGGGTTACCAACTGCCTGAAGCGACCAATCGGGCGACGTGACAGTACTGCCAGTGGGGATGCCAATATCGGCCCGTTAAAACATAGGTGCCGGCCTGAACGGTAGACGCCAAGGCTTGGTCCACCCATTGTGGATACTGGATCCACATTACATTGCCGCTGTAACCACCCAGGCGAAAACCGGAGACGCTCGAGTATATCACGCCGCCGTACCCGAAGGCACCGAGCGCACTAGCCCAGCCAGCACATCTATTAAAATCCACCAACCCACTCCAGCGCGCCATTAAGTGCTTTACGTGGGGCGAGGTCCAGAGATGTATGATGACTAACATTGCCTTTATACCACATGATTTGCCGGTTGTCAATGCCAATTTGCAAAAATCATCTCGCTTTTTTTGCGAACGCCCGGAGGAAAGTAAGAGTTCACTCTTGATGAGTACCCGTAATGCTGAACTCGATTCAGCATCTCTACCAGATACTGAATCAAGTTCAGGATGACACCAAGACTTACCTGTTGCGAGGATATGGATATCAGCGGGGGCCAAACGCGTCGGATTCCGCAATATTGTCATCATACGTCTGCGTCGGATTGCTGTGTTTCCCCCTCACCCCAACCCTCTCCCAGCCGGGAGAGGGAGCAAGTGGGTGCCGAGTGACAACGCCGCAGTCCTGGAAATAACACGCTGCTGGAACTCCCCTCGCCCTGGAAGGGAGAGGGGGTGAGGGTGAGGGTGGAAACGCTGCTTATCGATGCATCGACTCGCTTGCCCCGATGAGCAGCTTGTGGGCCAGGGCGGAGTGTCGATTCGACCTTCGCAGCGCTCGATATTCGCTTGCCGCTTCGTCGTAGAGGCCGAATGATTCGTACGCCGCGCCCAGGGCGAGGTGTGAATGAGGTAGATGTGACCGGAGATTCCGAATAGATGAGTAGTCCTGGCTGGAAAGCACCTGGAAACCCGCTGCCTGCGAAGTAGCCCAGCCATCGGTCTCGCCGAACCTGACCCCCACCTGCCAGCGGTATATTTCGCCGCGGCGCAGCGGCCGCGTCAGTACGCAACTGTTGCCCGGGACGATCTCATCCGCCACCACGTTGCCTTGCTTGTCGGTAACACTCAGGTGATAAGCCTGGGCCATATCCACGCTGGTCCATTTGAATGTGGGCGTGGTGGCGAGGACCACCTTGCCCACGGGCGCGAGCGTCGTGGGCGCCGTAGGCGGCGGCGAATACTCGCTTCCCCTGGTATGAATAGTGTTCATGGCCAACTCGATCGGCTTGTCCAGCTTGACCCTGCCGGTCCTGAGCTTCTCGTCTATCGAGGCGGCGATTCGGGCCTCCAGCGCGCTCCTGACGGAGCGGCCTGCCGCGTCCGCAAGGATTACCCGGTCGCCCTTTCGGACCACCCGGTATCCGCCATCCGTGAGCAGGCAGGTATAACCAGGCCCTACTGCCGTGGCGGGAGACTTCGCGCGGGCGCTTGATTCGACAGGCGCGGACGCCTGAGGCGGCGCGACCGCCACTCGAACGGGCTGCTTGTGCGGCGCCACTGCAACGTATGCGGGGTGCTTGGCCACGGAACTGAACTGCGAAATCGAGAGCGCAACCACAGCAACCAATGCGGCCGCCGATACACCCGCCAATGCAATTCCCCAACGTCCGAGCAACGGAGCCCCGCGTTTGCTCATTTCGGGGCTAACGGTGATGGATTCGCGCATTGCGGCGAGCCCGCGCATCCGGCTGATCTCGACAACGTCCCTAGCGCACATCTCGCAGGAATTGATGTGGGCCTCCAGCGACTTCCTCCGCTCGTCTTCGACTCGGTTGTCCGCGAACTCCGAAAGCTGCTCGGTACCTGGGGACAATCATCGACGCCAAGCAAACTCGCCCCCAGGCCGAAACCCGCCCGCGCGCGGCCCGGCAGCGAGTCCATAACCGCTCTGCAAGCTTTGCAGGCGGCAACGTGCTCATCGACTGCCAGGAGCCTTTCCGGATCGAGCTGACCCGCCAGGAACTCGTGAAGTTCAGTTGGAGATACGCATTTCATTGGGCTCTACCTACATATCAATGACGCAACCCCGAATCGATTGTTGCCGGTTATATGTCGGATAAGACGGGCGGAATCTTTAGTGCCGACCCCGTCGGCCTGATGGGCCGATGGGTCGATGGTCTGATAGCAGATGGTTCGATGGCGGAAGGGATAGCCATCGCCATCGTAACAGCTCACCGCATATGTCATTCCGAGCAAGTGACCTCGGCGTTGCCGCCGTTACATTGGAAAGAAACCGACGCCCCCGATGTTTCGGGATTTCGGGTGATCAGGTCCGACGAGCCGGGCTAGGCCAAAATCCCGAAACATCTGCAAGAAACCGACCCCCGGTGTTTCGGGAATCTTGTTCCCGAAACTGGGGAGTTTCTGGGTGTTTCGGGATTTGAGTGAAGCGAACGCGGAACGGAAATCCCGAAACAACGGGGCGTTTCTTAGGAGCGCCCGACCGTGGGACAGGCACACGGTAATTTCCTAAAGAACCCCCCCGGCAGGCTATGCTTCGCGGGCGACTGCCCCGAAGCCGCCGGCATGGGAGGTTTCTTAGGAGCGGGTAGCGAGGAATCTCAACGCTGCGCCTGGATTCTTGTTTCGGTGCGTGAGACTCATCCGAAACGTTGAGATTCCTCACATTCGTTCGGAATGACAGCCATGCGATTGGCACTCATGATTCGTGAGCACTTACTCGCCATCGGCTATCTGCCATCCGGCCATCTGACCATCCGCTATCCCGCATCAGCCCTCCTCCAGGCTCAGCGATGATTTCCGGGTCCTCTTGCGGATCCGGCCCCAGGCTTTGAACCGAACGCTGGGCACCGCTCGCGGTTGGACTTCGAGTTCTTCGGCTGTAACGGCGTCGGGCAGCGGGATTTTCGCTATCAATGACGCAAGTTCGACCGCGGTCATCTCCAGCGACTTTGCGACCTCGCTCATCCTCACCGCCGCTGCCAGCGCCATCACCTGGTCCGCGGACATGCCGTAGAGCAGCGCCTTTCGCTGCTTCAGTGAAAGCTCCAAAAACTCTTTCCAGAACCAGTCGATCACGTGGCTGAACCACGAAGCGTCGACTACCTCCCGCTCCACATCGGCGCCGGAGGAGATCAGCCAATCGACCGGAGAGCTCGGATTCGCCCTCATCGTCGGCCTGGATGTCCAGGGACAGCGGCTCGAATGTTTGGGCCTGCCTCAACTCGGCCGTGCACTCGTAAGCGCGTCGATTTCGACCGGGCCGCCGCAGAAGTCCAGAATCGCCGCCGCCAGTTCGTGGGTGGGAAGCTCCAGCGGGTCCCGGTTGTGCAGGAACTTCCGGCGGAATGCGGCCGCATTATCGACAAGTTCCCGGCACTTCGCCGAAGCCGACTTCGATGATCCCTTCCACGCGGCGAACCCGCACATGCGCCCGCTGCTCTCGAGGGGCCAGATGGCAAACCCTTCGATATTGGCTTTGCCCGAGAAGATTTCCAATAGTTCGAGCTTGAGATTGTACCACTTGGGCCGCTTGCGGCGGATGGCATCGCAGTAGCGATTGTGTACCGCCTGGCGGACGAATGCTTCGAGGTTGTCTATCCCCCCAGCCGACGAATCCGCCTTGAGCGCGGCGATCTTGCTCCAGATAGCGACGACACAGTCCTCCTCGAAATCCTCCAGATCGCCGATCTCCCGCTTGCCCACCGACTTGTGGACCACTCCCTGACGGCGTCGGACAGAGGCTCCCAGTACCGGTCGCTTGCGCCACCGGCCGTGCTCACATAGCCTTGCAGCAGCTTCTGAGCCGCCTGTGGCGGTTGCTCACTTGTATCGATTAGGGAACTGGCGTGTTCCATTACGTGCTTCTTTCGTCCAGAGTTTCTTAGTTCCGTTGTATCGGGAAACCCCTTTCCCGAAACGCTATCGCCTGGCGGAGTATCGGGAAAAAGGTTTCCCGATACAACGGAACGGAAACCTATCGCCTGCGGCCGGAAGAAACCTCCCATGCCAGGGGCTTCGGGGCAGTGGCCCGCGAAGCACAGCCTGCCGGGTGGGTTTCTTTAAGCCCCATCGTCTGCCATCGGAGTATCGGGAAAAGCGTTTCCCGATACAACGGAACGGGGGCCTGGTGTCGGAGTCCGGATTCTAACTCCTGACTCCTATATTCCTGCTAATTTGGACGCAAGCGCCCTACCTCGGGTTTCCGTAAAGCGCAAAGCAGGCCCAATAAAAAGGGTGCGCGAACTGCCTGGCCTCTATTGCGCTCATTTGGGCGCCCCGGAGCGCCTGTGAAAGCGTCTGGCCGCGAGTCAGGTTCCGGTAAAAATCGCCCATTATCCCGGATGCCGCTTCGTCAGAGATCTTCCACAGACCTCCCAGCACCGATCTTGCGCCTATCGCCGAGAAAGCCTGGGCCGCGACCGCCGGCCCCGACGAGATCGGATCGCTCGAACCCATCGCGTCGCACTCGCTCAAAACTATCAGCCTCAGGTTCGGGTTGATTATCCCAAAAAGGTCGCGCATACCCACTGTGCCATCCGCCATGGTCACAGAGAAGTTGCCCGGGTTAGGGTCGATGGCGTGATGGGCCGCGATATGGACGATATTGGCTATCGAACATTCCTTTAAGAAATCCGATACTGTCGCATCAGGTCCTTTATACCACCGATCGACGTTAAGATACACCGACCTGATGTTGCGGGCCTCGATCTCGGCGCCGGGCAGGTTGCCTTCCGGGTCGGCGAAAATCGCCAGCCGATCGGAAGTGGCGTCGATTTTGCGGTTGTCCTTGCTCACGAGATTATCGAGCATCAGCGGGCCGAGATAGCTGATCTCGTAGTCTTCGAGCAGAAACCTGGGAGTTTTCGCGGCGCCGGACGAAATCAGCGCGTGCATCGGCAACCCGGCGAAATCCTCCGGCAGAACGAATACCAGCCGTCCTTTGTAGCCGAAGTCTGCGGCAATGGGCTTTAGGAGTTGATCGTAAAGCCCGACAAGTGGTTCCTTTATCGGCAGGAAAGCCGACTCCTGCCAGTCACCTATCCGCGGCAGCGGTATCCCGGCGCCAAGCCTTTCCTCGCAGCTCTTCAGGACTTTGCGGAGCTTGGTCACATTTGCGACAACGCTGCTTCTGGGCACGACTATTTCGCGGCATACGGTCTTGTCGACGCCACAGACAAATACATAAGTCGCCGCCTCGGCAGGCATATACTCGATCACGAGGCTGTCTCCGGGGATCGACGCCTGAATCTTGGGCATGGACTTAGGGTCGATAGGCAGATCACGATAGCTCGAGAGGTTCTCCAGACCCGTGCAGGTCTCCCAGAAGCCCGCCGCGTCCTGCGCCAGAGGTTTGACGCTCGCGGTTGCGCTTGCCGGTGTCTGGACGTCGGGGACGGGGGCCAGCAATTCTATTGTGCGCGCGTAGGCGGCGACCGCTTGGTCGGGACTGGATTTCAACCGGCTTACCATGACGGCCCACGGAAGGCGCTTGGCTTTCTTGACCAGATCGTCCGCCTTCTCCCTGGCGCCCCCGGAAAGGTAATCACTGACTAGGTCGGAGTAGAGGCCCACCAGGACCTTCGCCCGCTCTTCTCCCGTATCGGCCCGCAGGCTTTCCTCGCGATACCTGGTCCGGATATCGTCGAGGGCGGATTCCAGCGTGGCAATAGAGGCCTCGGGCTTTCCGGCCAGCCGCTCGGCGTCAGCGAGCTTAAGCGCCACGGCCCCGGCCATCCATGCGTTGCCCACCTGATCGAGATATCGTGTTCTGGCGTAGCCGTAGCTGGTGATCGCCTCATCGTAGAGCTTATTTTTCATGAGCAGGTCGGCTCGATCCTCGAGGGCGCGGGCTACCCCGCGTGTGTCGCCGGATTGCGCCAATATCGGAGCCCACTCGGTGAAACCCTCCAGCGCGTTGGGCAGGTCGTTTGCATCGATGCTGGCCTGAACTATTTCGTGAACGATCTCGGCCGCCGTCTTCTTATCGGTCTTCATTGCGATCTCGACCGCCGACCGCCTGGCCTCCAGGGCCTCTTGAGCTTTGGATTGCCTGTCCAGCATGGCGGCCAGTGACCGCAGGGCCTGAACCTGGGCGTCGGAGCGTCCGGCCCTGGCGTACACATCCGCCATCTTCTTCCATATGCTAGCGGCTCTGGCATAGTTTCCCAGCTCCTGATAGCATTTCGCGCCGCACTCGATCTTGCTGAAGAAGACATCCCTTAAAGCCGGAGTGAGGTTCGGACTATCGATCTTGCCGAGAGCGTCCTCGCAATCGTGTGTCGCGGCGTTCAATATCTTGTTTCGTTTGCGGATCGCTTCGTTACGCGTGTGCCCATCATAGTTTTTGGCGAGTTCGTCGAATACCGCGGCGGAAAGGATCGGATCTCCATCCGCCCTGCAAGGGAGCTTGGCTTCATCGAGAAGCTCTATGGCCTCGTCGTAGAGCCCATGTTCGCGGTCCAGCCGGGCGACCTCTATCAGGTCAGAGATCAGGGCGCCGTAGGACTTGACCGTATGCGCCCACGTGCTAATCTGCGGTAGAGCGTAGTTGACCATCAATTCGTGGGCGGTATTGAAATCCCGCGGCTGGGCGGCCTCCGCCGCGCGCATATACTCGCGTGCCACAAGATCCCGGTATGCGCTGCCGCCGGGCGGGACCAGCGTCTCCCACTGCTGAGCTGCCCGGCTGTAGTTTTCCACGGCGTTTGCCGGTATGCCTGCCTGCGTGCCGAGCGTGCCCAGATCGTCGTAGAGCATAGCTGTGAACGCAACGCACTTGTAATTGCTGAATATCCAGGAGGCGTGTTGATAGTGGTCCTCGGCCTCGTGGTGGAGGGCCATGTCGTTGGAGTAACGGTCGCCGAGGTTCTTGCGGATCAGGCCTTCGGAGAGGTCGAGGGACAAATCTTCCTGGCAAATTTTCAGGGCATTATTGAGGTCGTTGACGGCTTCGACGGGGAACTTCTCCGCGTCGGCTTGAGCCCGCGTGAACTGGTCGGCCAGGTCCATAAGCAACTGGACGCGCCGATCATCGCGGGCAGGCAGGCTCGATGCTGAGTTTTCGTGCCCGACGATGAAATATCCGACGGCCCAGCTTATGGTCGGGTCGTTGAGCGCCTCTCCCAGAGCGGGAATGATCCCATCGATGTCCTTGATCTCGGCCTGTTCGCCGGATGTATAGCAGGCCCATCTGTAAACTATGAGATCGAGTTCGAGTTGGGAGGCTTCTTTGGGGGATGCGGCGACCACCGCCGGCGCGGATGTCTGGAGATGACCTTTCTGGGCCTGAGTGAGCTGCTTGAGCAAGTCCGCCTTGGCCACGGCGGCCTGACATAAAGCCGGCGCGATCATCATCGCGGCCAGAATGCTTGCCGACATGACTATGGTTGTCTTTCTAACCATCGTTACTTCCCCCGCCTACCGAGCCGCGCACCAGATGATTTTAGCACATTAGGGGGCGGGTGGGGAAGAGGGATAGGTGTTCCCAAATGCTCGATTGCGCGTAGCTGTCGTGCATTGATATCGCGGCAAGACACGTTTTTTCGCGCAGCGCATGCCCTGACTTGTAGGTTTTCTTGTCTCACCCGGGTGCCTTGCGCAAGCTCAGCCCCGTTGTTAGCCCTCTTGTATTCCGCCCGACATCCATTTCGCGCGTTTTGGGGTGCCGGAGTGCGCAATCGAGCCTTTTCCGCCGATTTTCGTGCAGTAAATCCTCGATTGGGTTGATTGTGTTCTTGTCTATCAACCGAACGCCGGTCCCAATCTTGCCAATTCAGCTCGAATCTCCTGCACCAAATACAGCGTCGCCGATTGGAAGTATCGTACGCAGCAAGCTCGGGCGTGGGCTACCAGTCGCGCTGGGACGTTAATCAGGTGGAGGCGCAACCGCTTGAACCGGCTGCCGACCAAACCCGCCGGCATCGCCAGCTTTTCCAGCAGCGCATGCAGGTTGTGAGCCAGGATAGCCACTGCCCACCACGCCGCGTTCGCTCCGAACTTGTTCGATGGCAGGCTTCCCCCCGCCAGATCGCTCTTGAGCACGCTGTGAATCGCCTCTCCCCCTCCACAGCGGTCGTTATACCACTCCACCACCCGCTGGTTCGACCAGTCTTGATCTATGTTTGAGATGATCGCATGAATGTGATAGGTCCGTCCGCCTATCTCTAAGGTCTCCTGGTCAGCCAGCCCGTTATCGTCTAAGCCCAAGCCGGGTAATACCCCTTGTTTCACCTTGCGCCGCACTACGATGTGCCGATAAGGCTCGCACTTCACTAGCGCTTCGCTATTCGAGACGAACGGTACTTCCGCTACCTCGTAGTCAAGCCTGCCCTTCGAGTCGTAAATCTTTTCCCATTCGCTCTCGCTGAGCTTTCGCACTTCATCCCGGAAATCCGGCGTCTTAACATAACCGATGGCGAACTTCACCGGGCTCGGCTCCCCATCTATCTCCCATTCAGACAAGCTTTTTACAACCCGCTCCTGGTCGGCCGCTGTGTCGCTGCGAACCCATGCATCCGTAATTCCCAGCTCTTCATTGAGGTATCTTATCGACTCCTCAAGAGCTTCCGCGTTCCTATACGCCGGAGGAACGTTGCCGTCCCTGAACTCATCCCAGATCGCAAAGCCCATCTCCGCCCACCTCACCGTAAGAGACGAGTACGCGTCGAAGTGCTTATAGCAACGCAAAGCATCCCGCTTCTGTGTCTCGATAAATGTAGCGTCGATCTCAAGTGTCGCTCGAGATACTTTCGGTCGGCCGCTTCGCTGATAGAGCTGCCAGCCGCGGCCCACAAACTCCCGATTCACTCTCCGCAAGCCCAGAAGCGCCGCGTTTGCCTCTGGAATATAAGCCTGGCCGTAACCGCGCTTCGCGTCCTCGTCCGCGTTATGGAACTGCTCGAGCCACTCTCGAACAGAAGTTAGCGATGGCATGTCATTCCCGCCACCGCGCGAGAAGTGTCTCTTTACTCCAATAACCCGCGCAATCTGTCTCATATACAGGCCTATCCCAGCGTCCTCACTTAGCTTGGCCAGATCATCAACACGATCCCCACCAGTCAGATTCAGCGCCAGCAAAGCTCCTATATGCTCCGCATGCTGCCACTCACGCGCGCTCCTCGCAGGCAGACACCCGTTCGCAACATTCGGCAAACCAGTCAGCAGCATCAGGTCCAGATAAGGGAAAAGCCCGCCGTAGTTGGTAACGGCGGCAGAATCCACCTTCGGGTCCACGTAGTAAGAATAATAGCGCGATAATCGCGTCGTCGACATCACCTTTCACCTCCCAGGTGATTACTTCTTCGACAACTCCACGCTCGATTCTTGCTCAGAAAAATATATTTAATCGAGGATTCTGGAAGTGAGGTTGTTGCGTTATGAGCAAATCCGCCACGTATAAAGAGGCGCACAACAGTGTGTAAGCTAGGCATAGCGGCTTTGCGAAACACATGTTTGGCCCCGAGGCAGCGTTTTCGGCGGATTTACGCATCAAGAAGGCGAGCCCAAGCGCTTCGCACTACCTTGACTTCGATTTTCGCTGCCTGGCTAGGCCGCCAGGGCTACGATTCGCCTGACGCTTTCCAGTTTATCCAGCTTCGCCATCGATATTGCCGAGGCGAGCATTACCAACAGACTCATACCTACCTGCACACTCACCTTGGCTTTGCCGCGCACATGTTGTTCGTCCAGAAGCAGGTAGTTCTTCAGCCTCCCGTTCACCCGCTCGCATGCACTGCGCTTCCTATACAGTCGCTTCCATTTAATAGAGTCACGAGACAGCCCAGGAAACCTCCGGGGATCCTCTGCTATCTTAACCTTCAAGACTCTTCCGTAGTCGGAGGTGGAGCAGTTTTCCGTTACGTTACACTTGCACTGCCTGCACTCGACCGCAGCCGGGCATCGCCACTTCAGATAGGCTCCGTCCCTTCCTGCGTAGGCCATCTTGCTGTTTTCGTCGCGGATTGGTACGCCCAGTTCGGCGCATCGGCAGATGCTGGTAGTGCACTCCGCATCCGGCCCCTCCTCAAGACGCATCTTGATAATTGGCAAGGCGTTGAGCTCATAGAGAACGTAAGAGCAGTTCTCAGCAGAGTCGAATCCCGCGTCGCCGATCACTGTCTTGATGTCCAGCTTGGGATGCTTCTCTCTCAACTCCTCGAACATACCCGGCAGCTTGGTCATTTCGCTCTCGTTTGCCGGCGATACCTCGAAAGCCACCGGAAGCTCATTGTCCACATCCACTATCAGCGTCACAAGGTAACCAAACCATTTCTTTACGATCTTCTCCAGCTTCCCATCTTTCTTCTTACGCTTCTCACGAATGCCCCAGGCAGCCTCAGTGTCGCTTGCAAGTCCGGTCTTCTCGTCCTTAATCCCGCTCGACCAGATCTTGACCGCTGTCCCGTCAATACCCAGGTTCTCGCCAAAGCCCGGCAACTGCCCTCTGAGTTCCTCCACGCATCGATCAAAGCTCTCCTCTAGAAGCGCCAGGTTCTCGTCCTCGGAAAGCCTGCCAACAAAGCGGCTGAACTGCCAGGCGTTCGGAACCGCACTCATCGTCTCTATGCCTATAAGCCTTCGCAAACTCCCGTTTCGCCTAAGCTCGCGTATGACTTCGTTCTTTACTGGCATCTGATAAACGTAGCCAGCAATCATACTCCTCATCATCACTCGCACCGGGTATCGATTCCGCTTCCCGCATCGCTCAAGCTCAAGCTTGCGAATTAAAGGCTCAAGATGTGGCTCCAGAGAAGACAGCACAAATACTAGCCGAGTGTTGTCGTCGTACTCCTCGCAAAAATCCTCGAAGGTAAAAAGCTGGCCTTGCCATAAGTAACTTCATGAACTCCTCCCTGCTATCTGAGTGTTTGTTTCCTACTTCTTCGACAGCAGGGCCAGGAGTTCATTCTTTTTACGGGGTAAATTTTCCGCTTTTTCTGCCCAGCGGCTCCTTCCCACGCTCAGGACTTGGGGCTTTCACTTTTTTTCTGCCCCCGAATTTGAGATCAATACAAGCCAACGCAACGACCTCAGACGGATATTGGAATACAGCCTAGAAGGTGGCCCGATGGAAAAGACTATATACACTAAGGAATACCTGACCTTTCTCAAGTGCCTGCGTAAGGCCAGGGAAAGCTCTGGGATAACCCAGGTTGAGTTCGCCGAGAAGATTCAAGAGACCCAGTCGTTTGTCAGCCGCTGCGAGCGCGGCGAGCGGCGAATTGACGTCATCGTGCGAGCTGATGGTCTTCTGCGAGGCGATAGGCGTTCCCTTTGTCGAGTTCATCAAGCAACTGGTGGACGCGATTAAGGCCGAGAGCTAACGCCCTTGAGCCAGAATCCTCGATTAAATATATTTTGCTGAGCAAGAATTGAGCGTGAAGTTGTCGAAGAAGTAATCACCTGGGAGGTGAAAGGTGATGTCGACGACGCGATTATCGCGCTATTATTCTTACTACGTGGACCCGCAGTTCGCCATCGGTTATGTTAAGACGCCGGATTTCCGGGATGAAGTGCGAGCCTTATCGGCACATCGTAGTGCGGCGCAAGGTGAAGCAAGGAGTACTACCCGGCTTGGGCTTAGACGATAGCGGGCTGGCTGACCAGGAGACCTTAGAGATGGGCGGACAGACCTATCACATTCATGCGATCATCTCAAACATAGATCAAGGCTGGTCGAACCAGCGGGTGGTGGAGTGGTATAACGAGCGCTGTGGAGGGGGAGAGGCGATTCACAGCGTGCTGAAGAGCGATTTGGCGGGGGGAAGCCTGCCGTCGAACAAGTTCGGAGCGAACGCGGCGTGGTGGGCAGTGGCTATCCTGGCTCACAACCTGCATGCGCTGCTGGAAAAGCTGGCGATGCCGGCGGGTTGGTCGGCAGCCGGTTCAAGCGGTTGCGCCTCCACCTGATTAACGTCCCAGCGCGACTGGTAGCCCACGCCCGAGCTTGCTGCGTACGATACTTCCAATCGGCGACGCTGTATTTGGTGCAGGAGATTCGAGGCAATCTGGCAGCCTTAAACCCAGCGCTCGGTTGATAGAATGGGGCAGAAGCACTTAATCGAGGATTTTGCGCGCGGACAACCCGCGAACACGCCTGCTTAGGCACCCAAGCAAGCAAAACCAAGGCAGATAAACATACAAAAAGGCTAACAAGATGGTTCAGCTGCCGTAAGACACGCCAGTGTTCTGAGAAAAGCTACGAGTGAAGGCAGTCAGGCGGCGAAAAAACGCCTCTTGGCTCGGACCCGATGCACGTCCACTAGGGCCAATCGAGGATTTGGGCTTGAATGTCAGTCATTGACAATGTCCTGTAGAAAAGCCACACATTTTTCGACAGGAAGGCCGATTGCCTGACAGTAAGCAGCAAGCTCGACAATGTCAATCAGCCGCTCGCCGCTTTCCCATCGTTCCACCACATCCACTGCCATTCCCAGTCTTTGAGCTACTTGCTCCGGGCTGATTCCTCGCTTCTGCCGTGCGTCCTGCAGAAATGCGGCGAGGGTGACGCGCTGTTTGGTCAATTTGCTCTGATCCATTGTTGTCTCCCTTTGGTGTCGGCGGATTTGGGACCGCCGACTGGATTTTGCGCCCCATTATAGCGGCCCCGAAGGCCCGCGCCAATACAATTTGAAAAAATGGGTTGGGGAATAATCGACGGCAAAAAATTGGCTCAGAACAAGGTGGGGCCTGGATGATGAAGAGGCATTCGACTATTCCGCCGCGCACACAACCTCGGTGATGACGCTATCGCAAGCATTCGGCAGATTGTTGAGCAGGAATGGGCCGACATCGACTGAGGACGCGCCCGAAATCGATGCGTTCTATATCCACATAATGAGGTGGAGGGCATATACAGCAAATATGGCCAGCAGCAATACCAATTGAATGGCAAGCTGATTTTTTGCTAATCGCTTTTTCCTCCAGATGTAAAGAAGATCGATTAGAGTCTGCTATCCCCAGAATCGGTATAATGAACAGGTCAGCTAATGCCATAAATCCACCCGGCCAACCCGGCCAATGAGTGGAAGACGAACTGACGTATATTCCAAATATACGTTCCACGATCCCGTTGGCCAGAGTGACCACCAGGAATGACCAGAACAATGCCTTGTAAAGTCTATTCTTGGGCATTCTACCTCCTTATATTACTAACATATCACATATTCTTGAACTTGCAATAGCTGCGCCGTGAGGAACAGATTGTTGAAGAACCCTCCCAGAATCCTCCGAAATCTATTGACACATCGAATTTGGGAGAGTTATCATACTGGGCACGTATCAATTGCTTGCGAGGTGAAATCGATGGAAAACACGGCAAAGCAGGTCGGCATCTGGATTAGAGTTTCAACTGAAGACCAGGCCAGGGGCGAAAGCCCGGAGCATCACGAGAAACGGGCGCGGCTATATGCAGAGTCGAAAGGCTGGAACGTCAAGGAGGTCTACCATCTGGAGGCGGTGAGCGGAAAGTCGGTGATGGGCCGACCGGAAACCGAGCGGATGTTAGAGGACATCAGGACTGGCCATATCACCGGCCTGATCTTCTCCAAGCTTGCTCGGCTGGCCCGCAACACCAAGGAGCTGCTAGAGTTCTCCGACATCTTCAATCAGTATAATGCTGACCTTATCTCCCTACAGGAAGCCATAGACACCTCCACACCTGCAGGCAGGCTATTTTACACGATGATTGCGGCGATGGCGCAGTGGGAACGGGAAGAGATCGCCAGCCGGGTGGCAGCATCAGTGCCTATCCGGGCCAAGCTGGGCAAACCGCTCGGAGGGCAGTGCGTGTTCGGCTACCGTTGGGAGAACAAAGTCCTGGTTCCTGATCCTGTCGAAGCTCCCATCCGAAAGCTGATCTATGAACTATTCCTAGAGCACCGTCGGAAGAAGACAGTGGCGAAAGTCCTAAATGAGGGCGGCTACAGGACCCGGAACGGTTCGCTCTTTACGAACACAAGCATCACTCGTCTGCTTCGAGACACAACGGCCAAAGGAGTTCGATTGGCGAACTATACCAGACAGATATCCGGGGGAAGCAGGCAAATTATGCTGAAGCCCCAATCGGAGTGGGTCTACACGCAGTGTGAGCCGATTGTCTCTGAGGAACTCTGGACGGAATGTAACGAAATCCTCGACCGGCAAGAGAAGAAGCCGAGGCGACCGGCCAAGAAGACAGTCCATCTTTTCAGCGGCGTGGTCTACTGCGGGTGCGGCCAGAAGATGTATGTGCCCTCCAACAACCTCAAATACACCTGCAGTAATTGCCGCAACAAAATCCCGCTGGAGGATATGGAAGAGGTGTTCCAGGGGCAGCTCAAGAACTTCCTGTTCTCGCCCGATGAGATCGGCGTTTATCTCGATGAGGCCAACCGGACGATTAAGGAAAAGGATGAACTGCTGCAGGGTCTGCTGGCGGAAGAACGTAAGGTCCGGCAGGAAATGGAAGCCGTCTACAGACTGTATATCGACAAAGAGATAAGCTCGCAGGGCTTCGGAGAGCGTTACAAACCGCTGGAAGAAAGATGCAATCAGATCAGCGACCAGATTCCTGAAGTGCAGGCAGAAATAGACTTTCTCAAAATCCAATACCTCTCCAGCGATGAAATCGTCCACGAAGCTAAAGACCTCTACTCCCGCTGGGGGCAACTTGAACAAGAGGAAAAGCGCAAGATCGTGGAAGCCATTACCGAAAAAATAGTCGTCGGCAAAGATGAAGTAACAATCAATCTCAGCTATCTGCCGCCATCACCTGAATTGATGGCAAAAAGGGAACGTAACCATTCGGGATTTCCGGAGCGGACGGTAAATGCGCTTCCTCATCACCACGCCGTGCCCGCTCCTCAAATCCCGAAACACCGACCGATCTTGGTTGGCTTGCTTATAGCGCCTCCTTTAGCGGTGGGGCCGGGTCGCGCCCGGCCCGCCGCAGTTGCATGCGGATCGGCCCAGTTTTCGAGCGGCCCGTCGCCCTCAGCCCGGCGGCCGGTCGGATTTCACCTGGGCACTGGGTCCCGGTCCGACGGCCATCTGACCCCCTTGGCCTTGAATATGGAGTAGACAACTTTGCCGAGGTCGTCGGAACGCAGGATCGACGAAACCACAGGCGCACGGCCGGGGTCAAAGCGACCCTCGATGGATATGTTTCCTCCTCCCCGCGCCTCGCTGACCACCCTTATTTCATCGACCGCATCCCGGTCCGGCCAGCCGTAGGTTGTACTCATCACCGTCACACGCCTCAGACTGCGCATCAGAGCGTCAATATGCGCATTATCTTCGGGAGGCTCCAGCATCACGGAGGGACCGCGCTGCGCGACATCGAGGCTTATGAACACGGCGTCCACCCTTTTCATTCGCCTGATGACACTCAGGTCCCTCTTCGCCCAGCGAATAGCCTCTTCACTGTGCCCAAAAACTTCGGTGAAGGCGATGCTGAAAAGGCGCGCCGCAACAAAGACACCCGCAAACCCCAGAAGAGCGATACCGGCCCACGTTTTCCTTTTCATTGTGGCTCCTTTAGCGATACAGCCAGGTCGCGTCCGCGCCGCCATAAAGATAGAGATATTCCGCCTGGTAGCCGCCGTACCAGTTGTCAGCATAGCCCGTGGCCTGCCCTGCGGTGTACCCCTCAGCAAGCTGCGACCAGAAATCCTCCGTCCACAGGGATCCGCAGCCATACAGGCCGTCGATGAAGGGGACGCGGACGCCGTAGATAGACCAGTCAGAGGATTCCGGCCAGTAATAGGAGAACCAGCCTACGTACGTTTCGCCGGATTCCAGCGCGCCATAGTTTCCGAAGGCGTTCGGGATGTTTGTCTCATAGACCCCACGTGCCCAGTACCCACCCGACATGCACGAGTTCAACTGCACGATCCAGGTACTGGTCGGGGTTGATCCCGATTTGGCAGAATGCGGGGGACGCCCACCTTTTGGACGGCGCCAGAAAATAGTTGTCGCCCTGAATGTACGTTTCGCCCCCTTGCCAGTCCGCAAATTCGACCGTCGCGTTGTCGGCCTGGTTCAACCGTGCCGTGCGCCGCGTAGAAGAAGTAATGGTACGGCCCGACAAGCCAGCCACCGATGCTCAATCGCGGCAGATTGCCCATCTCTGAGTCGTTACCCCACGGATATCCGGGTGTCTCGACTCCATCCGCCACGTACCGGTCGACCCAGATGGGGTCCACCACAAGAGTACAGGTTATACCCTGTGCCCGACAAGCGTCATTTACAGCCGTCACCTCGGCGAGGTAGTCCATCGCGAAACGATCCTCATGATCGCGCGCTTCAAAGCAAACCAACGCCTCGGCGTTCGCCCGTGAGATCGTGGCGTAAAGCACCTTGCTCGCCAACTGTGCGCCGGTGCTGTCCAACGCATTTGTCGTGACGGTATAAATCCCATCCACGTAGCTTCCGTTCTGCTTTCCGTCCCACGACGCCGCTACCGTTCCCGGCCCGGCCCCGGAATCCGAGTATACCACATTACTGTAGCGGTCAGTTATCTCGACCAACCACGTGCCTGGCACGCTCATTTGAGCGTTAAGCGATATGCTGTTCGGGCTGGCATCGTCCGTGAAAATTTCCAGGCAGTTCGGCGTGAGACTCGATATTGGGTTATTGACGTTTACGTACACGTTTTGCGACGACATGGTATCGCCGTCCGGGCCGAGCGCCATGCCCTTAACGTGAACACCTTTCGCCTCAGGCGAGCGCTGGCGCTCGTCTGGATGCTCGGCTGCATACCGGTGCGAATGCCGGCACGGCTTATGCGGAATAGGCTGCCCCGACCGGGGTTTTACACCCTTCGCCCCGAATATCGAATAGACAACCTTGCCAAGGTCATCAGACCGCAGGGCGGCAGACACGACGGGCGCCTGCTCCGGAGCGAAGTGCCCCCTGAGCGTTATACCAATGCGGTGGCCATTCGGTGCCCCCCCCCACACCGTTATTTGATCACCGGCGTCGCGGTCCATCCAAAGATAACCTCTGTCCACGACGGTCGCTCGCGTTACGCTTGCGACCAGCGCGTCGATGTACTGTTTGTCCTCCGGCAAGGCCAGTTCGAGGTCCTGGCAGCGGCCTCGTTTCCGCACATCGAGCCGTATGTCTGCGGCGTCCACGCTTCTCATCCGCCTGATCACGTTTACCTCCCGTTTGACCATGTACGTTTCGGATTGATCGGAAAGCAGGAACACCTCGATAAAGGCGTGCGCGCCCAGCAGGAACGCCGCAAGCGTCGCCGCGACCGCAAGGCCAATTTTGCCCCATTTTCTCATGCCCTTCCTCCTACGGGCACAGCCAGGTGACGTAAGTCCCCCCGTAGCCGTACAGGAATACGGCCGCATAGCCGCCGTACCAATAGTCGGCATAGCCTATCGCCTGCTGGACGCTGTACCCATCGCCCAGGGATAGCCAGAACCATGTCGTCCAAAGTGTTCCGCAGGGATAGAGGCTGTCGAGGGTCGGCACGTGAACGCCGTAGAAGGAGAAATCCGACGCCCCCGGTAAGTATTTCCAGTCCCAACCGATATAAGTCTGGCCGGAGTCCACTGCTCCGTAGTTGCCAAAAGCCTGCGGAATGCTTGTCTCGTAGGAGTTGGTCAGGAAGTATCCCCCGGACCAACACGCGTTGATCTGAACTATCTGATATTGTTCTGGGTTGACGCCGATGTCGGAAAATGCGGGCTCTCGCCACCTGTCCGACAGGTCGGAGCTGTAGTTGTCGCCTGGGATCGTCGAAGTGTCGTTCTTCCAGTCCACAAACTCGATCTGCGCCCTGGCGGTACCGGCATCCCAATAGGCGTGCGCGGCGTAGAAAAAGTAATGATACGGTTTGACGAGCCATCCGCCTATGCTCAGCCGCTGAGGGCCCGGCATCCCCGGATCCTCGTGCCATGGGTAGCCAGGGTTCACTACAGGGCACCGTCCTCAAAGCCGACGTATCTGTCCATCCACATTGGATCAACGATCAGCGTGCATGCCAATCCCTGCGCCCGGCAGGCATTGATTATCGCCTCCATTTCGTTGAAGTAATCCTGGCGGAATTCATCCTCGTGCCCCCGCACCTCAATGCATACGAGCGCGTCGGCGTTGGCCGGAGAAATGGTGCCGTAGAGCACCTTGCTCGCCAACTGTGCGCCGGTGCTGTCCAACGCATTTGTCGTGACGGTATAGATCCCATCCACGTAGCTTCCGTTCTGCTTTCCGTCCCACGAAGCTGTCACCGTCCCCGGCCCGGCCCCGGAATCCGAGTATACCACATTACTGTAGCGGTCGGTTATCTCGACGGACCACGTGCCTGGCACGCTCATCTGAGCGTTAAGCGATATAACGTTTGGGCTGGCATCGTCTGTGAAGATTTCGGTGTTTCGGGATTTGAGAAGCGAGCACAATCGTTCGAACAGGGCGCAAACGTCTCAGTCGCTTCGGAAATCCCGAAACCAAGCGGCCTTTCGCTACAGCATCAAATGTTCCAGGTCTAGTCCATCCGATTCCCGCGCTCATAGAACCGCCGAGATGTAATAATATCCCGGCCCTATGTCGACGTTCTTCCATTTCATCGTATGTCGTAGACTCGCCTCGGTCTGGTGTTCCCTGTGCGGTACGTCGCCTCGTTTCGGCCCTGAACTGGATTCAGGGTCCGGAGCGGACGGTAAATGCGCTTCCTCATCACCACGCCGTGCCCGCTCCTCAAATCCCGAAACACCGACAACAGCCAGGGAATTCCAAAGCTATCGGTCGTGCCGGCAAGAACCGATCCCGCCTGGGGGAGGAGAGTCGACCCGTAAAATTGGGGATCAAGGTACTGACACGTCGAGTCGGGCGTGACGAGGCCCGACTCATCGTAATACTGGACTGCGTCGGGCTGATCCGGGTTGTACGCATCGCAGTAGGAAATCGTCCCTGTCGCGCCATTAGTCGCCACGCTGTCACCGGCCTTAGCCCGGCCCGCCGGCCGGATCTCACCTGGGCACCGGGGCCCGGTCCGACGGCCATCTGACCCCCTTGGCCTTGAATATGGAGTAGACAACCTTGCCGAGGTCGTCGGAACGCAGGATCGACGAAACCACTGGCGCACGGCCGGGTTCAAAGCGACCCTCGATGGATATGTTTCCTCCTCCCCGCGCCTCGCTGACCACCCTTATTTCATCGACCGCATCCCGGTCCGGCCAGCCGTAGGTATGACTCATCACCGTCACACGCCTCAGACTGGGCATCAGAGCGTCAATATGCGCATTATCTTCGGGAGGCTCCAGCATCAGGGAGGGTCCGTGATTCGGCCAGTCGAGGTCTATGAACACCACATCCACCTTTTTCATTCGCCTAACGACAGTCAGTTCCCTACTCGCGTATTGCGCCGACTCTCCGTTATCCCCACACAACACAATGTACGCGACTCTGACAGCGAGCAGTGCGACAATCGCGGCGGCAGGTATCAGGAGGATAGCGTCCCGCCCTTCATTTTCATGATGCCTCCTTTAAGGGTTCAGCCAGGTCGCGTCCGCGCCGCCATAAAGATAGAGATATTCCGCCTGGTAGCCGCCGTCCAGTTGTCAGCATAGCCCGTGGCCTGCCCTGCGGTGTACCCCTCAGCAAGCTGCGACCAGAATCCTCCGTCCACAGGGATCCGCACCCATACAGGCCGTCGATGAAGGGGACGCGGACGCCGTAGATAGACCAGTCGGAGGATTCCGGCCGTAATAAGAGAACCAGCCTACGTACGTTTCGCCGGAATCTACCGCGTCGTAGTTTCCGAAGGCGTTCGGAATGTCCGTTTCGAAGACGCCGACTTTCCACCACCCGCCTGACCAGCATGCGTTGATCTGAACGATCCGGTTACTGGTCGGGGTTGATCCCGATGTCGGAGAACGCGGGGCTATCCCACCTCCAGGACGGCTTCACCGAGTAGTTATCGCCGGGGATGGTTATTTCGCCCCCGCCAGAGTCCGCAATTCGACCTCCGCCACGTTCGTCCGGTCATCCCAGAGGCCATGTCCCACATAGAAGTAGTAATGGTACGGCCCGACAAGCCAACCGCCGATGCTCAATCGCCGCAGACCGCCCATGTCGACGTCATTCCCCCACGGATAGCCCGGCGTTTCGACTCCATCCGCGACGTAGCGGTTAACCCACAAGGGGTCCACCACAAGAGTAAGGCTATGCCCTGTGCC
>CAWGNL010000063.1:0-7978 GCA_963823885.1 uncultured bacterium
CAAGCCACTCGGGTTAAGAGAAGGTTCAGTTCTCCGGGACAACAACTCCGCCAATGCTGAGTAGGTCCGGTTTGTGGACCGGGTCGAAATGGCCGCATGGGAGACCGCCCTTCGATACAGCTCGCTTGCGCTCGGCACTCAGGGCTGGCGGGTTCCGAATTCCCTCAAGACTGAACTCTCTCCGGGTTAAAGGTTCAACGTTGGGAGCGGACCTATCGCCGCGGGTTATTGCCCTGCCTCGTTCCGCCGCCAGGTGGTGGCTGCGACCCCATTATCAATTGTCAATTATCCATTATCAACTATCCCTTGACAGGCGACCCGCCGATCGCGTGGATCATGGCGGCCCGGGCCTGGTCCACCGCGGATTGATTGTTCACCCGGTTTGTGGTGGCGGTAAGAAGCGCCTGCTGCGCGTCGAGAACGTCCAAAAACGTGCCCAAACCCGACTGATACCGGCCCTCCATCAGGCGCAGCGATTCCTCGGCGTTGGCAACCTCGGAATCGGCGGTGGCAACTCGCTGCTCGGCGGTCTTGAGGTTTAGATATGCCTGAGAGACATCGGAGATCACCGCAAGACGGGTAGTTTCCGACTGAGCCTGCGCGGTCTGCAATGCGCCTTGGGCTTCTTGCACTGCGCCTCTGCCCAGACCGGCGTCGAACGGAGTCCAGCCCAGGGACAAACCGTAGGTAAGTGAACTGCTGTTCGGAAAGAGGGTTGGCCCCCTCTGCAGCAAGCCGGCGACAGCGTTGACCGAGGGAGCGTTGGTGGTCTTCGCGGCGCTCACGCCAAAGCCGGCGGCCTTCTCGCTATTACGGGCCTCGATAAGGTCAGGGCGATCTGCCAGGCCCTGGTTCACGAGGGCTTCGAGGTCGTTGGCCGCGATGGGCGGCTCGCCCGTATCGGAGGGGACAATCGGTGTCCTGGGGTCGATGCCCAGCAGTTGAGCGAGCGTCACCCGGGAAACCGAGGCGCTGTTGTGGGCGAGGTTGAGCGTGAATACCGCGTCGTCGACCGCCGTCTCCGCGCGGACCACGTCCGAAGGCAGCCCCACCCCCGCGTTCAAGCGGGCCTTCGCCTCGGCAAGATGGCTCTGCTGGTTTCGCAGGTTCGCCTCGTCGACGGACACGAGCCTTTCATTCTGGGCGTATGTGTAGAACGCCTGCTTCACCTGAAGGGCGAGGTCCGACTGCACCTTTGTGAGATTGGCGCTTGCCGCCTGCACCAGCGCCGATGATTGCATGACCAAGTCGCGTCTATGGTTGAAGTCGAAAATGAGCTGGCTTACGAAGGCCGAGGCCATGTAGCCAACCGGAGCCGCGGTCTCGAAGAACCCGGACGCGGAGCCGGCAGTGGGAACCACCGCTGAATTGTTATAGCTTGCCCCGACCGTGGCCGTCGGCAAAAGCCCAGACGCAGCCTCGCTTCTTGCCCCCCGCGCCGAGAGTATCCCGGCCCGTGCCACGCTGACATCGGGCTGATGATTGAGGGCGATAGCAACCGCCTCAGCGGCGGAAAGCGGCCGATTGGGGACGTCGGCGGGAACCGACGCTGGGGCCGATAGCTCGACCGGGGGCGGCAGGGGCGTCTCCTGCACCTTCGGCTGAATAGGCGGCGTTTGTGCCAGGGCGCTCGTGGCCAGTCCGGCCAAAACGAGCAGAATCATGTAGCGCTTCATAGACATCCTCAGAGAATAGTCAAAAGTCGGGGAACCGTCGACCCACCTGTGCGACGGGAACGAGGCCCGGCAATTACCTGCTGCGAATTTTGAAATTCTGAAATTCGTAAATTTTGAATTGAAGGGATCTCCACGGATTGGTAGGTCCCTTCCCTAATTCAAAATTCAGGATTCAAAATTTAGAATTTCAGAATTGTGTTCCCGCCGCATAGCGAGTCCTAGAACCCTGAACCCGCACTCACTGGGTCGGCGTGCTCGGCCTCTTCCGTGCCGGCGGCTTCCAGCACCTGCCGCAGGCTGCTTACCGCGTTATGGCGGACCTCCGGCGGCAGGCGCTTCAAGGCCTCGGTGAGCCGCTCCACCCGCCGATCTGCGCGGGCTCGCATAACATTATCACCCCGGAGGGTGAGCTGCAGCGATTTCACGCGGCGATCGTCGCACTCGCAAACCCGTTCGACCAGGCCGGACTTCTCCAGACGGTCCGCTATCTGTGTGACCGCGCTCAGGGAAATCCCCAACTCCTTGCTCAGCGCCGACATCGTCCGCGGACCGTCTTGAAGGATGCCACACACGCGAATCTGCCCGATGGGCATTTCGATCGTGGCGTCGTCCGCGGCGGAAAGCCTGCGGATAAGCCTGGGGATCAGTTCCGCGATCAACTCGGCCTGGTCTCTAATGGGATCAGTCATCATGATTGCTTCTTTCGTGCCCAGAGCAGTTGAATGTCATCGAGCAGCGAGTAAACCACCGGAACGACGAACAACGTGAGAATGGTGGATGTGCACAGCCCGCCGATTACCGCAGTGGCCATGGGCGCCTGCACTTCCGATCCCTTGCCGACTCCCAGCGCCAGAGGGAGCATCCCGAGGCAAGCCGCTGAGGCGGTCATTAGAATGGGCCGAAGCCGCGTCGGCCCGGCCGTGAGGAGCGCTTCTTCTCGAATCATGCCTCGACCACGGAGCGTGTTGGTATAGTCCACCAGAAGAATGCCGTTCTTGACTACGATCCCTACCAGCATCAACACCCCGATGAAGGACGTCAGGCCGAATGCTCTACCGGTCAGGAACAGACCCAGTATCACTCCGCAGCCGGCCAACGGGACGGACAGCAAAATGGTCAAAGGGTGCATGAACGACTCGAACTGGGATGCCAGCAGCATATATATGAGAGCGATCGCCATGAATACGGCGAGCCCCATTCCGGCGAACTCGTCGGCGTTCTGTCGCTGGTTGAGACCCCAGTCCCAGTAGTAGCCCGCCGGGAGTTTGGTGTGGTCCAGAATCTTCTGGACATCCCTTTGGATATCACCCGGCGATCGGCCTTCCGGCATGCCTGTTACACCGATGTAACGCTGGCGATTCATTCGAGTGATTTCGCTGGGTCCCTTGGTGATCAAGGGAGTTGCCACCTGGCTCAGCATTATGTCATTTGCCATGCCGCGGGAACTGGGCCTAACGATGAGATTGCTCATCTCCGAAACGGTCTTGCGCTGAGAAAACGGCATGTCCACAATAATCGGATACTGGAACCCATTTTCCTGGAAGTAACTCACCGTGTCGCCGTTAGTCGCCGTGTAGATGGTATTTGCGACATCGGAGAAGCTGACCCCCATCTGCAAAGCCTTATCGCGGTCGACTCTCCACTGAACTTCGGGAGTGGCCTGAGCCCAGTTCACATCGAGGTTCTCCAATCCGGAAACGCCTCGCAGCTTCTGTATAAGGCTTTGTGCCTGAGTCGAGAGCACGTCGAGATCATTGCCGAATATGTCGACCTCGATATTCTGCGCGCCGCCGGTCATAATCATGGTGACCAGGTCGGTCTGCGTCGGGCGGGCAGTTACACCCGGTATCCGATTTAGCTGCTTCCGGAAAGCGGTTATTGCCTGCTGTGTGCTCTCATTGCGTTTGTCCTTGAGCTTGACAGTGATCGAACCCTCGTATGGTATGAGCGTTGTGGTTGAGCCACGCAGACTCAGAGTCGAGCCGGCCGCCGAGAACGCGGTGGCGACGTTCGGATTGGAATAGACTATCTTTTCGGCCCGCATCATCGCGGCATTCGTTTGAGAAAGAGCCGTCCAAAGGGGCATCTTGACATCTATCGAAAAGTCGCCGCTGTCCGTGAGCGGCATCAGTTCGGTTCCGATGAATGGAACGAGCAGCGTGCTTGCAAAAGTGATCCCGATTGCGATAAGGATCGTCTGAACTCGATGGTGAATCGCCCAACGCAGACGATTTCGATATGTGCTGTCCAGCGCGCCGAGCAAAACCCCGAACTTGTGAAATGCTTTTTGCAACCAACTGCGGTGGTCGCCCGGGCCGGCCTCCGCGGCGTCCTCGTGATGGGCCTCCCCGGAAATGAGACGGGTTGCCAGCATCGGCACGACGGTGGTAGCGTCCAGCAGCGAAACGGCCAGGGAGAAGATCACAACTAGCGCGAACTGAGTATACATCTGGCCCGCCTGGCCTTTGATCAGAAGCAAGGGCAGGAACACGACCATAACCGTCCAGGTTGAGGCGACCACGGCCGAGAATATCTCCGTCGTGCCGCTCACAGCCGCGTCCCTGGCGGATTTCTTATCGCGCTCGATGTGGCGGAATATGTTTTCCAAAACGACCACGGCGTCATCGACTATGAGCCCTGTCGCCAGTGCCAGCCCGCCCAGTGACATGGTATTGATCGTGAACCCGCACATATAAATGAGCGCGAAAGTCGAGATAATCGAAGTTGGGATCGAAAGCGCCACAACAAGCGTGCTGCGAATGTTGCGCAAGAAGAAAAGGAGGATCAGAATCGCCAGAACGCCGCCGATGACTGCACTGTCGCGCACGTTGTCCACGGAGTCTTGCACAAACTCAGCTTGATTGTATGCCAACCCCCACCTCAATTGGGGATAAAGCTTCTGGATTTTTTCGAGCTTGTTGAAGACTTCCTTGGCAGTGCTGATCGTGTTCGCGGCGCTCTGCTTGGTTATGATGACTCCAACGCACGGGTGGCCATTCAAACGTGTAAAGAGCCGCGTCTCGTCGTGAGTGTCCTTCACCGTTGCCACGTCTGCCAGGGGAACGAGCTGACCGTTGAAGGAGCCGACAGGCATCTTGGCCATGTCGCTGGCGGTTTTGAACCAGCCGAGACTGCGTACGGTGTACTCCGTCCCTCCCTGCTTGGCTATGCCGGCCGGAAGATCGACGTTCTCCGCGACGATGCGCTGCTCGAGACCAGTGATAGACAAATCGTGAGCGTGGAGACGATCTTCGTCGATATCGACCACGATGGCTCGGTTCTCGCCGCCGGTAACGACGGCGGAGGCAACTCCGTTTGAGGATTCCAGCATGGGCGTGACCTCGTTGTTCAGGAGCGTCTTGAGCTTGGTGGAATCACTGATGCCGGAGACACCGAAAATCAGAATCGGCAATTGGTTGGGGTCATACTTGAAAACGATGGGCTGTTGGAGCGTCGGTTCGTTGGTCGGAAAGTTTCGTTCCGCCCGCTCTACCATTTGCAAGGTGTCGACCGCCGCCTGGCCTATGTCGGTTCCCCAGTTGAACTGCACGCGGACCACGGAGTTCCCCTCCATGGTGCTCGAGGAGACCTGATACATGTTCGGTGTGGCGGAGACCGCTTCCTCAACCGGCCTGGTTATCTGGGCCTCGATCTCCTCCGGGGCAACGTTGGGCCACTGGGTGATGACGGCGACCGTCGGCAGGGAGACGTTTGGGAGTAGGGCGACCGGCAGCTTGGTCAGACATATCGCTCCCAAGAGAACAAGCGCGGCAATGCGCATAGTTACCGCGACCGGGCGGCTGACTGAAAACTGAGCTATGCTCACTGGACGCTCCTTTGGGTCTGCTTGTCGTGCGCTCGGCGCCGCCCGCCCGCAACTATTTTCTGATTGTTTCTGACGGGATTCGCGGACATGGTGACCACCTGCTCGCCGGGGGTAAGATCACCCGATACGCTCACGAAAGTGGCGTCGTCGATGCCGGGGACAACGGGCACATTCCTGGCTTTAAGGTCTTTGTCCACGACCATCACATAAGATCCCGTTTTGCCGGTCTGTATCGCCTCGCGGGGGACCACCAGGGCGCTTTTGAGGCGATCAGTCTCGAAGCGGACGTGAGCGAACAGGCCGGGCTTCAAGAGGGAATCGGTGTTGTTTATAATCACCCGGACCACGAACTGCCGGCTTTGCACGTCGGCGGAGGGGTTGATTTGGATGATGCTCGCGGAGTAAGTGCTGCCTGGGAATGCATCGAATCTGACGGTCGCGGTCTGGCCGAGGCGAAGCTTGACGCATTCCTCCTCGGGAACCCCCGCGGTCACCCAGACTTGTCTTATGTACTGGACGGAGATTATCGGCTGCGTGGGCGAGACTATGGCGCCAGGATCCGCGTAGCGGCCGGTTACGAAGCCGTCGAGCGGCGAGATCAGCACGGTGTCCTGGAGCTGAGCCTTGGCGTTGATGAGGGCGGCTTTGGCCGCAGCCACTGTGGCTTTGAGCGCGGCTATACTCTGCACATAGGCCAGCTTCTGCGAGTAATTGGCATTGGCGTAGTCCAATGAGGCGATGGACTGGACGTATTGCGCGTCGGCAGCCTCGACATCCGCTTCGCCTTTTGCTATTGTTATGTTAAGTTGCTGGATGGCAGACTCTTTTTCTTCGCTAGCAGACCGCAACTGTGCCTGGGCGATTTCCAGCGCGGCTTTCTGGACTTCCAGCGCGGCTTCGGCGTCATCGACATCCTGGGCGGCGACAAACCCCTGCTTGTAAAGGTTGTTTGTGCGAGTGTACTTGTTCTGCGCGTCCTTGAGGTTGGCATTGGCGGCAGAGATGGCGGCATTGGCGTTGTCGATTTTGGCGTCGGCGTCTCTGACGGCTGCCTCAGCGGCCACTTTTTGGGCTTCGGAGCTGGTTTTGGACTGCTTCAAGTTGGCCTTGGCACTTCTGGACCCGGCATGTTGCTGCCGAATTTGTGTGTCGACCTGAACGTTGGTCGGGTTCTGAGTCATCTGGGCCTGGGCCAACCGGTACTGGGCCTCGGCCAGGGCGGCGGCCTGCTGGTGAACGTTGGCTTCCAAGTCCTGTGTCGCGTCTATGCGCACCAGGACCTGGCCTTTTCTGACTGGGTCGCCTTCGTGCACCTGGAGGAAGTTTATCCTGCCGGTGATCTTTGGAGCGATTTTTACGTTGAGGGGCGCATCGACCGAGCCGGTCGCCTCGAACGTATGGGATATGTCGCGGATTAGCACCGGGGCAGTGGTCGCCACGGCTGGCGCATTCAACCGAGACATGGCGGATACTTCGCCTGAGTCTGCTACGTCAGAGAGTTTTTGGTGGAGTCGGAGGGTGACCGCGGCGCCGAGCAGCACCACCGGTAGAAGTATGCTTAACCAACGCTTGCATCGGTTACCTCGAGACGACGATTCGGAGTGCACATCGTGCTAATACTTAATATAGCTTAAGTATATTGTTCCTGTCAATAGGCGGGCGAGGATGAAAGGGAGTGGGTTTTCAGGAATTTTCCGAGTTTTACCGTCGGTTTGCCATCAGGGGGTTCACGGGGCGGCACCCCGCCGGAAGGAAAGTGCGTCCTGGAGCTTTGCAATCCGACCGCCATTAGATCCCGTTACAGGCGTTCGCGAATTCGGTGAAGTATTGGCATCTACGAACACCCTGGAGTGGCCTATGTGGAACAATTCGATGGCGCACGAGCGTAAGAGGTAGTGTCTCGGCCATGGAGAGAACGGTGAGGTTCGTAGATGCGCTTATTTAAGATGTCGTTGGTGGTATTGGCTCTGCTGCAGGCCGGGGGGGTCTGTGCGGATGAGTGCCCGCTTAGCGAGAGTAGTCTGGAACCCGTGTTCAAGGGCGCGCAGGTGGTGGATTTGAGGACGACCGGGTTTCGTCGGTGGTGACGCTGCGCGACGTGATAAAGATCCCCCCGCCCATTACGCCCGTGTTGGTTAAGACGTTCAAGCGCGAAAACCTGCCGGAGGCTCTCAAGCCCGCCTTCCCCAACCCGGGAGTTATGGGGGTGACCATCTTCGGGAGGTTCGTGGCGATCCTGGATACCCCCTTCGAGAAGGAGCGCGAGGACTTATTGCGGCACGAACTGGTGCATGCATACATAACCATGGCGTGTCCCAAGCCTCTGCCGTTCTCGGTTTCAGGAGGGGAGCGCTGTCCATTTTTCGACGGATAAGGGCCGGAAGTTCTACGGCGCGCCGTCGCCCGACCAGGTGGGTGTCCTTATGGGCCACACTGTCGATCTAGCGGATAATTACAAGAGAAGCTGGCCAGTTTC
>CAWGNL010000064.1:0-28136 GCA_963823885.1 uncultured bacterium
GAGCGCGCGCTGACATTCCGAGGGGACTTGGCGGGCCGCTGCCCACTGTGGATGAAACGCTGCTCGCCTCGATTTCGCGCTCGCCATCCGCGCCCGTTCCCATAACGCCGCTGAGACTAACGACATCGCCGCGATCCAGGCTTGCTCCGGCATACATCACGCGGATTCCGCTGGTACGATCAGGCTCCTGGATGTAAAATCCGCCGGGAAATTCAGTTGAACTAGCCTCCGCGATCTTGCCGGTGAGGCTGATGGACGCCGAATCCGGCAGGGTGAAGCCGAAAGCGATAGTATTCGCGGCCACGGTCTGGAGCAGCCCCACGAAAACCTGGGGATCATAGTTCGGCCCATTATCCACGCAGAGCCACCAGTTTCCGCAACTGTCCGTTCGCATTTGTCCGGATATGAGGTTCAGGCGCGTGTCGGTGACGGCGTTCTGGCAATACGCCCGAAGCGTGGTGCGTCCCTCCGTCGTCTTGTATATCGATGTAGTTATAGTCCTGTTCATCGACAGTCTGCACGCCCGCATCCACGATAGGTTTCGCCTCAAGTTCCACGAGCGCTCCATCGGATAGCCCCTGGCTCGGAACGTTGGGATAATACGATTGAGCCTGCGCGCCTTGCGTCTGGGAAGCGGATGGAGAAACGACGTCCGCCACGCGCGGGTAGAAAGTTGGTCCAGCGGAAAGGTTGGCATTGGGTTCGCCCGGCGCTTCGCTCGCCGCCGCATGGACGGACTGCAATTGCGTCTGGACGGTAAGATTGACCAGCCAATCCCAGGGCGTGGGACTGAGCAATCCTTTGATCAGAGGCCCCCGATATAGCAGGCAGCCAGCGCTATCGGTGTAGCCCCAGACTGTTACGTTTTCTAACGTGATTTGCCCAGTATCCGACGATATTGTCACATCGCCTTCTATATCGACCGTTTGCATCAAGCGCAGAAGCGGACTGGGTTGAATTTCCAAAATTAAGCGATCTTGCAGGCTGAATGGCTCTGCGATTAGAATGTAGGGAGTAGGCAGTTTAGCCTTAATTTTGACAATATCTTCCGCGTCTAGATAAATGTGAGCATGGCTGCTTGGGTCCAGAGTCCGGAGCCAGCCGATTGTACCGACGCGCATATTCCAGGGCACTTCGTCCGACGACTGCGCGTAGGCCTGGGCAGACAGGCATAGCCCGCCAAGCAACAAGACAATGAGTGACGTAACCGCTCTCTGATAGTGCATTTCTACAACCTCCGCTACGTAGTCTGGATTTCTGGAAGCCGAGCAGTTTGCGGATTTCTTTAGTGATGCCGACGCCGACCTTATTTCATTACAGGAGGCCATTGACACATCAACACCTGCAGGGCGGCTATTCTACACGATGATCGCGGCAATGGCTCAATGGGAACGCGAAGAGATAGCGAGTCGGGTGGCGGCGTCAATCCCGATCCGCGCCAAACTGGGCAAACCTCTCGGTGGCAAAGCGCCGTTTGGCTATAAATGGGAAAAGAAAGCCCTGGTTGTCGACCCAGTCGAAGCTCCCGTGAGGAGATTGATCTACGAACTATTTCTGCAGTATCGACGTAAGATGAATGTTGCCAGGCACCTGAATGAGGCTGGCTATAGAGCCAGAGGCGGCGCAGAGTTTCACCACATAGCTATCGGTAGAATGCTGCGCGATCCTACGGCAAAAGGCATTCACCGGACCAACTACACAACGACTAATGGAAAACCCGGCGGCAGAGACCTGAAACCCGAAGGCGAGTGGGTGTATACTAAGTGCGAGCCAATCGTCTCGGAGGAGCTGTGGGACCAGTGTAACGCGATTCTGGATGACCAACTGAAGCAGGTCAAGCGGCCATCTCGGAAGACCGTTCATCTGTTTAGCGGTCTGGTAGTCTGTCATTGCGGCACCAAGATGTATGTCCCGTCAAACTCTCCCAAGTATACCTGCCGAAAATGCCGCACCAAGATAGGCGTCGATGATTTGGAAGAAATATTCCAAGAGCAGAGCTCAAGACGTTCTTTTTCTCGTCGGAAGAGGTCAGCCACTATCTCTCACAGGCCGACCACGTTATCCGAGAAAAGGAAGAACTCCTCCAATCGCTGCTTGAGGAAGAACGTAAGCTGAAGATCGAGATGGACAAGACCTATAAACTCTATCTGGACGACGTCATAAGCTCAGAAAGGTTTCGGCGAGCGCTACAAACCGATGGAAGAACGACAAAAGCAAATGGGTGACCAAATCCCGGAAGTCCAAGCTGAAATTGACTTCCTTAAAATCCAGCACCTCTCCAGTGATGAAATTTTCTGAGGCCAAAGACCTCTACAGCAGGTGGCCCCAACTTGACGCATCTGAAAAGAGACAGATTGTTGAGAACATTACCGAACAGATAGTTATTGCCGAAGATGAGGTCTCAATCAATCTCTGCTACCTGCCATCATCTTCTGAAATGATGGCAAAAGCTGAACTCAACCCATAGGTCGAGATTCCTCACGTGCGTTCGGAATGACATAGCCGCCGCGTTTGCTCCGAGTCCGCCAGGGCTGTACGCTTGCGAATCGCGCCATCAAGAAAACCGAAAATGGGCATTTGGAAAGTCACGCGCTGACGAGCGTGAAATACCCCCAAAACAGGCCGTGAACGAGGCTCTCAGATTGCTCCCCAACCTGGCTAAGTCCACTGCGTCGCACACGCCCAAGAACCCATAAGCCTGTTTGTCCGTTGGGGGGCTCCCTTCCCCAACCTTTAACCCTTAACCTTGCAACTTGCAACCTGCTTTCGTCAGAAACTCACCTTCGCGTCCGGCAGGAGCTTTTTCATGGCGGCGATTTCGTCGCGAAGCTCGGCGGCGCGCTCGAAATCGAGGTCTTTCGCGGCCTTCTTCATCTGCCGCTCCATGTCCGCTATCACCGTAACGAGTTCATCCAAGGGCAGCGGGCCGGCGTGCAGCCCGCCATCGCCCTCCACGCTCACGGATTTGCCGGACTCGATCAGGTCGCGCACCGCCTTGACGATGGTCGTGGGGGTGATGCCGTGCTTCTCGTTGTATTCCACCTGTGCACGGCGTCTGCGGTTGGTCTCATCGATGGCGCGGCGCATGGAGTCGGTGATGTTGTCGGCATACATTATGACTTTGCCCGAAACGTGGCGGGCTGCCCGGCCCATCGTTTGGATGAGAGAAGTCTCGGAGCGCAGGAAGCCCTCCTTGTCCGCGTCGAGTATCGCGACCAGCGAGACCTCCGGCAGGTCGAGTCCCTCTCTCAGGAGGTTGATTCCGACGAGCACGTCGTAGACCCCTAGCCGCAAATCGCGCAGGATCTCGGTCCGCTCCAGGGTCTTTATCTCCGAGTGCAGGTAATGGACCTTGAGGCCCAGGTCCAGCAGATAATCGCTGAGGTCCTCGGCCATCTTCTTCGTGAGGGTTGTGACCAGCACCCGCTCACCTGAATCGGTGCGGGCCTTGATCTCGCTGATGAGGTCGTCGATCTGCCCCGTCGTTGGCTTGACGCTCACCTCGGGGTCCACGAGGCCCGTCGGCCTGATAAGCTGGTCCACGACCTGCGAGTCGCTGTTTGAGCTCGTAAGGCCCGGGGGTAGCCGATACGAAGACCGCCTGGTTCACCAGGCTCTCGAATTCCGCGAACCTCAGCGGCCGGTTGTCGAGCGCGGAGGGGAGCCTGAAACCGTATTCGACCAGAGTCCCCTTGCGGGAGCGGTCGCCGGCGTACATTCCATTGAGCTGCGGTATGGTCTGATGCGACTCGTCGATAAATAGAACGAAATCATGAGGAAAATACTCCACCAGCGTATGCGGAGTGCTGCCCGGCGCACGGCCGTCGAGGATTCGCGAGTAGTTCTCGATCCCGTTGCAATAGCCCAGTTCCCGCATCATCTCCATATCGAACCTGGTCCGCTGCTCTATGCGCTGGGCCTCCAACAGCATACCGCTCGATCGGAAGAATGCCAGCCGGTCATCGAGTTCGCGCTCTATTTCCTCCAGCGCCCTTTCCATCTTGTCCGCCGAGGTGACGAAGTGGCTCGCCGGGTAGACCGTCACATCCGATTGCGAAAGCATGACCTCGCCGGTGACCGGATTGATGACCTTGATCTTTTCGAGTTCATCGCCGAAGAACTCGACGCGGGTGATGACCTCTTCATCAGCAGGCTGGATTTCCAGAATATCTCCGCGCACCCGGAAAGTGCCCCGGCCCAGAGCTATATCGTTGCGGGTGAACTGCATATTGATTAGCCGCCGGAGGATATCCTCGCGCCCATAGAGATCGCCCACCTTCAGCCTAAGCACGGTCTCGCCATACTCCTCCTTGGAGCCGATCCCATAGATGCAGGCTGACGCTCGCCACCACGATCACATCACGGCGCTCCAACACCGCCTGAGTGGCGGAGTGGCGGAGACGATCGATTTCGTCGTTTATCGAGGAGTCTTTTTCGATGTAAGTATCGGTCTGAGGGATATAGGCCTCGGGGAGGTAATAGTCGTAATAGCTGACGAAATACTCGACCGCGTTATCCGGGAAGAACTCCCGAAACTCCGAGCACAACTGCGCGGCAAGTGTCTTGTTGTGGGCGATAACGAGCGCCGGCTTCTGGATCGCCTGCACGACATTCGCCATGGTAAATGTCTTGCCGGAACCAGTGACACCCAGCAGGGTCTGAAACCTGTTGCCGGCCCTAAGGCCCTCGACAAGCTTCTCGATAGCCTGCGGCTGATCTCCCGTTGGGTAAAAATCCGCTCTGATCTTGAACTCCGGCATGGCGAATTCATGATAGGGCGAAGGGAGCAAGGCGGTCAAGGTGAGCAGGGCTGGCGGGTTCCGAAATTCCTATAAGACTGGAGCTGTTGCGCCTTATGGGCTTGCCTCTTCTGCGTCTTGGGTAATAACTATACTGAGCAGACGAGCATAGTCGATTTCGATTCCGGAAGACCGAACTCACCGGAACCATTGCTCAGGGACACCTGGTATGAACATACGCGAGAACGGACAGCGCCGGGCGCAACCGAGATGGGCGGGATATGTCGACACGATTATGGCGGTTGGGGTCTTGACATTTGTCCTGGTGACGCAGCGGCTTATCCCGCCCGATGAGTTGGCGGCTCCGTACATTTTGTTCGTGCTTGCTATAGCTTACCTGTTCGGGAAAGGGCCGGCGGTCCTTGCGTTCGTCTTGAGCTTTGGGTGTTTGGCCTACGCGTTTCCGCCTTATCACGGGATTTGGCCTCCGGCAGTCGCGTCGGGGGACATGGCCGCGCTGGTCGAGTTTCTGATCGGGACGGCCATCGCGGGGTTTGCGGCCGTTGCCGTGCGAAAGAGCAAGCTGAGAGCCGAGAGTCTGTCCCGAGAAAGCGAGAGCCGATACCGCTCGCTGATCGAGACGATGGAGGAAGGATTCGCCACCACTGATCAGAATTACGTGTTCACCTACGTCAACCCCCGCTTCGCACGAATGCTGGGCTGTTCGCAGGACCAGGTTGTTGGGCATCAGATCGAGGAGTTTCTCGACGAACCTAATCGTGAATTGATTCGCACGCAAATCGCCCAGCGCCGCATGGGAGTGCACGGCCACTACGAGATGGTGTGGACAAGCACGGATGGGGCAAAGATTTGCACGCTGGTTTCTCCCAAGCCCATCTTCAGCCCAGACGGCCATTCATAGGAAGCTTTGCCACGCTCACCGACATCACCGATCGCAAGAACGCCGAGCAGGCCCTGCGGGAGAGCGAGCAGAAGTTTCGCCAGTTTTTTCACAGCGCCGACGATGCCATACTCTTGGACGAGATTACGGAAGATGGCCTGCCGGGCCGGTTCATCGAAGCAAATGAGGCAGCCTGCCGCAGATACGGCTACAGCAGAGATGAACTCCTTACGATGAGTCCCGCGGACCTCAATACTCCGGACTCCGCGGCGAACATCCCAGCCGTGATGAAAAGTCTTCTGGCTGACAGACAGTGCACATTCGAAATGGTCAACCAGTGCAGGGACGGCAAGCGAATTCCTGTAGAGATCAATGCGCATATCATTGAAATGGAAGGCAGGGACGTCATCCTGGCGATCATTCGCGATATTACCGAACGCAAGCAAGCCGAGGAGGAGCGGCGCGCTCTCGAAACGCATCTGGAAGGGCAGAAACGCATCTTCTACCGGGAGACGCTGCTCAGCGTAACCGAGGGCAAGCTAGACATGTGCGACGAAAGCGACGTCAGGCCGTATTTCCTGACTTGCGAGTTCATCGTGAATGTGCGCGCCCCGGAGGAGGTTTCGGACGCCAGGCGGGAAATCCGGGGGTTCTGCGAGGAACACGGGCTCGCGGGCGAGCCTTTACAAGCGTTAATGATTGCAGTGGGGGAGGCGATCACTAACGCGCTTAAGCATGCCGGGGAGGGAATCGTTTGCGCGGGCGCTCGCAACGGGAACCTCTGGGTAGGTGTCGAGGACCGCGGGCCCGGAATCGAGTCTCTGATCCTTCCCCGCGCGGTGTTGCTTCGGGGTTTCTCCACGAAGCCCTCTATGGGACTGGGCTACTGCATCATGCTCGAGGTCGCCGACCAAATTCACCTCAAGACCGACAATCACGGCACTGTCGTAATCCTCGAAAAACGCCTGCACGAGCGGCCTGCCGAAATATCAGTGGACAACCTGCCGGATACCTGGTAATAGGCGCTTAACGCCTACGCCCTGCGGCGCTTCGAGCAGAGAAGCGATATCAATCCCCTAAGCTTGGAAGCAGCCAACTCGCCTCAATGTACAGCGCAGGCGGCATGCGTGCAGCGGGAACTCGAAGATCTCTATTCCAAGGGGCATCCCGACTTGTCGTTCCCCGCCGCATGAAAATTTTGAGAAGTGCAATATTTCGCCGCAACATGGCAATATATTACTCTTGCGCATTTACCACGCTGTGCTATGCTGTTGACATTGATGAGATCTTTCTGAGGAGGATACACTATGAAACTAGGTACACATTGGATTGACATCACGCCCGCCGAGCCCATTGACATATACGGACAGATGACTTCAAGACGTGGCGAATACACTCACGATCCTCTGACTGTTAACGCCGTCGCCTTAGAACAAGACGGCGTCAAGGCCGTGCTAGTCTCGTGCGACATGTGCCAGTTTGAAGATGCTTTTGTCAAGCAAGTGCAATCCTTGTGCGAGCAGTCCATAGGCGTGCCGGCATCCTCGGTAATGATCGCATGCACACACACGCATCTTGCTCCCAATACCTTCACCACTATATTCGGTGAGGCAAACGAATCGTTCCTGGACAGACTTCGCAAGTCTTTGGTCGACGTAGTCAAACAATCGCTCAACGACCTCGAAGATGTGGAACTCTACGCTGGTTCGGGCTGGCTGGAACAGATGGGGTTCAACCGCCGTGGACTCTATGGAAACGGAAGAGCGGAGATGTACCACGGCAGTTGGTACGGGGACTTCGAGGGCGTGGAGGGACCGCGTGACGGAGAAGTGGGAGTCATATTTGCGCGCAAGCCCAGCGGTGACATTAAGGCGGTGATCTCATCATTCTCGACTCATCCAAATTCTCTCGAACTGGAGAGTTTCTATAGCGCGGATCTGGTCGGTGCTGTCAGGAGCTTCTTGAGAAGCAACCTGGGCAGTGATTTGGGCGTTATCTATCTGACGGGGGCCGCGGGCAACACCGCGCCAAGCAAGCTGAATGACAACAAAGACGCTGAGATGCCTTGGCGAAACGAAGACGGCTGGAAACGCTCTGGACTTTATCTCGGAAGCGAAATCCTGAAGACTATTGCAGGAACCATAAAGCCGATGCAGAACCCGGTTCTTAGATTAGCTCAAACTTCGTTCGCAGTACCTCGTTGGCCAGTGGCGGGAATCGTTCGATCCGAGCGAGATAGTATTACGTCCAGAACTCCGAGATTGGTTCAATGAGGTGCGCAGGCTGTGGCCAAGCATACTCAAGGAGAAGAACCCCACCCAAGTGCGAATAAGTGTGCTTCGCATCGGCGATGCCATTATCTGCACAAGTCCGGCGGAGCTTTTCGTGGAGTTTGGTCTGCAGATCAAAGAAGCGTCTCCGGCGTCAGTTACCCTTGTTTCAGGAGCTGGTCGATGGCTGTGTCGGCTATGTTCCTACCGAAGAGGCGATGAAACACGGTGGTTACTGCACAATTCGACAACCTGCCTGCCCGCTCGATGTGTGCGCTGGCGGACATGATTGTCGATGCTACCCGGCAGTTGATCGACCAGGTTTTCGAGTAACAGCTTGCCGGACCAAGTGGCAACCAGAGTGAGTGAGAGCTACGTTTGATGGATTGGGTTATGGGCAATCCCGGCTAAGACCACACCTTACGGAGCAGCCGTCGATTCCGGCCGGTCCAAAAGTCGAACGCATACTGCAACGTAACCGATGGCGCTGATATGCCTTTGTGCGGATTTGCATCTCTCAAAATCGGTTGAGCTTCACAGATAGGAAGTGGCGGCTAAGTGAGCTTGCCTAACGTTTTGGCGGACCTGAAGCCATGGGATTTTGTGTTGGTGGTGGCAGTCTCCCTTCAGGCAACAGTTTTGGCCTACTTGTATAATCCGAAATGGAAGGCATTTGTACTGACCTTGCCCGTACCATATACTCTTGCGGTGTTGGCAGTCGGTCGGCCCGTTGACGCCACAAACGTGCTGGGGTTGATACTTCTCTTAATCTTCATGCACGGCGTCCGGCTTTTGCACTACGATCTGCGTGTGCCGATTGTCCCATCAATCGTGATTTCGTCCGCGGTTTACTGCATTATTGGGTCGGCGCTAGCGCGCGTTGTGCCCGCGGATTCCGTGGCTTTTTGGACAGCCGCTGCGCTCACTATGGGCATAGCTGCAATCTTTTACAGAAGCTCATCTAATAGTTCTGAAGAAGGGCGCCGGAGTGCATGTCCTGTTTGGATTAAGCTTCCCATAGTGATGGGTGTGGTACTCGGACTAGTGATCGTCAAGAAGAGCCTGCACGGGTTTGCCACCACGTTTCCAATGGTGGGCTTTGTTGCTACTTACGAAGCACGGAAATGCTTGTGTACCATGACCGGACAAATCCCAGTGTTAATGATGACTATCATTCCTTTGATGATGGTATGTCGTTTGGCCGAGCATAGCCTCGGGCTCATTGCTTCGCTTGCCCTCGGATGGATTGTATTTTTTGCTGTGCTTTATCCATTCACAGGTGATTTATGAAAACGCTTTTCGCGCCAATTTTCGACGGGTGGCGATCTCAGGTCTCTGTCTACCGAAAGGAAGTAGCCCCATCACTCCAACGAGAGGAGAGGATGTTGCGCTGGGCTGGCCGGCGGCGCCGCCGATTCGATGACGCGACCCTCGGTAGCAACGGCGCCTTGAAACGCGAATCTCTCGAACTCCAGGATGTTGGTTGCCTCCCGAGGTCATTCGCGCTATTCACGTTTCAAGAGCGGCTCACCCCTTACTTACAAACTCCCAGAAGCTCCCGCCCAGCAGCCCGGCGATATCTCGCCTGATCTCTTCTTCAGTGACGATCCAGCCGGTTGCCGTGGCGTCCGAATACTTTTCAGCGAGAACATCGCCGAGAATGACGAGCGTGTGTGACCACTTGTAGATTACCTGGTCCAGGACCCTCGCGTCGGAGTGCTGCGGGGTGAAGCTCAGGCCCAGCCACTCCAGCCGCATGCGGGTCATCTCCTCGATGAACAACGGGCTGTTGGTGAACCACCAGCAGCCGAACACGTGGATGTTTCTGAACTTGCGCGCGAGCACGTTAAGCTCCTGCTGGTTCTCGCGTGCGAGCATGGTCACCAGGAACTTGACATCCTCATTGCCGCGGACGAGGTTCTCCAGCGCATCGATATCGGCCTTGGCGACGGAGTCTCCCCGGCCTTCAGCCCCGGGTTAGTGAGTTTCTTGACACCGATCATCATTGCAAACGGCAGAGAGGTCTCGCGCGCAACTCTCAGCACGCACTCCTCGATCAATTTGCCCCGAGGGCTATCCTCCGGAAATGCAAAGCTTGGAGGCAGCGAGACCGCCGTGTAAAGCGCGTCGATGCGCTCTATCCAGTCGAGCAGGAACCGCCGCACTTCGGCGCAGGTGTCTCCGCTAAAGTCCACCGCAACCTTGTAGCCCCACTTATTGAGCCTGGGGACGGCCCCCGCCCAGTTGTTCAGCAGACCGTCCATTCGCAGCGACGCGTGGAACCTGGAATCCCTTTCGAATCCCGTGAGCCAGACCGCCCGCTCGGCATCGTCGAACGGATCGTTGGTCATAATCACGCTCTCCACGTTGGCGAGCGCCAGCGCGCGGTCGATATAGCTTTCGGGCGTAAACCTGGCGAAATATGCGCGATAGTCGTCGAGATTGCGGCTCCCTGAGTCCAGACCCAGCGCCTTCAGCGTGGCAAGCACCCCGCGCGTGGACTCGCTCACCGGCGAGTGGTCGATAAACAGCGTTTTCCAAATCAGGTCCGCCTGCTCAGGCTTCGACATCTTCCAGTAGTCGTCGTAAGATATGTCCACCCAGCGCATGGCCTCCGCGAGCAGGTAGTGGTAAGTAAGCAGATCATCTATCCCCCACAAAAGGAGCCCCCCGAACGCCGGATTGTAGAGGTGCGTGTGTATGTCCGTGATCGGGGTCTCGGCGATTACCGTATGGACGAGTTTGCGAATATCCTCATTTGCCATTGTTTTAAACCACGTAAGTGCTCGCGCTTGTGGCGCCGCCCCGACCGGTCCAGTTGGTATGGAAGAACTCGCCGCGGGGCTTGTCGGTGCGCTCGTAGGTGTGCGCGCCGAAATAGTCGCGCTGCGCCTGCAGGAGGTTCGCCGGCAGCCGCTCGGTGCGATAGCCATCGAAATAGGCAAGCGCCGAGTTGATCGCGGGCATGGGTATTCCGGCCCCAACAGCAGCGGTGACCACCCGCCGCCACCCGGCCTGCCGGGCCTCCACCGCTTCCTTGAAGAACCCGTCGAGAAGCAGGTTCACCAGGTTGGGGTCCCTATCGAACGCTTCCTTGATCTTGCCCAGGAAGACCGAACGGATGATGCAGCCGCCCCTCCACATCAAGGCGATCCCGCCGTAGTTGAGGTTCCAACCGTAAGACTTCGCGGCGGCGCGCATAAGCTGGTAGCCTTGCGCGTAGCTGACGATCTTGCTCGAGTAGAGCGCCTGCCGAAGATCGTCGATCATCTGATTCTTGTCGCCGGCAAACTTGGTCGTGACCCCATTCAGGACCTTGCTCGCCATCACGCGCTCGTCCTTCAAGGCCGAAACGCATCTCGCAAAGACCGCCTCGCTTACCAGCGTGAGCGGCTGGCCCTCGTCGAGGGCAGCGACCGAGGTCCACTTGCCGGTGCCCTTCTGACCGGCGGTGTCGAGAATGTAGTCGACGACGGCCTCGCCCTGCTCGTCCTTGTAGCCCAGGATATCGCGAGTGATCTCTATAAGGTAGCTGTCGAGATCGCCTTTGTTCCACTCCGTGAAGACCTCGCACATTTCCTGATTACTAAGACCCAGGACTTCTTTCATGAAGTGATAGGTCTCGCAAATCATCTGCATGTCGCCGTACTCGATGCCGTTGTGGACCATCTTCACGAAATGACCGGCGCCATTCTCGCCGACCCAATCGCAGCAGGCCTCGCCTTCGGGGGTCTTGGCGCAGATTCCCTGAAATATGGGCTTGACGATCGGCCATGCCGCCGCCGACCCGCCGGGCATCATCGATGGACCCAAAAGCGCGCCCTCTTCGCCGCCCGAGACCCCGGTGCCGATGTACAAGAGGCCCTTGTCCTCGACGTACCTGGTTCGGCGGATGGTATCGGGGAAGTGGGAGTTGCCGCCATCGATGATGATGTCGCCCCTCTCCAAATACGGCGCGACCGTGTCGATGAAGTCGTCAACGGCCTTGCCGGCCTTGACCATCAGCATTACCTTGCGCGGGGTCGCGAGCGACGCACAAAGTTCTTCCACCGATTTGCATCCGATGATATTCTTGCCCTTCGCCTTTCCCGCCACAAAGTCGTCGACTTTCCGCACGGTCCGGTTAAACACAGCAACGCTGAACCCTTTGCTCTCCATATTGAGAACCAGGTTCTCACCCATAACTGCCAGCCCTATAAGGCCGATGTCTGCTTTCTTCAAGTGTGTTGTTCTCCTCCTGTGAAAATAGTTGTCGGTTGTCGGTTGACGGTTAGGGACCGGCCGCCACCCCCGGTGTTTCGGGATTTGAGGCAGCGAACGATTGTTTGTGTAAGGCACAAACGTCGTATTCGCTCCGGAAATCCCGAAACTCTCCGAGGTCATTTTTTATCTATAGTGGTGAAGCCAAGGGCTTCATGTTTGATTCCTTTGAGAATAGCCGTCAGTCGTCAGTCGGGAACCCCCGCGAGGGCGCTGTGGGCTTTCCACTTTCCACTTTCCACTTTCCACTTTCCGCTGGTCCCCTGAGCCTGTAAAGCATCTCCCCAGCTTTTGCGACGTAGAGTATGCCCTGGTCTTCCTTGTCCTTGTAATCGTCTACCCTGATGCCGCTCGGGTCCATATAGCCCAGGTTCACCCGGCGGCAGCGCTGGGCGGGGATCCGTGTCGCGAGGACCACTTCTATGCGCGGCTTCTCGACCCCATCCTCATACGTGCCGATCCCCTTGACGTGCGTGGAATGCGCCACAACCCCCCAGGGATAGCCCTTGAAGTTGTCCCACTGCTTTCGGAAGTAGTCGCGAGTGTGGTAGCCGATCTCGTCGAGCACCTCACTGTGGGTGTAGGAAATCTCGTCCACGTGAGGGGCGTAAATGATCAGCCTGCCGCCGTCGGCGACCACAGGCTCCAGCTTATACATGCACTTCCAGGCGGTCCAGATGTCGTCGTACATCCTGGGCGCGCAGGAAAGGACCGTCTGAAACGGCTTGTCCTTGTAAGTGATGTGGAGTTTCCGGCTGAGATCGGCGGCCTCGGACCAGGCATCTTCCGGCGAGCCGTAGTAAATCCCGGCCAGGTCGTGGCCTTTGACCACCATCGCAAAGCAGCTCCGCTCGCCGGCACGTAGCTGGCCGCGACGTCCACCACTTCCCTCACCGGAGTGTATTTGTTTCCGATAATCGTGGGGTTGGTGATGATCGCGCCGAGCCAGTGGAAGAAATCTATGATCTCCTGGCCGGCAATCCCCGGAAAAAGATACTTATTGCCTCCCGAAAATCCAACGACTTCGTGCGGAAAGACCGGACCACAGATCATAATGTGATCGTACTCGGTCACCATCTTGTTGATGGTGAGGTTCACCGGCATCCTGAAAAGTCCGCCGGAAATCCGCTCGATGGTCTCCTCGGGGATCGTCCCGATGCTCGCCAGCGCGCCGGGGCTTTTCCAAAGGTGGTTGAAGAACTTGCTCTTGGGATAATCCTGGGCGTGCCGGCGGGCATCGATGCCGACGAGTTCGTAAATGCGCTCCTCGCTCATCGGCGGATGCGTGCCGAGCGCCACCAGAAAGTCGAGGTTCCTGGCCCGGTCCGCCAGCGCCGAGTAAAGCGCTTTGAACATCAGCGGTATCGGCGCGGTGCGGGTGTGGTCCGGCAGTAACACCAGCACCCGCTTACCGTCCAGCCCGGCTCCATCCAGAGCTTGGTGCACTACGCCGATAACCGCCTCGTCCGACAGCGCCCCGTTTTCGATACTTTTGCCTATAATCACGGTTAATCCTTCGCACACGATCCCTAGTCCCCGGCCCGCATTATTCATGCAAAGCGTGTTTGCCTGGCACCTTGTGCTCCCCTCGCCCTCACGGGAGAGGGGCTGGGGGTGAGGGTGGAACGCCGCGCTCGATGAGCTTGTGCCTGACTACGGCGCTTCCCCCCCAACCCTCTCCCATCCAGGAGAGGGAGCACGTGGGCGCCTGAACTAAGGGGCTCGTCTATCAATTCGCGAATAATGCGGGCTAGTGCCTACTTGCATAAATGGCTGATAGTATTCTTGCCGGTGTATCGGGAATCTTGTTCCCGATACGCACTTAGTTTCGGGAACAAGATTCCCGAAACACCTGCTACAGCGTTATGTCGATCGATTATGCAACTAAGCACTAGTTCCTAATTCCTCGTTCCTATCTCCCCTCCCAGGGAGGCCGCTCCGGCAGGTGGGCGTCGAACTGGGCTATCAGTTTCGCCTCATAGTCTCCGGCATAGGTCCCGCTCAGAAACTTGTCGTAAGCCTCCTCGTGGAACCGCTGCCAGGACGCATCTTCCGCGCCGGGGTCGATCGGGTAGAACAGGCAGCCGTTGCCCCGAGCGGCCTTGTAGTCGCCGGGAGCGTCCCCGATCATCAGCACGTGGTCGGGCTTCCAGCGGCTCGCCATCGCGAAGCCCAGGTGCTCGGTCTTGCTCCCCATTTCCTGACCCGCGATTACTTTCACGTATTTGTCGATATCGTGCTCCCGCCACTCACGCGCAAGGGCCTCGGTGGGGGTTTGGGAAACGACTATCGCGTCGGCGGTGTGCGAGAGCTTCGTCAGACTCTCCCTCATATACGGGAACGGCGGAACGTCGTGCACCATCGCCGCGATCTCGGCGTTGACCGCCTCGGACCAGTCCAGCCCTTTGCGCAAAATAGGGTCGGGGCTGCACTCGATGAGTTTCTTGAGGGTGCTGTTGGAGAGCTTCGTCTCCCGGGCCACCCATTCCCGCAGTGCATCCACGCGCGGCATTTCGACGCCGCGCCTCTTGACCTCCGGCCTGCTTTCGAGCAGATCGAAGACCATCAGCAGCGCGGGCCAGCGGTTGATCCCCCGCCATTTGGAGTATAGATTGACAAACTCGCCGGCTTCGCGCGCGTACTTGGACACCGCCTGCAGGTCCCAATGCTTGATAGTCTTGGGAATGAAGCACTCCTTGTGCTTGATCTCCATGGTGTCGAACGCGCACCCGTCCGAGTCGATTCCGACCAGGAATTCTTTGTCTTTCACGAGTTCCTTTAGGGGCTGTGCAGGGTCGGTCATTTACGCTAATTGCTCCTTTCAGAGTGGTTTCGCAGATAGTCCGATGGCAGATGGTCTGATGGCGAAGGGATCTTCATCATCCGGCCATCTGCTATCTGACCATCTGACCATCGAACCATCAGACCATCTGGCTATCGGTGTCCCACCGGCACGTAGCTCGGCAGCCTCTTGCCGGCGAATATGGGTTCCATCCGGCAGAAGCGCATCAGGCCGCCGAGGAGCGGCACGCTGACCCAGTCGCTGCCGATGAGCGGGCGAGCGTAGTGCAGGAACGCATCGGTGACATCGATCTTGCTCGGCGCCAGCCAGATTTGCGGGAAAGTCCGCTCCGAATTGGCGACCATCTCCAGCGGGACCTTGCCGTAAACCACGTTGTAAATCGGGCCCGGCTGCCGCAGTATCGTCGACATCCACCCGCCGCCTTCTTCCACCGCTATCCGGACCGCTTCCCGCCCCACTTTGTAGGCCTCATCCAGATCGACCACCGACGCCATCACGATATTCTCGCGCTGGTCGGTCCCGGGCGACTGCCCTCTCGCCGCACCGCGGGCGGAAATGCCGTTCTCGTTCAGGAAGTTCACCACAACCTGCGCGACGGTAGTCTGGCTGGCGCTGAATTGCGTGTGACCGAAGGCGTCCTTGGTCTCGCCGATGTCGGCGATGTCCATTCCCTCGTTGACCACGACAATGCATCGACCCGACTTTTGGAGCTGGTCGTTGACGTTGTCGGAGAGTTCCTGGAGGCCAAGCCCGGACTCCGCGAGATAAATCTGGAGCGGAAGCTCGCGCCGAGGGTCGGCAAGCCTCGCGGCGGCCGCTATAAAACCGATTCTCCTCCCCATGGCCTGCACCACCAGCACCGGATCGGCCGGACTGGAACCGGCGTTTTCCTCGTTGGCCTGCTGGATGTACATCGCCCAGTACCGGGCGACGCTTCCGTAGCCGGGGGTGTGGTCGATAAGCTTGAACTCCGAATCGCCCACGTCGTTGTCGATTGTTTTGGGCACGCCGGTCGCGATCAGGTCGAGGCCCTTCTCGTGGGCAAGACCGCTGATTTTGTGCGCGGTGTCCATGGAGTCGTTGCCGCCGATGTAGAAGAAGTAGCCGACATCGTGGGCTTTGAACACGTCGATGACGCGGTCGAAGTCCTCCATGCGGTCTTTTTTCAGCTTGTAGCGGCAGGTACCGATCGACCCCGCGGCCGGAGTAGTCCTCAAGAGAGCGATCTCTTCGTCTTTTTGCGCCGTGAGGTCGAGCAGTTCTTCCATCAATATGCCTTCGACCCCGTGCCAGCCGCCGTATACCGTCCCGAAGGTATCCGGATACGCCCGGCAAGCCTCGATGACTCCCCGCAGCGAGCTGTTGATCACCGGGGATGGGCCCCCGGACTGCGCGACAACGACGTTTTTTCCTCTTGACATCGCATGCTCCTACCTATAAGTTGAAAAGCAGAAGGGACTTTCATCACGAAAACACGAAAGCGGGAAATCACGAAATAGGGATCAATGAGTGCATGCCACCCCTATGCGGCGGGAACGACAAGACGAGACAATCCCTGGCATGAAGCCCTTCGAGTTCCCGCTGCACGCGCGGCGCCTTTGACCACGAGAGGGGCCATAGTCTGCATCTGCCCAGCGTGAGTGGTATGCGCGCAGCGGGAACTCGAAGGCGCCGGGTTGAAGCGAACGCTCTATTTGTCGTTCCCTCCCTTTCGTGCTTTCGTGATAAAAATCCGGATAAACTCTACACCCCGCTAAACGCCGAAAAACCGCCGTCCACCGGCACGACGACGCCCGTTACGAATGCGGAGGCGTCCGAGACCAGCCAGATGAGCGTTCCGCTGAGGTCCTCCGGGGTCCCGAACCGGCCCATCGGGGTGTGCGATATGATCGTGGTTCCCCGACTGGTCAGCCCGCCGGTCTTCTCGTCGGTCAAGAGAAACCGGTTCTGGTCGGTTAGAAAGAACCCCGGCGCGATGGCGTTGACCCGCACGTTCACGGGCGAAAAGTGCGTCGCCAGCCATTGTGTAAAGTTCGAGACAGCCGCCTTCGCCGCGGAATACGCGGGAATCTTGGTGAGCGGCCTGAAGGCGTTCATCGATGAGACGTTCAGTATCACCCCGCCGCCCTTCTCGACCATGGCGCGTCCGAAAACTTGTGCAGGCAGCAACGTGCCGATGAAATTGAGATTAAAGACAAGCTGCACACAGTTCGGGTCCAGTTCGAAGAATGTCGTCAGGCCCTCGACCACATCCGTAAGATCCTCCGGCCGGCAGGTCTCGCGGGTTGTGGTCGCGCCCGGGATTGTTCCGCCGGCCCCATTGATCAGAATGTCGATTCCACCGAACTCGTGGATGACTTTCGAGCAGGTCGATTCCAGGCTGGCTCGATCGAGCACGTTACATTCAATGCCAATCGCCCGCCCGCCGCGATCCGTTATCTCCTGAGCCGCTCCCCGCGCGGCTTCCACGCGCATGTCCAGCACAGCCACGGCCGCGCCGCGCGAGGCAAGCTCGGCGGCCATGGTCTTGCACAGCACGCCGCCCCCGCCCGTCACCACGGCGGTCTTTCCCTTAATATCGAACATATCGGTGGTCATTGGTTTTGTGCTCCTTTGTTTAGTATCTTACAACTGAAATCCTATACAAGCTGTACTGAACTTTGATATGCCACCTCGGATTTCAGTTGTAAGATACGTAAGAAGAAACCACCGACCCTCCGAACTGCGGAAAGGCCGTATTGATTTTCCGGCGATGGCCTTCTTGGTTGCGGCTACGCCGCGTTAGGGTTTAGTATCATACAACTGAAATCCTATACAAGCTGTACTGAACTTTGATATGCCACCTCGGATTTCAGTTGTAAGATACGCCAGAAGAAACCACCGACCCTCCGAACTGCGGAAGGGCCGTATTGATTTTCCGGCGATGGCCTTCTTGGTTGCGGCTACGCCGCGCTAGGGTTTAGGGTTAGAGTTTAGTGAAGGGAACGAGGTCTCCCCTTCGCTAAACGCTAAACACTAAACTCTCCCTCTCAAAACAGCAATCTCAGGTGCCGGTCGATGTGGCCGGATACGAACTCGTAGTGCCGCGCCTCGCCCGACCGCAGCACATCCCTGATTTCATCGCGCCTCGCCTCCAGCAGAGTGCCATAGGAAATGTGGAAAAGCTGCGCAACGTCGGGAGCCGCATAGAACCCCAGCAGGTCCGCCCGGCGGCTCAGATGGGAAATGCTCGGGTGTGATATCGACGTGGTATGCTTTCTTGTTTTCCACAAGCGCTCCGGTGCATAGGGCGTAAAGCTCGCGGAATAGGGATGGGTCTTCGCAGGCGACCATTTGATCGCCTGAAGCCAACTGGCGCCCGAAGTCTTGATGTGGAAGTTGCCCTGCGCAGCCTCTGCGAAAAGCTTATAAATGCTGAATTTGTCGCTCCCGGAGTGCAGGCTCAGGCGATATCCATCGAGCTTGCGCGCAAGCTCGGCGTGGGTGCGCATCGACTTCTCCAGCGATTCCCGATCACCCGCATAATCCACGGCCTTCTGGAACTCGCCGGGGAACTTGGGCGCAAGGCTCTTGAAATCGACTCCCGACCGATGCAGGTACTCGGCGACGAAGAGATGGTCTTCCGGAGTCGTGTCGCGCGTCCCTCATCGATCGAGACCTCCAGGTCGAACGCCGAAATCCTGCTCGCGGCCATCGCATAGAAACGCTGCACCATCCGCATCGACTTCTCGTAGACGAGCGCGGAGATCGCGAGCTGGGATTCGCTGAACGTGTAATCCCCCCCTCCGGGGACGGGGAGGGTCTTGGCCGCCCAGTCTTTGATGATCCGTTTGCTAGGCTCCGCAAGCGAATCGGCGCGCTGGGCGATCTCGGAGGCGCTCAGGCCGTCCACGCGCTGTAGGTCGTCGCTGACGTCGAGGGTATACATGCTAAAGCCCGCATCGAGCCCCTCGATGAATCGACCCTCGTCCTTGATGTGGTCCGCGTCCGCGCCCCACTCGCCGGTCCAACCGTACTCCAATACGCCCATCACTGCGTCGAGCAACACCGATTTGAACGTGCGGTTGGTACGTTCGAGTTCTCGCGGCGACTGCTGCGCGAGGATCGGAAAGACCGGATGCACGGCTGTCCGCCTCAAGATGGGCCGCGGTCACCATGCCCAACCGATCGCCAGTGCCGAACGAAGCCGGCCTCCCGCAGGGCGAAGGTTTGAGCGGCATCACCTCGGCGAGCCTCCGGTAATTTTCCCAGGTGAGCGGATAGATAGACGCATCGCCAAACCGACCGACCCGACCCGCCAAGCCGGGCAAATCGCCCCAAACGCCGACAAACTTCGCTCCATCAGCATTTCGCACCGTAAAAAGACAAGTTTCACCACCGAGGCGCCTGATCGATTTCTCATACAGATGATAGCCGACCGCATCGAGGGCCGCTTGCAGATCTTTATTCAATTTTCGTGCTCCCTTCGCGTGGACTCACGCACAATCAGTTCCGTAGACAATATTACCGGGTCCATCACGGCGCCCGGGTGGTCTATCAGCTTGCGCAGCATCCGAACGCACTCCGCGCCGACTTCTTCTTTCGGAACGCAAATCGTGGTCAGCCCGGGCTCGGAGAGGCGGGCGCTCTCCTCGTCGTTGAACCCGACCACGCTCACAATCCCAGGCACGTTCAGGCCCCTGGCGCGAAAGACTTTCATCGCCCCAAGCGCGGCCATGTCGCCGCCCGCAAAGACCGCGGTGAACTCCTCGCCCGAATCGAGCAAGTCGCTCGCGGCGCCCGCGCCCATCGCATACTCATCCTCCTCAAAAGAACCCATAGCGCCGGCGCAGGGCAAGCCCGCGTCGGAGAAGGCCCTCGCGAACCCGGAGTATCTGCGGGCGTACCAGGGCATCGCCGTATCCCCGATAAACCGGACCTGCGTATGGCCAAGCTCCAGCAAATGGCTTGCCGCCAAATAGCCCCCCTGCTCGTCCTCGACGTATACCGCGTTGGAAACAAAGTCTCCGCCCGATACCAGGTTGGTCCCATAGACCACGCACGGCAGTTCCAACTCGTCGAGCATCGCGGGCAGAACCGGATAATTGGTGCCTGCCGCAATCACCCCGTCGATCAGGCCGTGCGCGGCCAGAATCCGCGGAAGCTCGATCTCGGAAGGCCCGGCCTCGGGCGAATAGGCGCAGTGCGCGTATACCACCTGGACTTGCTCGTCGTCAGCCTCGACCGTCGCCCCCTGAAGGATCCTCGCATGCACGGAATGAATGAAAGGACGGTTGCAAAGCAAGAAGCATATTGTCCCCGAGTCGCCCTTTGCGAGAAGCCTGGCACGGAGGTTCGGAGAATACCCCAGCGCGCGAATGCTTGCGTTTACCCGCTCGCGCGTCTCTTCGACGACACGCCAGGGTTCGTTGAGCACGCGCGACACGGTGGCGATACTTACCCCCGCATGCGCGGCAACCTCGTGAACAGTTACGTGGATTCTTGGCATCTTGCTACGGTCTATTTTCGCGATGTAAGCGTTTACATAAAGAGTGTATAGCTAAGTTGGAGCATTGTCAAGAAAAAAAGCGGGTTAAAGGTTAGAAAGGTAAAGGTTGAATGTTGGGGGAACCTTCGGAGAGAGGTTGTTTCGGGAAAAGGGGTTTCTCGGTACAAGGGAATAACTCCTTACCTTGTTGTGAGGCTTCATTCATTCAATGCTAAGCAACGTCTTATCTCCCTCCGCCTGTAATCCGGCGGTATTTGAGGGGCATGGCGGGAAAAGGGCTTCCCGATACAACGGAAGGTGCTATGCGTGCAGCGGGAACTCGAAGGCCTTCATGCCGAGGATTGTCTCGACTTGTCGTTCCCTATATGGGACTTTCTAGGGGTAGAGTAACACCTTCCATCGGAGAGGCATACCTCTACCTAGACAGCAAAAAAGAATAGTAGCGTCCCGCGCGTAAGGCGCGGGGAGCCCATATGGTAATTTCTAAGGGTAGAGTACCGCCTTCCATCGGAGAGGAAGACGCCTACCGCCGCATATGTGGGTTGTACTCGTGAAGAGTGAACTCTTACCATTACCCAGTAGCCCCTTCCCACAAACCTGAGTTTATGATATAGTTCCTTGACGCCCTCTGCCGGCGCCTTCCAAGTCCAACTTGCAACATCTAATCTCTGACTTCCAGTCTGGGGGTATCCGGTTGTTCAAAAAGGTCTTGATAGCGAATCGCGGCGAGATAGCGATACGGATAATTCGAGCGTGCAAAGAGATGGGTATCGCGACGGTCGCGATATACTCCGAAGCGGATAGAGACTGCCTGCACGTCAGAATGGCGGACCAGGCGGTATGCGTCGGCCCGCCGGCCAGCAAAGAAAGCTATCTCAACATGCCCAATATAATCAGCGCCGCCATGATAACCGGCGCGGAGGCAATCCACCCCGGCTACGCCTATTTCTCCGAGCAGGCAAGTTTTGCGGAAGCGTGTGAAGCGTGCAACCTGAAGTTTATCGGCCCCCAGGCGAGTTCCATCGAGCTTATGGGCGATAAAGCCCGCGCCAAGGAAACCGCCGCCAAAGCCGGCGTGCCGGTGATTCCCGGGAGCAAAGGCATCGTCCAAAGCGAGCAGGATGCTTTCAAGACCGCCATGAAGATGGGCTACCCCGTTCGTCTGAAGGCCACCGCCGGCGGTGGCGGGCGAGGCATCAGGGTAGTGCCCGATGAGACGGAATTGGCAAGCGCCCTGCGCCTCGCGACCGCCGAAGCCGAAGCCGCGTTCGGCAACGGCGAGATATACATAGAAAAGGAAGTCGAAGAGCCGCGCCATATCGAGATTCAAATCATCGGTGACGAGCACGGTCATTACGTCCATCTCGGCGAGCGCGAGTGCTCGATCCAGCGGCGCAACCAGAAACTCCTGGAAGAGGCGCCGTCGGCGGTGGTGAGCGACTCCTTGCGCAAGCGCATGGGCGAGGCCGCGATCAGGCTCGCCAGGGCGGTGGGTTACGCCAATGCCGGGACGGTGGAGTTCCTGCTCGACAGACACGGCGATTTCTACTTCATGGAGATGAACACCCGCGTGCAGGTGGAGCATCCGGTAACCGAGATGGTCACGGGAGTTGATGTGGTCAAAGAACAGATCATGGTCGCCTCGGGGGAAAAACTGAGCGTCGCTCAGAAAGATATCAGGATCAACGGCCACTCCATCGAATGCCGGATCATCGCCGAGGACCCATCCAATAATTTCGCGCCCTCGGTTGGGACTGTCCAGCGCCTGGTGTTGCCCGGCGGCATCGGCGTGAGGATCGATTCTCACATTTACGGCGGCTATCAGATCCCGCCGTACTATGACGCGATGCTGGCCAAACTCATAGTCTGGGGGCCCAGCAGGGATGAAGCGATCGCGCGAATGAGGCGATGCCTCTCGGAGTTCGAGATCGAGGGAGTCAAGACCAACATCAGCTACCAAATGGAGATCTTAAGCAACCCATATTTCCAAAAGGGCGAGCTTTCGACCGCATTTGTTGCCAAGAGGATGACGGCCTGAGGGGAGCCACGGGTAACGAGTAACGAGAAGGGACACCTCCCTTCGGGCAGATTTGCAATCTGGCCCGCAAAGAGCAATCTGGGCATCTCCGATGCCCTAAACAACTTCGTAATTCGGGGTGTCGTTTCGGGGGATTGCAAATCACCGGGTTGATTGTTACGGGCCGGATTGCAAATCCGCCCGAACAGGGAAGGGACTCGTTCCTCGTTACTCAGCACTCGTTACTCTTTGAAACTATGAAATTAGCAAGGCGAGCGGCAAGAGAGCTTGCCCTCAACATAATCTACCAGGCGGACTCCTGCGGTGTGCCGTTCGAGGAGGCGCTCGACACCGCCATGGAGTTCGCGGACCTGACTGACCTGGAGGACATAAACCCTGATCTCGCCGCTGAGGCTAGAGACTACGCGCGCACACTGGCGACAGGGGTCCGGATGCACCTGGTCGAGCTGGATGCCATCATCGCGCGGCTGTCGGAGGGCTGGACCCTCGACCGGCAGCCGGCGGTGGACAGGAACGTTTTGCGCATGGCACTCTACGAGATATTGCACGTTGCGGATGTGCCTCCGATCGTGGCTGTGGACGAGGCTGTGGAAATGGCCAAGAAGTATTCCACGGCGGAGTCGGGGAGGTTTGTAAACGGCGTCCTCGCGGGATTCTTTCGCGAATACAAAAAGGAAACGGAGGCCAAAGACATTGGCGGCTAAACTTCTCAATGGTCCTGCTCTTTCAAAAGAAATCCGAAGCGAGCTTGCGGTAAAGGTTGCGGATCTCAAGAGCCAAAGAGGCATCACTCCCAGGCTCGCGGTCATTCTTGTGGGAACCGATCCTGCTTCAGTTACTTACACAAAAATGAAGAAGAAGGCGTGCGAGGCTACCGGGATGCTCTCAGACCTGATCGAGCTGCCCGAAGACAGCACTCAGGAGCAGGTCAAGGAAGTAATTTCCAAGCTCAACGCCGACAGCGGCGTGCACGGGATTTTGGTGCAGCACCCGGTGCCTAAGCACCTCGACGAACTGGACATCCTCTCGACGGTCGCGGTTGAAAAGGATGTCGATGGCATCAGCGCGATCAGCCTCGGCAGACTGGTGTTGGGGACGGCTGATTATATCGCGTGTACTCCCCTGGGCATTGTGACTATGCTGGAACGTTACGACATCCCCATCAAGGGTAAGGAGGCTGTGGTCGTGGGGCGCAGCATAATCCTGGGCAAGCCCGCGGCGCTGGCTTTGCTGGAGCGGCACGCCACGGTGACCGTTTGCCACTCGCGGACCGCAGACCTGCCGGCGGTGGTGGGCAGGGCCGACATCCTGGTCGCCGCTATCGGCAAGCCGGAGTTTATCAAGGGCGACTGGATAAAACCGGGCGCGGTCGTGGTGGATGCTGGGTATAACAGAGTCGAAGGCGCCTCTCACGACGTGGGCGATGTGGAATTCGAGCGCGCAAGCGACCGGGCCAGCTACATTACACCCGTCCCCGGCGGCGTGGGACCGATGACCATAGCCATGCTGCTGGCGCAGACAGTGAAAGGCGCGGAAAAGTACGGATAGGAATGCGTAAATGTGAAGACTGCAAGATAATCCTCGAAAAAGACGTCCGGGTCCTGCCCGAAGTGCGGGCGGCAGGTGGCGCGTCCGTCCACGAACAGGCCGGCCAGGCTCACGACCAGCGTGGGATCGCTCTTGACCTCAGCGAACCTCCACAAGCTCAACAAGGAGTATGACAAAGCCATAGCCGATGCCACCGAGGCATTGAAGATCGATCCCACACGCTCGGATACCGCTTCCCTGCTCGGCGGCATCTACGAGCAGCGCGGAATGCCGGATTCCGCCGCCGTGTGGTACAGCACGGCTCTGGAACTCAACCCCCTGAGCGAAGCCGACAAGGTCGCACTCGATAGGGTTTCCAGGCGGGTGGCCGCGGCGGATGCCAAAAAAGGCGCGGGAATGCTCGACGCGCTGCGCGAGCACACGTGGATCGCGGCAGGCGCCGCAACCGTCCTGGGATTGATCTTGATCCTTTTGATCTCTATGCTGGCCGGCCGTAGCGGCGTGAAGCCCGAAAGCCAACGCCCGATGTTGGATTCGAAACGCTACAAGATAGAAATCCCCCACTCCGCGCCGAGCCGTTCCATGGCGGCCCCTCGATCACCGGCGTCCTTCCCCGCTCCGATTTCCAGCCTGGCCGGAGGTAACGCCGGCGGCATGCGCACATCGGCGGAATCGGTCATCAAGAGCGCCTTGTCGTCCTCTGATGCCATGAGAAGCGCTGGCGTCAGTATCGACGACGTGATAGCTGACCCTCGCCAGGGCCTGGCGACGGTGACTTTCTCGATCTCTTCGAGGTCGGTAATCACCAAGACCGCGATCATCGCCGCCGCCGCCTCGGTTTCGCGGGCGGCGTTCGCCGCTCAGGCCGATGTCAAGTACGTCACCGCTCGCTGCGTCTCAGGCGCCAGATCGGGAGGGGGTGTGCAGGTTGTGTTCGTCGGCGACGCGGCCCGCGCAAACTCTGATGCTCTCGGCCCAAATCCCACAAACGACCAACTGGCCGCACTGTTCACCAATCCCTGGTGGAACCCGCTAATCAACTCGCGGTAAGTCTAGCTTAGGGAATTTTGAATTGAAGGGGGATTCCACCGGATCGGTAAATCCCTTCCCTAATTCAAAATCCAAAATTTAGAATTCGGCATTGTCCGGGTATCACTGAATCAGTTCTTGACTAGGGGGACCATTACAATGCCTAGAGATCCGGTCTGTGGAAAAACTGTCGATAAAAGTACGCCATTCCAGGAAGAACTCGAGGGCAAGACCTATTTCTTCTGCGGCGAAGAATGCCAGGACGAGTTCGATTTCAATTTTGAGGAGTATGTGGAACCGATTTCCGGAGGGTTGGAGTCACAGGATTGACAGCACGGAAGTCAAAAGTCCTAAAGTCGAAAGTCTAGAGTCGGGAAAGGCCACCGCGGCCCACGCGACTTTCGACTCTTGACCTCGACTTCCCTCAGTATATTCCCAGCGGCTCGCCTATTTCTCTCGCGCGTTCCTCGGGGAAATGGTCGCGCAGGCGCATGGGTGTGGTTTCGTGGAGCTTCGACTCTCGATACCATCGGGTGAGGCTGGCTGGGGTGACCAATCTTGCGCCGCTGAGCTTTTGTTCCCTTATGAAGCTCGCCACCCTATCGGATACCAAACGCACGAACGGAAATGGCCAGACTATGAAGAAGTCGGTGCCGTCCCACGCGTCCCAATCGACTATCCGCGACCAGTTCGGGGTAACCTTCCCAGATTTCGGTGTTTGGGACTCTCGTTACTCCCGATCCCGGCCCCGCGAGGCCTCCCCAGCCCGTCACCACCAGTTCCCACACGTTCTCCACCCGCGCACTCGCCATCGATGAAACCTCGACTACGGCATCATCGGCCCCGGAGCCGTCTTGAACGAGGCTCGAATCGAGCCGGGCCCATACGTGCCTGACCTGGAACCCTGTAAAGCCCTGGTCGTGAAGCATATCCAGCGCCTCCGTTCGGATCAGGCAATCGGGAACGGTCCACACGAAGTCGGGGATATCCGCGGTCTTCGGCACAACCCTCAGGTCCAGCAGCCGGTTTGCCGGACCGCCGAACCCCGCGTAACCCTCTTGGGCCGAGTCGCGCTTTTTCCAGATATTGCCGCTGTCCCACTTCGCCAGCCTCGTTTTGTGCGGTTCCAGAATCCAAAACTTCTCGGACATGCATGCCTCCACTACAATAGTTGCAGCTAGTATACCACAACTATTGTGGTGAGTCAAAAGTCAAAAGTCGGCAGAGAACTCCCACCTATGCGGCGGGAACGACAAGCCGAGATGAACTCCCGAATAGAGCCCTTCGAGTTCCCGCTGCACGCGTCGCACCTTACGCCGCGACAGAGAACGTGGCCTGCCTCTGCCCAGCGCGAGTGCTATGCGTTCAAGCGGGTTAAAGGTTAGAAAGTTGAAGGTTAAAGGTTTGAGAGGCGCCGTCCCCAACCTTTAACATTCAACCTTGAACCTTTAACCATCCCTTGACTTTCGACTTTTGATATCTTGTGTAGTATAATGCTTGTAAGGTGGTGGAGATTGTGGATAAACCTAAGCTCAGAAGACAAACCAGATACGAACCGGAACTGGCCCGGGTCGCTGAGGAGATGCTGGATGCATCCGGGCTGTCGCGCGAGGAAGTGGCGCGGCGAAGCAACATCAGCCCGGAATGGCTGCGGCAACTCACGAACCTGGGCAGAGTCATATCCGATGATCTGCTCTACGAGTACGCGGATATCGTGGGCGGCGAGGCGGATGTGCTTCTCGCGCCGCCGGCCGGAAGCGACCCGGCTCGGGCGACCTTGTGAAGACCGTCGAGGTTGCGCTGCGAAGCGTCCCCGGACTTTCGGCGGAAGATATGGCTGAGATCATGGACGTAGTGACCGAGGTCTCGGCACGGGACCGCAAGGCCGGGTCTTGAGAATGCCATGGACCCGGCCTACGCAATCCGTCTGATACCCAGACACATCGAGCCGCCTCTCGACATCAACTGGCTGGCGGAGTGGTTCGGGGTCGAGGTGGAGATCAGGCCGCTGCCGCCCAAGGTCGCGGGGATTTATCTGCGTACCGATTCGCGGACGCATGTGATCCTCAACGCCCACGACTGCCCCGAGCGCCAGCGGTGGACCGTCGCCCACAAGCCTCGCCCATCACGTCCTCGGCATCGGGCAAGCCTCGACTGACGATTGCGTCAAGCTCAACGTCCGAGGCCGGAACAGCGCCGAGGACCTCTGTGACCGTTTCGCCGCCGAAGTCCTCATGCCCGCGGCGCTTGTTGCACGAAAAGCCGCCGAAGTCAAGCACGGCCCGAGGGATAAGACCGCCCTCTCGCCAATATGTTCGAGGTGAGCATTACGGCGATGCGGGTGCGGCTCAGGGACCTTGGGCTGAGCGCGCGGAGGCCCGCGAGGAATAAATAAGATCGGTGTGGATATCCTCTACGTCTGTGTTGACAAGCCTGCCGGACCCGGCTTCTCGGGCCGCGACAATCAAATCCACTATGCAGCGGATCTGAGCGACAGGAGTTCTTCCTCACGCTCGTTCAGACGTTGAATTCCCTGGCTACCGTCTCAACACGATCGGTGTGCGTGAACGTTCGCCCGGTGGTGACAAGAGCGCCGGCATCGACTTGGAGCGCTTCGGCCAGGCGCGACAGCGCGGGAAGCGACGGCGCGTTCATGGCTATTTCCAGCTTGGCAACATAGTTCGCGCTTAGTCCGGCTCGCTCGGCTAGTTCTTCCTGGGTAATTCCTAACGCCCTGCGCCTGGCGCCGATGTGCTTTTCGGTGTTTCGGGAACTTGTTCCCGAAACGGATAAGCACCACCTCCAGCAGGGATATCCGGCAAGTGCGGCTAATACGACGTTGTGAAATGGAAGAACATCGACATAGGGGCAAGTTACTACTATATAACGGGAACGTTTGTAGAGTGGTTGCCCTTGCTCAACAATGCAACCGTGCGGGATATCGTGTGCGACGAGATTCGCAGGGCGCTGGCCGAGTGCGTTGGGTACGTGTCGGCGTTTGTGCTGATAGCCGGATCACGTCCATCTGCTGGTGTTCCTGCCTGACGGCGGCCAACTGCA
>CAWGNL010000065.1:0-3646 GCA_963823885.1 uncultured bacterium
GTGATCGTGATCTTTGGAGCCGAATTGTCGGATATAACGTATTCGATGCCCGGATCGGAATAGGCGGCACCGCGCTTTGCAAAGACACTAAAATACGTCATCGACTGCTTGGCCCAGTTCATTACAAATGGCACGGTCTGGGTCTGGCCAGGCTTTGGCGCTACACTGAAGAGCAGATAATTGGTCTGCATATTGGCCTGAGCCGAATCGAGAGGATGGTTTGTTGTGCTCCACCTGCACTCGATGGCAGTAATGGTCGGGTCGTTGGGCGTTGTCCAAGTCAGAGTGCCGCCGGTAGGATTATAACTCACCTGCACATTGCTGGGTGAGACCGTGGGGTCCACCGGGGCAGCAACAAGCGACATTTTGTCCACCCTGCAGCCGCAGGACGCATAATAAGGGCTGCAGTAGAACCTCACTGTCACAGGAATTTGATCGTTCCTGATTAGAAACACAGCCCTCTTCGGTTCCCATTGCCAGGCAGTCTGTTGCTGATTGAAATACCATACGTAACTGAGCAGGTCCAAGCTTGGATCCCCGGATGCGCCAAGGGCTGTGCTCACATCCACGCGAACCGCGCTGTTGGCCTGGAAGCCGTCTTCGACACGCTGATCCCAGCTAACCTGATACCTCCCGGGAGGAACTGTCATACTGCAGTATCCCTGCGAATAGTCGGCCGCGATTTCCAGGCACGGACCCCCGGTCATGCCGCCCGCACTGTTGACATATGCCCCTCCGATAACGGCCCATGGATTAGTGATAGGGTAGGTGACTGCGTTAGGGATTGGATTGCAAACGCCCAAATTCGGCATATAATTGACGCTTTGAGGGAACACCTGTTTCAGGGCATCGGCAAGGTTCATCAAGCGAATCTGGTCGTTCGCGCGCAGCGCCGTTGCTTCCTCCACGAACGCCTGAAGAATATTGGCCGTCATATCGCCGCCCGTGCTCCCCGTCGCTTGAACGCCATGGCAAGCAACCACAAGAATCGTCCCCGGACAGCCGGCGACGTAGTCCAGAGCGCCGCGCACGGCATCAGGGGTCACAACGGGATTGTAATCGATGCACCAAGAGTCGGACGTGCCGTACATGTAGTAAGGGGTTCCGGTGCGCCATCCGCAACAAAGATACGCCATCGAGTCCTGGTAGGTGGATTGAATTGCCTGCCCGATAGAGTTGTTGAGCGTGGCTATGGTGTTCATATACGCGTCTCCCGTCCACGCTCCAGGCTGGAGGAACGACCGACAGGTGTAGTTCTCGCCCAGGGAAGCCATTGCTGCTTCAATGGCTGCTCTACTGCCCACCACTTCGTTGATGTAATCCGCGTCCGTGGCCATCGCACAGTGGTGAATGGAATGACTGGCTATTTCACCGCCGGTCGAGTCGACAAACTCCTTGAGTTCAGCCCAGGTTAACCCTAAGGTGGGATTGCCGGCACGGCTTGTGATACAGGCCCACGTTATGGGGATTTGGTTGCTCAGGCAGTAATCGAATGCGCTGACTCCGCCAAACTCCGGATACACGTCACGCCAAGTCGTTCTTATATCGTCTGACCTGAGAACCACGATCGGTGTCATGTCCCGGCATCGAACCGGCGCGCCGATGGCAACGACGAGCAGAACGCAGGCAACCAAACAAGCAGCAATCAAATCACCCGTGCGGAGTCTCACGGAGCACCCACCTTTTTTGCCAGGACAATAAGAGCGTTGTGGGACGCGCTGGCATTATCTTAATTCTATTATACCCCATGAGTTTGTCGCAACCGGCGCGGCCCTAGCAAGTCTTTCAATAACATTTCACTGATGGCCGGCTGAATTCGGCCCGGGGCAGGTTGTGGCCGGGGTCGGCTGGATTAAGTGTTATTGAGTCTCGCCTCAGGTTATGGTAGAATGCATGTGTAGGCAGGAGGTCAACATCTGTGATCATACTCAGACTCCCCTCAGGATCAGCTTCGCTGGCGGCGGGACCGACTTCAAGGGGTTCTACGAGCAGGAGAGCGGGGCAGTCGTATCGACTGCCATCGACAAATACATCTACGTGATCGTAAAGGAACGCTTCGACGAAAGGATCCGCGTCGGCTACAGCCGCACCGAGATGGTCGCTAGTATCGAAGAGATCCAGCACGAACTTGTTCGAGAAGCGATGCGGATGGTGGGAATTTCGAAAAGGCATCGAGGTCGCGACCATGGCCGATATCCCATCCGAGGGCTCCGGATTGGGTTCATCGAGCACGGTGACGGTCGGGCTCTTGAACGCTCTCCATACGTATAAGGGGGACACGGTCACCGCGGAAACCCTCGCCAGAGAGGCATGCGAGATCGAGATCGACATCCTCGGCAAGCCCATTGGAAAGCAAGACCAGTATATTGCGGCCTACGGTGGACTGCGCCACTTCAGGTTTCTCCCGCAGGACGATGTGGTAGTCAACACTATATCTATCAACGAGGGCGCCAGACAGATACTATCCGAGAGCCTGCTGCTATTCTATACAGGGGTCACCAGGAAATCATCGGACGTGCTTGCCGAGCAGAAGTGCAACATCGCAAGTAACATGCCTGTTCTCACTCAAATGCGGGATCAGGCGGCCGAGCTTGCCGAGTCGCTCAACGCGAGCGCGACCGGTTCTTTGGGTCGGGCTCTGCGAGAAGGGTGGGCGCTAAAGAAGCAGCTTGCCACGGGGATTTCCAATCCGGTCATCGACCAACTCTATGACCTGGCTACGTCCGCAGGCGCCGTTGGAGGTAAAGTGACCGGGGCGGGCGGCGGCGGGTTCTTCCTGGTGTGCGCGCCGCCCGAGAGGCGCGCGGCCGTACGAAATAAACTGGGACATCTGCGGGAATTGCCGATTCATCTCTCGCGGGATGGCTCCAAGATTATCTTCAATGTCAGGAGGTAGCATGTCAATCATAAGGGATTACCTGGAACTGGTCAGCAAGGCGATTTTCGAGTTGCCCGAGGACAAGATCAGAGACGTCATCGAGACGCTGAAGGCGGCGCACGCCACCGGCAAGCAGGTCTTCGTTCTGGGCAATGGCGGCAGCGCATGCACGGCCAGCCACATCGCGGGCGACTTTCAGAAGGGCCTCAAGGAATGCACGGGCAAGAGGTTCAGGGCCTTTGCTGTCACGGACAATATGGCCATCATTACTGCCTGGGCAAACGATACCGATTACGACAATGTGTTTGCCGAGCAACTGGATAGCCTGCTCGAATCGGGAGATGTCGTGCTGGCGATAAGTGGCAGCGGAAACTCCCCGAACGTGATAAAGGCCGTCGAGAAGGCCAACGAGATGGGTGCGATTACAATCGGCTGGGCGGGTTACGCCGGGGGCAAGCTGGCGCAAGTGGCTCGGAAGTCGGTGGTGGTGAACAGCGACAACATGCAGCGCATCGAAGATGTGCACATGATCCTGGGCCACCTGGTGTTTCATTGCCTTATGCGCGAGTGTGCCCGCAACTGAGCGAATGGTGAGTGGGGCGACGTGCGCGGGGGCGAGCTCCGAGGTATCCGCCATTTACTGTTTGCGATAAGCTGCCTTTGAAGCAGGACACAGGCGAGCCTTTCGCTGCTGGTAGGCGGTGGGGTCGTCGTAGATCAGCAGGCAGTTGGTCATGCCTCGGCGGGGATTTCTGATGAGCTTGCCTT
>CAWGNL010000066.1:0-33029 GCA_963823885.1 uncultured bacterium
TTCCCGAAACGGATAAGCACCACCTCCAGCAGGGATATCCGGCAAGTGCGGCTAACATGATACCGTGAAATGGAAAAACATCGACATAGGGGCAAGTTACTACACATATATAACGGGAACGTTTGTAGAATGGTTGCCCTTGCTCAACAATGCAACCGTGCGGGATATCGTGTGCGACGAGATTCGCAGGGCGCTGGCCAGTGCGTTGGGTACGTGTCGGTGTTTCGGGAACTTGTTCCCGAAACGGATAAGCACCACCTCCAGCAGGGATATCCGGCAAGTGCGGCTAATATGACGTTGTGAAATGGAAGAACATCGACGTAGGGGCAAGTTACTACTATATAACGGGAACGTTTGTAGAGTGGTTGCCCTTGCTCAACAATGCAACCGTGCGGGATATCGTGTGCGACGAGATTCGCAGGGCGCTGGCCGAGTGCGTTGGGTACGTGTCGGCGTTTGTGCTGATGCCGGATCACGTCCATCTGCTGGTGTTCCTGCCTGACGGCGGCCAACTGCACCGGTTTAACCGGTTATGGCGCGGAAGGTCTGCACAGAGGATAATAGCGCACGCCAAGGATATGAACGCGGCGAAGGTCTTGGAGACGATGGCGGGTCACGCCAACGGCAAGGCGCGCTTCGCCGTGTGGAAGGAACAAGCGCGAGCCCTCGCAATCTATAGCGAGGAGAAGCTCTACGCGAAGGTGAACTATATTCATGCCAATCCCGTTCGAAGGGGACTGGTCACCCTTCCACAGCAGTGGCCATTCTCCAGTTGGCGTTTTTACGAGTTTGGTGAAAAGGTCGGGCTTGATGTGCGGCCTTTGATCGTCTAAGGCGGGGCAGTTGGTTTCGGGAACAAGATTCCCGAAACACCGGAACTATATTCATGCCAATCCCGTTTCGAAGGGGACTGGTCACCCTTCCAGAGCAGTGGCCATTCTCCAGTTGGCGTTTTTACGAGTTTGGTGAAAAGGTCGGGCTTGATGTGCGGCCTTTGATCGTCTAAGGCGGGGCAGTTGGTTTCGGGAACAAGATTCCCGAAACACCGGAACTATATTCATGCCAATCCCGTTTAAAGGGACTGGTCACCCTTCCAGAGCAGTGGCCATTCTCCAGTTGGCGTTTTCCGGTGTTTCGGGAATCTTGTTCCCGAAACGGATAAGCACCACCTCCAGCAGGGATATCCGGCAAGTGCGGCTAATATGACGTTGTGAAATGGAAGAACATCGACGTAGGGGCAAGTTACTACTATATAACGGGAACGTTTGTAGAGTGGTTGCCCTTGCTCAACAATGCAACCGTGCGGGATATCGTGTGCGACGAGATTCGCAGGGCGCTGGCCGAGTGCGTTGGGTACGTGTCGGCGTTTGTGCTGATGCCGGATCACGTCCATCTGCTGGTGTTCCTGCCTGACGGCGGCCAACTGCACCGGTTCAACAGGCTATGGCGCGGAAGGTCTGCACAGATAATAGCGCACGCCAAGGATATGAACGCGGCGAAGGTCTTGGAGACGATGGCGGGTCACGCCAACGGCAAGGCGCGCTTCGCCGTGTGGAAGGAACAGGCGCGAGCCCTCGCAATCTATAGCGAGGAGAAGCTCTACGCGAAGGTGAACTATATTCATGCCAATCCCGTTTCGAAGGGGACTGGTCACCCTTCCAGAGCAGTGGCCATTCTCCAGTTGGCGTTTTTACGAGTTTGGTGAAAAGGTCGGGCTTGATGTGCGGCCTTTGATCGTCTAAGGCGGGGCAGTTGGTTTCGGGAACAAGATTCCCGAAACACCGGAAGGTGAACTATATTCATGCCAATCCCGTTTCGAAGGGGACTGGTCACCCTTCCAGAGCAGTGGCCATTCTCCAGTTGGCGTTTTTACGAGTTTGGTGAAAAGGTCGGGCTTGATGTGCGGCCTTTGATCGTCTAAGGCGGGGCAGTTGGTTTCGGGAACAAGATTCCCGAAACACCGGAAGGGGACTGGTCACCCTTCCAGAGCAGTGGCCATTCTCCAGTTGGCGTTTTTACGAGTTTGGTGAAAAGGTCGGGCTTGATGTGCGGCCTTTGATCGTCTAAGGCGGGGCAGTTGGTTTCGGGAACAAGATTCCCGAAACACCGGAAAAGGTCGGGCTTGATGTGCGGCCTTTGATCGTCTAAGGCGGGGCAGTTGGTTTCGGGAACAAGATTCCCGAAACACCGGAAAAGGTCGGGCTTGATGTGCGGCCTTTGATCGTCTAAGGCGGGGCATTTGGTTTCGGGAACAAGATTCCCGAAACACCGGAAAGGTCGGGCTTGATGTGCGGCCTTTGATCGTCTAAGGCGGGGCAGTTGGTTTCGGGAACAAGATTCCCGAAACACCGGAAAAGGTCGGGCTTGATGTGCGGCCTTTGATCGTCTAAGGCGGGGCAGTTGGTTTCGGGAACAAGATTCCCGAAACACCGGAAAAGGTCGGGCTTGATGTGCGGCCTTTGATCGTCTAAGGCGGGGCAGTTGGTTTCGGGAACAAGATTCCCGAAACACCGGAACAAGATTCCCGAAACACCGGAACGTTGGTTGAGCCTTTACTCTTAACAATCCGGGCTGGAGACTTTCATCTCGAACGCCTCCAGCCACTTTCGGTATACTCCCAGATCGAAAGGCGGTTCCCCCGAGAGGTAGTGGTTTATCCCAACAGACTTGGCGGATTTCCACTCGATGACATAGAACCTTTGCGCTTCGTCAGAGGCTGAAATGCTGCCCAGACTTGTTACGGACCCACCCGCCGCGCACGCCGCCCCACTACGGAGAATCTCGCCGGTCCCGATAACACTCAGGCAGTATTCCAACTCGATATCCTGCCGGAAATCGTTTGTCGCCACGAGTTGGTGCTTACCATTGTCGGGCTCTGTGAGCATGAGGCAGAGGGGCATTTGGGAACGTCTGACGAACTGATATGCCAGCTTCTTCCTGAAGTAGTAATCCACTATCGCATCCGAGAATTGCGGCCAGCCGTCGATGAGGTTCCACCAGATGATCCCCGTGCGCCGCCACTTTTCGCTCCTGAAAAGCTCGATGAAGAATTTCAGGGCTTCGGCCTGTGATGCCTGGCTGGCAAAAGCATAGTCGTCCAGATTGTCCGGGACCTGCCCAAAGAGCTTGCGAACCTGCTTTGCCATCAACTCAACACGATAGTCATATAAGTCCACGCCCGGAATGGGAGATGTCGAGTGCAGGAGCCATTGTTCGTTGTCCTGGTAGGGCCACAGCTCGTCGGGCGAAATGAACTCCCTGACAGAGTCCGGCGACGGGCATCCGTGATAGCCGATCTCGGTCACGAAGTGGCACAGCGATTTCTTATAAAAGTCGCTTTTGTAGTAGTCCCTCGGGCCCCACAAGTGGTCTTCGGGCAGGCATTTGCTTCCCCCGTCGAAAGCATTCCGGCCGATGTAAGGAGAACTCGGTAGATATGGTCTGATTGGGTCTTCGTCTCGAAGCACCCTCGGAAGAACCTCTCTTGTTAGAACATTGGTGTTTGGATCCTTGCCTGCGCCCTGCCACTCGCCGTACACCATGTCACACTCGTTGTCGCCCGCCCAGAGGACCACGCTGGGATGCCGGCGAAGTTCCTGACCACGTTCCTCGCCTCATCCTCGATGCGGCGGCGGAAGTCCAAATCCTGTGGATAGACCGCGCAGGCCATGGCGAAATCCTGCCAGACCATCAGGCCCTTCCGGTCGCAAATATCGAAGAAGAGATCGTTCTCATAAACATTACCTCCCCAGCAGCGGATCATGTTGCAGCCGAGATCCTCGACCATATCGAGCATTCGAGGAATCCGGGCCACATCCCTGGAATGATAGGCGTCGGCGGGCACCCAATTGGCGCCCAAAATGAAGACCTTCTCTCCGTTCACCCTGAAGCAGAACCCACCGCTGCCTTCGCGGTCGGTGACATCGGTCCGCTCCAACGCCACGGTCCTGATGCCGCAGCCAAAGTCGAGGCGGTCGATCTCGTCCTCGTTCTTGACGAGGCTGGCCGTGACCTGATAAAGATTGGGTTCGCCGCTTCCCCTCGGCCACCAGAGCGCGGGGTTCTCAAGGTCGAAGATGAACGCTCCGGCGTCGAATAGCGCCTCGCGCGACTCGCGAAACTCCCGACCCTGGCAAACGCCGTCCAGCTTGATCCGATACTTGTCTATAGGAGAGCCTGACAGCCTGCAATTGTAACGAAAAGCGAGCTTCGCCGTGGAATGGTCTGTCGAGACATCGAGTGTTTCCAGAAACACGCGATCGAGCCTCTCGACCGGAGCGTATCGCAGCGTCACAGGCCGCCACAAGCCGCCGGAAACGGCTCTGGGCATGATGTCCCAGCCGTAGGCATGCGCGGGCTTTCTGATGTAGAGCGATTCATAGTTGGACCCCAGCGCATACAATCCGGGCGGGTATTCATACCCCCGCGCTGCCTCGACGGCGGGCCGGATGTGAATGAACAACTCGTTGTGCCCGATCAGACGACTATCGACGTTGAACGAGTGCTCCACGAGCGCGTTGTCGCATGAACCGATCAGATCTCCGTTGAGGAATACGTCGGCCAGGCAGTCCAGACCCTCGAATACCAGATCGGCATTGTACCCGGGTCTTGCAGCGGCATCGAAACTCGTGAAATACCACAAGTGCGACCCCTCGTAGTCCCTCAGCTTTGCGATGTTCATGCCGAAGAACGGGTCATCGATGAGCCCGTTGGCTTGCAAGTCCAACTCGAAGTTGCCCGGCACCGTGCACGGATAGACCTCATACCCCGCGCTCGCCAGCGACTCAGCCGAGCATATCTCATCTTCGGCCGGACCGCTGCCGTAAGCAAACTGCCAGTCTCCGTTCAGGCTGATTGCGTCTCGATATTCGCAAACACTCATTGCTGTCAAACTCCTGCTCTGGCCGATATGCCTGGATGCCACTGGATCTTCGCGTCCACAGCCAGTGGTTCGGGTTCAGCCGCGTAAACATCTTCGGCTTTGCGTTGATATAACGGTGGATTTCTCTCTAAGCCGCATACCTCGGCGTATTGCTCTTCGTCAAGCCCACCGCCCGTCTTTTCGACTGAGATCGCCGAGTCTCCCTTGAACTTTATCACGAAGTCTTCCCGGCCATAACCGCCCTGATGGCGCACTGTGTAGCGATCCTGAGTGATCGTATACGGGATGTCTAACACAACGCTTTCCCCGGCGGCCAAACCCGTTATATGCAGTCTGGTCCCGGCTACGTTGAAATCGCGGGACGCGGCAATAGCTGACGGTTTTGTCCACTCCGGGACGCGGACGCTCAAGTTGCAGTTCCGGTTAACCGTGATCTCCAGTCTGATATTTTCACCCTGGGCCTCGCGGACTGAAACGCTCCCTGCACTGATCCGCCTGTCCACGAACATATTCACTAAGAGTATATCATGCCTGTACTCTGAGCGCTTTGCTCCACGCCAAGTAAATCGCACGAAGTCCCGCTGGACCACAGCAGTTTTGGAAGAGCCTCCGCTTGCCGACATAGTGCGACGGATCGACATCGCCTCTTATCCAATCGGTGCGGAATTGGCACGTAAAGGCAAAGAGGACCCGTGAAATATGCAATGTTGACTTCCTCGGCGTTCTCGACCGTCGTAGTAAACCCCCATGGCTTTCCCGATATATAGAGCCCGCCAGGGATAAAGCGATAGCCGGATTCGGTGACGGTAAGCGCGGACATCCCATCGACCATATTCTTCATACACTGAGCAATCGCATCTTTTCCTAAAGCGGCGTAGCCGCAACCAAGAAGGCCATCGCCGGAAAATCAATACGGCCCTTCCGTGATTCGGAAGGTCGGTGGTTTCTTCTTACGTATCTTACAACTGAAATCCGAGGTGACATATCAAAGTTCAGTACAGCTTGTATAGGATTTCAGTTGTAAGATACTAAGAAAGCTGTCCGCTCTGGACGAGGGAGCCGCGTCTTGGAACGTGCCGTTTTCTCAAGCGATACAAGTGGGCAACCCCCACTGGGGGATCCGAACGCCATGTACGCGCTGCAAAGGGCGGATAACGTGCGCGACTGGTCGAACATCTCCACGGACTTGGTCGAATAGGGAGACAAGGGACGATAATTAAGACCATCCGCGTCGAAATAGCTCATGAGCAGTTCGCGAAGCCGGTCGGTATTTACGGGGGCCTGACCGGTCATATTTTCTATCATCGATTGCAGTTTCCCAGTATCTCGCCGTAAGGTCACCAAAATCAGGCCAATCATGATAAAGCTCGGGCGGGGCGCCGTCAAAGACGTCGAAATACGGCTGGCCGGTCGCCGGATCGACGGTCCGCTCGATATAGTTTCTGGATAGATTGGCTCTCGCTTCGAAGCATACACTGCCGCGCGCGGGTATAGTTGTCATTTCGTTTTTCCTCTCATTATGTAGACAAATTCCATTTGTCAGGGCAGATCATCATTACTCGAGGTTGAACGCACCGGTTGTGCCTCGCCGCCGCCCTCAACGTCCCCGTATCGAGAACTCTTGAACTCCCGCTCGTCATCCTCAAACATCGGCGGCAGGTAGTCATCATATCCGCCGAGCTTAAGCCACATCTTATACAATTTGACCCTGTAGAACAGCGCCAATCCTACAAATACGATCTGCCACACGAATATCAGCCTGTAATAGTAATCGCCGCCCAAATGCAGACTATGCTGGCAGTAAGATCTGAGCCCATCCAGGAACCATCCGCAGACAAGACCCGCGACAATCATCATTGCCGAGCGCACTATGGCACATGCGCTGGAGAACTGGCCATATCTCGTGTGAGGCAGAAGTCTCATAAACATCGGGAGCTCTGTAGCCCAAAACACGACATTAATGGGCAGTGTGATCGCCGTTATTAGAGCGATACTTATGAATGCGGCCTGATGAGACATTTTGAGCAGCAGAATGGCATAGGTCGGCAAAGCCATCAGTGTCCATATCATCGAAGTGAGGCCCACCCGGACAGGGTGTTTCTTGTCGATATAGTATCCGGCTGGAACCAGGAGTACAGCGGAGACTATGCCGGTTATTCCACCTAGTATCCCGAGTTCCTTCATGGACATTCCGATATTCAGATAGGCAAACACCATAAAGCCGCCTACTGTATAGAAAGCTACCGCATACAACGAAGAAGATAAATAAAATTACCAATAGATCTTGTGACAATAGGATTCCTGGAAGAATGTCTTGAGACCCGACAGCCTGCCTGCACCTACCTGTTGGCTGGGAGGCGGATATTCTCCTTCTTTGACTTTAAGACTCATCAGCATAAAGCCGATCCCATAGAGGATGCCGAAGCCTACGAATATCTCCTTGGAGTGGGTCCCCGCGTAACGGTACACAAAGAAGTTGTAGAGCGCTCCCGATGCGGTGCCGATGGCCCTGAATAGCGTAGTGAACCTGCCGAGATACTGCTCGGGCACAACGTCGTTGAAGAGATAATAATAGACCGACCCCACTATCATATGGAAGAACTGGTAAGCAAAAACAAGAATGGCGATGAGCCCGAGAATGACCGCGGTCTCGTGCACGCCAGAGCCGGAGAAGAAACGCTTGAAGAGTAGTCTCCCGATATCTTTGGAAAAACCCGTCAGTATGAGACAAAGGCTTACAAAGGGCGTCGAAAAGATCAGAAACGGTATCCGCCTGCCCCATTGGGGAGTTTCTTAGGAGCGGCTAGCGAGGAATCTCAACGTTGCGCCTGGATTCTTGTCCCGCTGCGTGAGACTCACCCGAGCTTCGAGATTCCTCACATTCGTTCGGAATGACAGCCATGCGCCGGGTACCCATGATTCCTCGTCAGTAACCGCGCATTCTAGCGTGGTTTCTGTCTTACACTGGCCCGGCCCCGAGGACGGGCACATGGGCTGAGCACTTACGCATTATTCACGAGTTGGTCAGTATATAATCCGCGCATTGGCTCCGGGCACGGCACGGCGCAATTCATGGCGCAACTGTTCTTATTGCTCAAAGCCATTGCTGCTCCATCATTTGTGAGTATGAGATCGAGGCGCTCACCATCGGGAACTTCCGGCCAGCGCTCCTGGGCAAGAGGAATCCCGGCAGAGCGCAGCGCGCGGTCGATGAGCCAACCCAGGCCGGGGTCGCTTGCGCACGTGTGGCTCCCGGCAGCAATCGTGCCGGCATACAGAACATGACCTTCCCCGACATCCTTGGCGACAACGCAGGGCAAACAACCCGGCATAGCGACGAGATGCTCTAACCCCTCGCCTTCTATCTCCGCATAACGTGACCAGCCTCGAATCCAGGCCTTGCCATCATTTGTCGGCAGCACCATAAGCGGGCCGCCCTTGCAGCCAAACGCCTCCATGGCAGTTCGCAAGTCCGGTGGCATACTTGCAGCTAAATCAGATTCTTGAGAGACGCCCAGATGCACAACCGCTGTCGAGTTCACCTCGTGGAACCCAAAGGCATCAGCCAAGCCGAGGCCAGGGACGGTCTCAGAGTGACGGCCTCTGGTAGTGTCGTAACCACCCGTATGCGCTTCGCACAGCAGCGTGCCGCCTTCACTTACCCACCGCCCGATTGCCTCCGCCTCCGGGGCGCTGAGCGCATAACAGCCCGGCATTATCAAGACCCTGACAGATGGCTGCAGACCGGACAGGAGAACGCGATCACTCACATACCCCAAACGAACATTCTTGTGATAGAGAGCCTCGGTATAGCATTTGACTCCGCCGCGGAGTTCGTCAAAAGATTGCGGACGGCGAGCTATTTGTAGTCCCGCCAAAGCAATCACAGCCATCAGCGAGATGAAAATCGTCCACACCTGTACTTGAAATAAGGGCTTTGGGGGAGTGAAAACAACACAACCGCGCTTGGTTTGTCGTCTTAAGGAGATAGCGCGAGCGGGCAATCCAAATAGTGGCGGAGCGGCTGGGATTCGAAACCCAGGAGCGAGTTACCCCGCTACAGCATTTCCAGTGCTGCTCCTTCGACCAGCTCGGACACCGCTCCGCGTGAACTAAATCATAGCACACACCGCCCGGCTCGTCAACGCGCTTCGCGCTCCGGGTGCATTTCAGTTTTGCGGGAATTCGCCACCCAGAGAATAATCCTACCGGACTAACATAGAGTGGTAGCACCGTCCAAGCAGCGCCCCTGCCACACAATGGTAAGCCGGTAGAATTACCAGCCAGTAGAAATACCGGAAAATTACGAAACAATGACGCACCCGGAAGGCAGCCCAGAGCAACTCCTGCCGGCCAAAAAGGCGCAGACCCGGCCGAGGCGTCACCTCCTCATACGGCGCTTCGGGGCATACGCCCGCGAAGTATCAGACCGATCAGTGTTTGAAAGACGGTTGCGCCAAACAGCGGCGTCTGCCTGAACCCTCTCGCGCTTCGGCGCCCGCCCTCGGCTTTCGACTTTGAGACTTTCGACTTTCAGACTTCCCTTCCGCAACAACTTCGCAAAAAGTCCGCAACGGCAGAGATACTTCAGATTAATTGCAGAGAAAACTCCCGGAAACAATCTAAGCCTACAATACATGTGAGGGTTCACGCTTTGTGAGTTCTTCACGGGCGAGATTGGCAAATCCGCCCGAACGCAACGACTGAAAGGGGGTTCATCTCAATGAACACAAAGAAAGTATCACTCTATCTGGCCGCGGCCTGTTTGGCTGCATGCGTATTTGCCGCGGCGCACGCCGATGATGCGCCGGCCAGCGCTGTGGCGCCCGCGCCGAAGATCTCCACCGAACTGGACCAGACCTACATCAGTAAGTACGTCTGGCGAGGGACCGTGCCGAATCCCAACGCGGCTTATCAGCCTTCGCTTACGCTGACATTCCCGGCGGGCTTCAGCTACAACCTGTGGGGCAGTGTCGACACGACCAACGTCCACCAGAACCAGGGCAAGACGACCGAACTCGATCATACGTTCAACTACGCTTGGAACGCCCCGAAATGTACTTGGAACACGGGACTGATTCATTACACATTTCCGAACACTACCTCTCCGGACACGACCGAACTCTATGCGAGCGCCTGCCTTAACAACAAATTCTCTCCGTCGCTGGGCGCGAACTGGGATGTCCAGTCGGCGAACGGGGTCTATTTCAACGTGAGCACCGGATATAACTGCCCGATGCACATTACAAAGCAGCAGTCGACCGCGCTCAACGTATCCGCCAAGCTCGCTTATGCCACGGCAAGCTACAATAACTTCTATTTTGGTGTGGACAAGAATTCTCTTGTCGACTTCGTGCTCAGCGCGAGCCTTCCATTCTCGGTGAGCAAGATAGTCAAGGTCACTCCCACGGCCAGCTATTCGATGGTCGCGGACAGCAGCATTCGCAATGCCCTCGCGGCAACCGGCGTGAGCGCTGACAACTTCTTCGGGGGCGTGACAGCTTCCGCGTCATTCTAAGATCAAGAAAGGAAAGTGCAACCATGAGCAGAGTTCGACTATGTGCGTGCGTCCTGGTGATGTGCGCGATTCTATCGCTTGGACTATCCGTTGGGGCATTGGCCAAGCCCGATCCGGGGGCGCCACCACCGGCAACGCCCAGGACGTGATCGGCGAGACCCCGAATTCGCCGACGGCAAAGGACATAAAGGAGGCGGCCAAGACCGAGCCGTTCGCGGTGAAGCTGGCTGATGCGGTCGGCCAGAACAAAGTCGCGATCAACTTCGCCTGGACGCTCATTGCGGGCTTCCTCGTCTTCTTTATGCAGGCGGGCTTCGCGCTGGTCGAGACGGGGTTTACCAGGGCCAAAAACGCCGCTCATACTATGCTGATGAACATCGGCATTTATGGCATCGGCGTAATCGGTTTCTTTATATGCGGATTTGCGTTCATGTATGGCAACGCCGGAGCAAACGGCAATCTCGGTGGCACCCCGTCGCTTAACGGCGGCCACGAGTGGTTGATTTCCGTGTTTGGCCACCAACTCGGGTTGATGGGAACCAGAGGCTTCTTCCTGAGGGCATGATTACTACGACGTCGCGGTGGCCACACTGTTCCTGTTCCAGATGGTGTTTATGGACACGGCGGCGACGATACCCACCGGAGCGATGGCCGAGCGGTGGCGGATCAATTCTTTCGCGGCTTACGGCTTCTTTATGTCGATGATTCTTTACCCGCTCTATGGCAACTGGGCGTGGGGCGGCGGCTGGCTCTCTCAGCTTGGCGCGTGCTTCGGTCTGGGCAATGGCTATGTAGACTTCGCGGGTTCGGGAGTGGTGCATGCGGTCGGCGGGCTGTGCGCTTTGGCCGGCGCGGCGGTACTTGGCCCAAGGATCGGCAAGTTCAACAGGGACGGCAGTGTCAATCCGATTCCGGGTCATCATATTCCGATGGCTATTCTCGGCACGTTGATCCTTGCGTTCGGCTGGTTCGGCTTCAACCCTGGCAGCATGTTGGGAATAGCCGGCGCGGGCAGCCTGCGCACCGCGATAGTCGCGGCAAATACGATGATCGCGTCCGCGACGGCCATGCTTGCGGCGGGTGTTTACATGACAATCAAGGTGGGCAAGCCCGATCCTTCGATGGTTGCAAACGGTATGCTTGCGGGACTGGTCGCGATTACGGCCCCGTGCGCGTTCGTCTCTCCCTGCGGGGCGGCAATGATCGGAATAGTCGCCGGTGTGCTGGTCTGCGTGGGCGTTGCGTTCATCGACAAGATTCACGTCGACGACCCGGTGGGAGCTGTCGCGGTTCACGCCGTGAACGGCCTTTGGGGAGTCATTTCAGTCGGTCTGTTTGCCGATGGCTCTTTCGGCGGCGGCTGGAACAACGTGGCGCATCCCGTCGTGGGGCTGTTCAATGGCGGAGGTGTGAGCCAACTGGGCGCGCAGTTGATCGGCTGCGTTACACTGATAATTTGGGCGTTCGGCTTCAGTTGGGTCTACTTCAAAGTGATGGGCAACTTTATCAAGATGCGCGTGACCAAGGAAGAAGAGCTCGCGGGCATCGATATGTCCGAGACGGGAATACTAGCCTACCCGGATTTCGAGCTAAGTGTATAATGCGGGCTAGGAACTAGTGTCTACTTGCATAAATAACTGATAGCATTCTTGCCGGCGTATCGGGAATCTTGTTCCCGATACGCACTTAGTTTCGGGAACAAGATTCCCGAAACACCCGGTACAGCGTTCTATCAATCAATTATGCAACTAAGCACTAGGGTCAGACCGCCGACGGACCGCCCGTGCGCGTCCCTTCCCGACTTTCGACTTTCGGACTTTCGACTTTGGACTTTTTTCAAACGGAGGATAACAATGACAAAGATAGAGGCTATCATCAGACCCAATAAGCTGGACAATGTCAAGGCGGCTCTTGACGAGCTTGGGCTGCACGGAGTGACGGTGACCCACGTTATGGGCAGCGGCAAACAGCGTGGCCGGACGCAGCACTACCGGGGCGCGGAATATGTTGTCAATCTGCTCGATAAGGTCAAGATCGAGACCATCGTGACCGACGATATGGTCGACGCCGTAATGACCGCCGTCGCGGATTCCGCGGGCACGGGCGAAATAGGCGACGGCAAGATATTCGTCTATAAGATCGACAACGCGATGCGCATCAGGACCAGAGAGCAGGGCGATGCAGCGTTGATCTGATGCAAACAGGTGTTGGCTGACGGGTGTTGGATGTTGGAAGGGAAGGAAGCCCTCCTTGCATCACCTGTTACCTGACACCCGACAGCTAAAATGGCTTGCCGGAGGGCCCTCCCGACGGTAAGCTGGGCGGCGGGAGGCGTGTAACCTGCAAATCCCGCCGCTCTCCCGGCTCGTTTCGGGAAAGGGGTTTCCCGAAACAACGGAGCGCTCTCTGCTCCCTGCTCTCCGCCCTCTGCCCTTCCGCTCCCCCGGAAACACATCCGCAAAGAAAGCGTAACCCCCACGAAACCTCAGCGTAACAACTATCGAGTATCCTTTAATTACAGGTTACACGCAAGCGGGAAGAGGTTTCTAACTTCTAACATCTAGACTCGGGAGGGCGATACGTTGAAAAGACTGTCTTGGTTTGGCAGGTCGGTGTCGGTCGTGGCAAGCGCACTCGTGCTTGTCCTTGTCCTTGGGGCGAAAGCGGCATTTGCGGACGGCCCATATAAGGTCGACACCGGCGACACTGCATGGGTCCTGGCGTCCAGCGCGCTGGTGCTGATTATGACTCCGGGACTCGGGTTGTTCTACGCGGGCATGGTCCGCCGCAAGAACGCTCTTGCGACGATCATGCAGAGTTTCGTTATGTGCGCGCTGGTTGGTGTGCTCTGGGTGGTGTACGGCTACAGCCTGGCGTTTTGCCCGGGCAACGGATTTATCGGGGGCCTCGGCTGGGTCGGGTTGCGGCATGTCGGCCTGGAGCCATTCAACTTCCTCGGCAAGGGCGCCAACCCCTACGGCGGAACGATTCCTCAACAGGCCCACATGATCTTCCAGGCCATGTTCGCCATTATCACACCCGCGCTGATCACCGGCGCTTTCGCGGAAAGGATGCGGTTCAAGGCGTTCTTCGTGTTCATGATCCTCTGGGCGACATTTGTGTATGACCCGATCGCGCACTGGGTTTGGGGAATGGACGGCTGGCTTTGCAAGATGGGCGCCCTGGACTTTGCCGGCGGCACCGTCGTCCACATCGAGCTCCGGGGTTTCCGCGCTGTGTTGTGCGATAGTCCTCGGCCGGCGCAAGGGCTACGGCCGCGAGGAGTTCACGCCCCACAACCTGACGATGACCCTTCTGGGCACCGCTCTGCTGTGGTTCGGATGGTTCGGCTTTAACGGTGGCAGCGCGCTCGGCTCGGGCGCCCTTGCAACCAGCGCGTTCGTGGTCACCAACACTGCCGCGGCGGCTGCCGCACTTTCGTGGATGCTTATCGAATGGTGGCGCCGCGGTAAGCCGACCGCCCTCGGCGCGGCCTCCGGAGCGGTCGCCGGATTGGTCGCGATTACTCCCGCGTCGGGCTTCGTCACCCCGATGCCGGCGCTCTTGATCGGTTTTGCGGTGAGCGCGATCTGCTACTCCGCGATTATGCTTAAGAGCAAACTCGGTTACGACGACGCGCTCGATGTCTTCGGCGTTCACGGCGTCGGCGGGACCTGGGGCGCCCTCGCCACGGGCCTGTTCGCCACAGCGGCGCTTTCCAGGTACAATCCGTCCGCTGTTAACGGCCTGTTCCATGGCAACCCGGGGCAATTGGTGATCCAGTTGATCGCGGTCGGATCGGTGATTGCGTATTCGTTCGTGGTCACGTTTATACTGCTCAAGCTGACCAATCTCGTGACCCCGCTGAGGGCGAGCGCCGACGACGAGGAAACCGGTCTGGACCTGAGCCAGCACGGCGAGGTCGGATATAACTTATAGGGAAAGTAACGAGTAACGAGTAATGAGCAGGGGCGCCCGCGCCGGAGGACTCGTTCCTCGTTACTCAGCACTCGTTACTGCTCCTCGAAACACGAGTGAAATAAACTGGCAACCGCCGCGCAACCGTTGCGAAACAAATCGGAAACAAGTACGAAACATTAGCTCTCTAAACTCAAGAATAGACGTATTGTCTAGAGAGGATGACGAGAGTGAAGATTCGTACTAAGAACACGGGATTGGCGTCTGGCGCCGGGACCAAACCGGCGGTAAAGGTGCTGCTGACGGCGGTCGGCGCCGCGGGGCTGTGCGTTCTGGCGAGCCACTGGGCGATGGCCGATACGGCGGCTGATCTGGCGAGGAAGATCGACAAGCTTACAAACCAGCTTGCGGCCACCCGGAACGCCGGCGACACGGCGTGGGTGCTGGCGAGCAGCGCCCTCGTAATGCTGATGACCCCGGGTCTGGGGTTGTTCTATGCGGGCATGGTGCGCAGGAAAAATGTTCTCGGCACTATCCTGCAGAGCTTCATCATGGTCGGGCTGGTCGGGGTGGTCTGGCTGGTCTACGGTTACAGCCTGGCTTTTGGCCACGATCATTGGGGGATCATAGGGGGGCTGAACTGGCTATTCACGAGGGGAGTGGGTTCCGCCCCCAATCCGGCTTATGCCGCTACGATTCCGCATCAGGCGTTCATGATATTCCAGGCGATGTTCGCCGTCATCACGCCCGCGCTGATCAGCGGCGCATTTGCCGAGAGAATGCGGTTCAAAGCGTTCATGATTTTCACCCTGCTCTGGGTGACGGTGGTTTACTGCCCGATCTGCCACTGGGTGTGGGGCGCCGGCGGATGGCTCAAGAACCTGGGAGTCCAGGATTTTGCCGGCGGGTTGGTTGTGCATCTTTCATCGGGAATCGCGGCCTTGTGCTGCGCCATAGTAATGGGGCGGCGAAAAGGCTACGGCACGGACGAGATGACGCCGCACAATCTGACCATGACTTTACTTGGCGCCGCCTTGCTGTGGTTTGGGTGGTTCGGCTTTAACGCGGGCAGCGCCTTGGCCGCCAACGGCATCGCGGTGAGTGCGTTTGTCGCCACCAACACAGCGGGTGCGATGGCCGCCATGACGTGGCTTGTGATAGAATGGCTGCACAGGGGCAAGCCGACCGCTCTCGGCGCGGCGTCGGGCGCGATAGCGGGGCTTGCGGCGGTGACTCCCGCCTCGGGCTTCGTCGGGCCGGTTGCGGCGCTGGCGATAGGGGCGATCATCAGCATGCTTTCATACTTTGCCGTTATGGTAAAAGGCAAGGCCGGTTACGATGACTCGCTGGATGTTTTCGCGGTGCACGGCATCGGCGGGATATGGGGAGTTCTTTCGGTCGGTCTGTTCGCCAGCGTCGTGGTGAACAGCGCCAGCGCAAGGGGTCTTTTGCACGGCGGTGGAAGCACGCTTTTGGGCAAGCAGGCAACGGCGGTGCTGGTTGTCGGAGCGTTTTCGTTTGTGGCGACGTTCATTTTGCTTAAGATTACAGGAGTAATTACACCTCTTAGAGTCGAAAAAGATAATGAGGAATCCGGACTCGACCTGAGCCAGCACGGTGAGGTCGGCTACAGCATGTAGGGTTTTGCAGGGTTAATAGTATCTTACAACTGAAATCCTATACAAGCTGTACTGAACTTTGATATGTCACCTCGGATTTCAGTTGTAAGATACGCCAGAAGAAACCACCGACCTTCCGAATTACGGAAAGGCCGTAGTGATTTTCCGGCGACGGCCTTTTTGGTTGCGGCTATGCCGCTTTAGGGTTATGGGGAAGGGAAAACCTTCCCTCCCCTATAAAATCCTATCAACCCTTTGCCCGACCTTCGGGCCCGTTCGGAGCGCGTCGCTTCGCTCTGCGGCCGAAGCAACCACCTGCGGGGCGGACGTTCCGGGCTTTCCGCTTTCCACTTTCAGCTTTCCGCTATTTTCGAAGGAGGAGATGACATGACCAAAATCGAAGCGATTATCCGTCCGGGCAAGTTAGACGATGTTAAGGCAGCTCTGGACGACATCGACGTCAAGGGCATTACCGTTATGAACGTGATGGGCGCCGGCAAGCAGCGCGGGCGGACCCAGGACTATCGGGGCCAGGAATATGTAGTGAACCTGCTGGATAAGACCAGGATCGAGACCGTGGTCGCCGATTCCAAGGTGGAAGAGGCCGTTAAGGCCATCAGCGGGGCGGCGTTCACCGGCGAGATCGGCGACGGCAAGATATTCCTCAGCAAAGTCGACGACGTCGTCCGAATCCGCACTGGCGAGCGCGGAGAAATCGCGATCTAGCAGGGAGCGGAGAGATCCTGGATTTTCATCACGAAAACACGAAAGTACGAAAACACGAAAGTTGTTTCCGGAAACCCTTTTCCCGAAACCCTGCGCGGTCGGAGTATCGGAAAAGGGGTTTCCCGATACAACGGGGCGCTGAAATTTCTTTTCGTGCTTTCTCCCCTTTCGTGTTTTCGTGGCTAAAATTCCCTTCCGGCTTCGATTACTCAATTATGAAAGACCTCGCAACAGCATTTCTGGACCGCCGCGGGCAGTTGGCCGCCAGGGCCGACTCGCTGGGCGGGTTCGAGATGATGGCGGCCTATACCGAGCTAACCGACGAGTTGGTGCGCTCTATATTCGAGATTGCGCTGGATGAGGCGTGGCATTCCAACCCGAAAGCAAGCTGGCAAACCGCGCGGCACATAAGCATCGCCGCGGTCGGCGGCTACGGCCGGCGGGAGATGTCGCCGTACTCGGACGTGGATGTGGCATTCATCGCGGCGGGCGAGGATGATGATGCGGTCGACACATTCGTAAAGCGCGCTTTTCGCATTCTTATGGACACCCTCGAGCTTGCGGGTTTGAAGGTCGGATACTCGTACCGGCGCGTGAACGAAGTGGAAAACCTCGAGCTTGAGGCTCAGACGGCGCTCTTCGACGCCAGGTGCGTGGCGGGAAGCGCCGTACTCTTCAAAGCCTTCCGGAAGGCGCTGCATGGGGCTATAGTGCCGGCGGCGTTCGTTATCGGTCACGTCAATTCCCGAAAGACGAGTGGCGGGTCGGACGACACTCCACTAGTGGTCGAGCCGAACGTCAAGGAAGGTCACGGCGGCCTGCGCGACCTGCACTCCGCGCGCTGGGTTGCGCAGGTGACATTCGGGTTTGGCGCCGAAGATGTGTGGGCGGGCCTGCGCGCGAGGGGAATCCTTGCGGATTCCGAGATCGAGCGCACACACGCTGCCGCCGAGTTCGTGGGCCGCGTCAGAAACTTCCTCCACCTCACCGCCGGGCGCGGGCAGGATGTCCTTGTCGTCGATAGACACGCGCAAATCGCCGAGCTGATGGGCTTCGGCAACCTCACGGATTTCACCGCCTGCTACTATGCGCACGCTCACACGCTGTGGCGCGTCTTTCATAAGGTGGCTCGAGCGTGCCTGCGGGAAAGGCTGCCCATCGAGCCGGGTGTGATGGCCATCGACGGCAAACTTCACGTTACGGACAGGGGGCTTCTGGAGCGTGACGGCGCCGCGCTGCTGCGATTGTTTCTGTATGCCCAGGTCTACAATCTGGAGATCGATCGCGAGGCCGGTGATCTCGCCGCGGAGGCCGCCGGCGCCTACCAACCAAACACGGAGGCAGGCCGCATTTTTCTGGATATCCTGGCCGAGAGAGGGGTCGGCCGCACCCTTCGGAGCATGGCCGACCTGGGAGTGCTGCAGGCCGTGGTTCCCGGCTTTGCTGAAATGATGTACCTGATTCCGGGCGATGCGGCGCACTCGTTCACGGTCGGCGAACACAGCCTGCGGACCGTCGAGGCGCTCGAATCTATCCTGGCCGAAGATAACGAGCAGTTCATAGACATCTTCTCGCGGGTGCAGCAGTTCGAGGTGCTCTTTCTCGCGGCCCTGCTTCACGACCGCGGCAAGCTCGACACAGCCCCAGACCACGCGCTCGCCGGCGCGGAGGCGGCGCGCAAGTTCGCGGTTCAGCTTGGAATGGCCGGCGACGCGTGCGAGAAGGTCGAGTTTCTCGTCAAGTATCATCTGAGCATGAGCGAAACCGCCAGGCTTCGCGACCTGCAGCAGCCCAAGACCATCCGCGATTTTGTTGCGATCGTCAAGGAGGGGCAGTTGCTGGACATGCTCTTCCTGCTCACAGTCGCCGACTACCGATCCGTGGGGACCAGGCATTGGAGTCAGGTTCAGATAAGGTTCCTGCTGGAGCTGCACAACCGCGCGGCGGCCCTGATCCGGTCGCCCGAAATGGCGGGCACGGACCTGGAGCGGCATCGGAAGCGTGTCCGCAGGGAGCATGAGCCTGGCGAATATTCCGACGGATGAGGTCGACGAACACTGCGCGTCGATGCCCGCGAGTTATCTGCTCAATACCGCGCCGGATGAGCTCGCGGCCCACATCGGCTGCGTGCGGACCGTGCGCGAGGGCTCGCCTGTCGTGGAGGTCAAGGACGACAGGGCAGGGGAGTTCACGCAGCTTACGGTTGTGACGCTGGATCGGACGGGCCTGCTGAGCGACATCGCGGGGGTGCTGCACGCGATGGGCATCGACATTCACGCCGCGCAAATCTTCACCCGGCACTCGCACGATGACATCGCAATCGACATTCTCTACATAGACTTCGAGGGCCGCCAGCTCGCCGAGACCAAGAAGTGGCAGTTGGAGGGCGAGCTTCCCGCCGTGTTGAAGGGGCGGATGAGCGTGTCCGATTTGCTCAACAGGTGGCGCAAGAAGGACCTCGACAAAGCTGGGCGGATAACGGTGAAGGTCCCCGAGGGCCTCTCGGACCACCACACCGTCCTCGACATCCGGGCCGACGACGCTCCGGGCCTGTTGCGCTACCTCACCCGCAAGATATCCGAGCAAGACCTTGTGATCCACAGCGCCCGCGTCGCCACCTGGGGCCACGAGGCGCGGGACGCATTCTACGTCACCGACCAGGCAGGCGAGAAGCTCGACTCCGAGAAGATAGCGCGGCTGCGCAAGGCGCTGGGCGAGGAGAGCGGGTAGGGTGTTTAGTGAAGGGAGGAAGCCTCGTTGTTTCGGGAAACCCTTTTCCCGAAACGGGCCACACAGCCCACCCGTGCGGCGGGGGAACGTGGCCGGGCAATGGCCCGCGAATTCGGGCGAGGGTTCCCGCTGCCGCGCCGCTCCTCAGGTACCCCGAATCCCGGTGGTGTATCAGTTTGAACTGTCTGGGCATTGACAATGCTTGAGCGACGTGATAATCTGAAATCGTGGAAAAGCGGAAGAAGAAAGAGCATGATTTCAGTCTCACAGCCTTCCGAGTGGCGCAAGAAGCCACGGGAGAGGCGGAACCTATGCCCCAACGACCCAAAGCGAAGAAGAACTTTGACGCCAAAGGATTAGGGCATAAAGGCGGTATCAAGGGCGGCAAGGCGCGGGCGGAAAAGCTGACGCCGGAACGACGTAAGGAGATAGCACAGAGGGCATCAAGGGCGCGGTGGGGGAAGTCCTAACTATGAATGACCCGCAAATATTGACAGGCGACAGTCTTGAAGTCTTACCAACGCTACAGGGCGAATTTGTTCAATGCTGTGTGACATCGCCGCCCTATTGGGGACTACGGGATTACGATCATCCGGGCCAGATTGGGGCCGAACCGTCACCAGAATCTTACGTCAAGAACCTTACGGCGATATTCCGCGAAGTTCGCCGTGTCCTACGCAAAGATGGGACATTATGGCTGAATATTGGCGACGGCTACGCGCGAAATGGCGGTACAGGAAATTGCGGCCCGAACGCGATTGTTGGTAATACGAGAAGGCTGATTCAGAGACGAAACTGTAAGGTCCCCGAGTGCTGGGGGTTAAAGGATCGAGACCTAATGGGTCTACCCTGGCGGGTTGCCTTTGAACTACAGGCGGACGGATGGGTGTTGCGATCAAGAATAACGTGGATCAAGAAGGCAGCAATGCCCGAAAGCGTCAAAAACAGGCCTACTAATGCAACAGAAGATATATTCCTGTTTGCGAAATCGCCAAGCTATTACGATGATTCGCAGGGAGTGAGGGAGCCGACTGGCGCCAACCTGCGCAACTATTGGATATTAGGGCCTGATCCCAACACGAAAGGACATCCGGCGGCATTTCCGAGAGAGTTGGCAAGACGGTGCATCCTGCTTGGATCACGCGAGGGCGATGCCGTACTGGACCCATTCGGCGGATGCGGAACCACGGGTCTTGCAGCACAAGAATTACAGCGCAGGAGCATCCTAATAGAGCTCGAATCCGAATTACGTTAAGATGGGAGAGGAGCGAACACTGGTTGCCAAGACATCTAGGATCAAGACGGCTAATTCTGGAGTTCTTTTTACAGAATATCGGTAAGGTAGTGGAATCTAGGGATATTCAGACGGCCAGTGGTGGGGCCGTCGAATGGGCTAGAAGGGTTCGTGAGCTTCGCAATGAAGAAGGCTACCAAATCTTGTCTCATAAGGATCGGGCGGACTTGAAACCGAATCAATATCTAATGGAAACGGACAAGCGCGTTCCAGCCTTCAGACGCGGCATATCTAAAGAAACACGGGCCTGGGTGCTCGAAAGGAATGGGTATACTTGCCAAATGTGCGGAGCCGCCGCTGGTGACCCCGGTCCTTTTGGTGGAAGTCGAACGGTGCGCCTAACTATGGGACATATACTGGATAAGTCAAAGGGCGGCGATGATACACCACAGAATTTAAGGGCAGTATGCACAACCTGTAATGAAGGACTACAGAACATAGCGCCACCGAAACCGGATCGGATACACCTTCTCGCGCAGGTTCGACGCGCGACAATCCAGGATCAGCGCGCCGTACTGGAATGGCTACTGACCAAGTTCAAAACCGCGCCACAGTAATCCCTAGCCGGGTGCGTCAAGTATATTGCTGCCCTTGTTTTGACATAGGACTGATCTGCTATCGACAGCGAGGGGGATAGCAAAATAAATTTGTTGTTGTTTCGGGAAACCCTTTTCCCGAAACTGGCGCACAGCCCACCCAGGCGACGGGGGAACATGGCTTTGCAATGTCTGCCAAATTGGAACCACTGATCTCCATCTGCCGCGTCGCGATCCGGCAAGGTTGAACTGTTACCACGCGACCTCGTTTCGGGATTTCCGGAGCGGGTGGCCAGCGCGTGCCACAATCATCATGCCGTGCCCGCTCACCAAATCCCGAATAGGTACCGAACGGATTACTTCCTTCCCTGCAGGGCCACGTGTATCAGCTCAGCCAAAAGCTTCAGTTGCTCGGTGCTCTTGCGCTTTAGGTCGCTGAAGTCGTCTCTGCCTTTAGAGTCAACGGGGCTGGTGAACACCTTCTCCACCGAGTCTATGACAAACTGAGCATACTTGTCCCTAGTGTCTACTTGCATAAATAACTGATAGCATTCTTGCCGGCGTATCGGGAATCTTGTTCCCGATACGCACTTAGTTTCGGGAACAAGATTCCCGAAACACCCGGTACAGCGTTCTATCAATCAATTATGCAACTAAGCACTAGCAGCCTCGCCCCGCTCAGCCAACACTTCTTCGACAAGATCCTTGTATGGCACAAGTGACAGGCTGATGTTTGACCTGAACGCGTATTCTTCTTCCAATCGGCGTTCATGATTGTATTGCGAGATCGAAAACCACGCCAACATGCCAAGTGGTACGGCAACCACCAGTTTGGAGTAGAATGCCGGCGTAAACGTTGTGCAGGTGAGCGCCAGGTGTAATGCAACAAGTGACAGTCGCCAGACCGGACAAGAAGGCGGCCCATACTCAGGCTTTGTGATATGCTGGAGAGTATGGGAGCAAGCTCGTTCTGGATTCCCTGTGGGAGCGTCGAAAAGAAGTCGTCCTCAATCGTGCTCAAGAGGATATCTCTGCAACTGCGCAGACGTTCAACAGCGGCATCAAAGTCGAGTGGCGTCCGCTGGCGGTTGTACTGCCGCTCGTCAACGGCTCTCGCGGCTGACCCGATTTGTTCCTCACTGAGTTCCGCGAGAAATTGCGACACGTCTTGTAAATCGGTCATTTTTACCTCCCAGTGATCCGGACCACCGCCCTGTACGTGACACGAGCAGTCTCCAGTCGCGCAGATTGAAATAACCTACGCAAAAATCGGCCCGTTCGGATACGTCCAGCGTGGTCCGCAAGGCCGGAAGAAGATTCTCGTCTATATTATCGAAGATTCGAGGCATTTCCGCGTTCTCTCGGTGCCGAGATTGGTCTCAACCCTTACGACACCGCTATCCTACTGCAATTCAAGCCAAGCAGTCAAGGCTGCTCGATCGGCATGGCGGAGTGGCGCGTTGACAGGAACGCAGGCACACGATAGAATGACACTGCGGATGGACTGTGCCGGGGCTGAGCGTGCAGGCTCGCACACCACGGGGGCGATGCCCACCGTTGCCGTCAGCCCCCTGATGGGTGAGCTTTACTTTCATCAGGAACAAGCAGTGGTGGGGACATTCTTTCCGCCAAAGCGCCAGACGCCTCCCTAAGGCGGGCTTCGACAGGATTATCGAGGAGCGGGCTTGCGACTAACAAGCAGTTCGGAAAATACACCGTCAGGTTGGATACCAATGCCGCTCAAAGACGAGCGGCCAGCTTCCTATGCGGATCGCATCGGGCGTTGGTACACGCGCTCCGTCCCCCCATCTCGCAGGAAGGAATTCGGCCAGTATCTGACCCCGATTCAGGTTGCCAGGTTCATGGCGAAGTCCATGACCTTTCGGGTTGACGACTCCTTGCGCGTGCTGGATCCCGGAGCCGGCTCCGGATTCTCTCATGCGCACTGTGCGAGGAGATTGCTGAGCGCGCCTGTGGACGGGTGCATGTTGAACTGGAGGCTTACGAGGCCGGCGGCCGCCTTGCAGATTTCTTGGAGACTTGCCTGGACTATGCGCGGCAGTGGCTGGAGCCACGCGATGTCATTCTATCCGCGGTCGGTACACAGAACCGATTTCTTGCTGAGCCACGGCCCCGTGCTTGAGCAGCCGCAGCTACGGTTGCTGGCCTCCGAACGGCAGACAACAGCCTTTGATATTGCCGTATCCAATCCGCCATACTTCAAGTTACAGAAGGCAGACCCACGTGCGCGAGCAGCTCGCGCAGTTGTGCACGGGCAGCCGAATATTTATGCGTTGTTCATGGCGGTAGCGTCCGCCATGCTTAAAGTCGGTGGGGAACTGGCATTTATCACGCCCAGAAGCTATGCTGCCGGCCCGTACTTCCGCCTGTTTCGAAAGATGTTTTTCGGTAAGATGAAGCCGTTGGCGGTTCACCTGTTCGCCTCTCGACGGGACGCGTTCAGGCGCGACGACGTGCTGCAGGAGAACGTCATCTTGATCGCAAGGCGTGCGGATGGGTGGTCGTCATCTCGCAACGGTGAGACAGTAAGGGTATCCGCGAGCAATGGCACGGACGACCTGGGGCAACCATCGTTGCGAGTGGTTCCTTTGAGTGAAGTGTTGGACTTGGACGGCGAAGACAAGGTCTTGCGCATTCCCGTGACCGACCAGGACGTTGCCGCGAAGCGCGCCATCGCGAGTTGGACCAGCAATCTGCACTCCTACGGCCTGGAGATCTCCACCGGTCCGGTGATACCATTCAGGTCTCGGCCCTTGCTCGCCACGGATGGAGACATATCGTCGACGCACGCTCCGCTTGTATGGTTGCGGAGCGTTTCGCCAATGCGGGTGAGGTGGCCAGCCGGTGTCAGGAACAAGGCTGAGTACGTTTTAATGAATGCGGATTCTGCTTCGCTGCTTGTTCCAGACAACAATTATGTGCTCGTTCGGCGTTTCAGTTCGAAGGAGCAACGCAGGCGCTTGACCGCCGCTCCTCTTATCCGAGGGGCGATGCGATCTCGCTACGTCGGTTTCGAGAACCACCTGAACTATCTGCATCGCCCGGGTGGCTCGTTGTCCGCAGAGGAAGCATACGGCCTAGCTGCATTGTTCAACAGCGAACTGCTGGATACCATCTTCCGGGTCTCCAATGGCAATACGCAAGTGAACGCCTCCGAGCTACGGGCAATGGCTCTGCCGCCTATGGAAGCTATTAGGGAGATCGGCAGAACCCTTATGCTGGCGGGCGATCCGGCTGCGGAGGTCGATGACATCATCGAAGCGGTCTTGGGTTGTAGGCTGAAGGCGGTCTAAAGGGGCAACGTGGAGTGAGTAAGGTCGAGGAAGCACAGGAGATTCTTAAAGCACCTGGCTTGCCGCGCAGCCAACAGAACGAGATGTCCGCCTTGACGCTACGCACTTACGGAGGCTGCCCTCGCGGTTATACGCAGCTATGGCACGGATGGGTGGTTGAGCAATGCCGTGGCGTTCGTCGAAAAGCACGGCAGTCTCCAAGCCGCTTATCAGCGGAGGAGAGCAAGGCGGCTGGTTCCCGTGCGGCTACCGGATGGTGCGCAGTTCAAATTGTCACCCGGAAAGCATAACGAACTCCAGGCCGCTGTCGTGGAAGAATTCGCTCCTCGTTTCGCCCCTGGCCCTGCCCTTCTCTACCTGGGCGATACGGCAAAGAAAGACCTTTATTGCGATGACGAGGCTATGAGGAACCTTGGCCTTGCCATTACCGAGCACGACAAACTGCCTGATGTGGTTTTTTACGACGCGGATCGCGACTGGTTGTTTTTCGTGGAGGCCGTTACTAGCCATGGTCCGGTGACGCCCAAGCGTGTTGTCGAACTTGCGGAGATGACTGCGACGTGCAAGGGCGGCGTCGTTTACGTGAGTGCATTTCCCGACTTCGCTGAATTCCGGAAGCACGTGCGGGAGATCGCTTTGGAAACAGAGGTTTGGATCGCCGCTTTTCCCGACCACCTTATCCACTTCAACGGTGATCGGTTCCTCGGTCCTCGCTAGCGGTCATCCGTTATTTCGTCAGCCTCGCGCGCCCGGTGTGCATGGCGCTCTCCGCCTGAGTCTCAGCCGCCGCCTTGAGCTTATCGAACTGCTGGGCTGTGACCACCGACCGAAGAGTTTTCTGCCTTTGCAAAGTCAGCCCCGCGAGTCTGCATTTGGTCCTGGTGAACAATGCCTATCTGTTTCTTCGCGGCGGCAACGTCCAGATTATAATTGCCGTACAGAGCTACCATCCGGGCGATGTCTTGTTTCAACTTGTCGAAAACCTTCTGTTTGCCCGGCATAGTTCGTAGACGCCTGGACTGGTCCGGGGTGGCGTTTATGTTTGCCGTCAGAGACGGGTTGGTTAACCTGTCGGCCAACGATTCCGCTTCCTCCTCGCGAGTCCCGGGCCGGTGGCGCATTCTGCTTTTTATTACCTTGGTGAACCGGCTGAACTGATCCTTGTCGAGGATTTTTCTCAGCGCAACCTGGTTCTCAAAGTGCATGTTGAGCAAGTTGAGCTGCGCCTTGCCGACCGCTGCCTCCGCGCTCTTTGCATTCTGTTCGTCCAGAGAATAATTGGAGTACAGTCTCACCAGATTGGCTCGCGCTCGCCGGAGGGCAGCGCGCTGATTCCGGGCGCGCTGTTTCACTCGCGCGGCCAGCGTCTTCAATTGCGCTTTTTGCGCCGGAGCCAGGCCAATATCAATGGGCCGATTATCGGCAGGCCCCTGGGCCCAGCACCCAGCGCACAAAAGCAATACCGCGCTCGATATCCAGATTATTACCGCGATTCTAGCGGACTTCATGATATCCTCAGTGTTGAGTGTTTAGGGTTGAGGGTTGAGTGAAGGGAAGAGCCTCCCCTCACTCAACCCTCAACCATCAACTCTCAACCCCTTCTAAAGCTGATCTATAGAGTCGACCATGGCGTCGGTATGCCCGGCCAACGGGTCGTCAGACCACTTCACCATCACAGTCGTCGTCCGTGCACTGCGGATACCGGGGACATCGGGCGGGTGTTGCGGTGGCAACGCGACGTACACCGTCACCGCCATCACCGCTGCCGCAACCGCGGCCGCCGCCAACTTCCGCGTGCGAGCGGTCACCAGATCGTGGAACCAGATAGCCGGGCTGAGACGTCTGGATTTGATTCTCGCCTGCACCATCGGCCACACATCTTTCGTGGGCTGCTCGGACGGCAGTGCGGCCAGCCGCTTCGAGAAGGCGACCTCCTCTTCGAGCATAGCCGCACACTCCGTGCATTCGGCGAGGTGTTTGCTTATCGCATCGAAGCGGGGCCCACTCAGCATCTCCATGCTGAAGTCCAGAATCTCCGCTTGAATTTTTTCACACTTCATTTTCGACACCTTCTTTGGAGTCAGGGTCAGATGTTTGAAGACAGAGTTCCCAACCTCTTACCTCTAATCTCTAACCTCTAAACTGCACAGCTTCTTCAGCCGCTGCCGGGCACGGAAAAGCCTGACTTTCAAATTGCCCGGCGGAATACCGGTTATCTGAGCGATCTGCTCATAGTCCAGATTCTGAAAGTGATACAGGCTCACCAGCAGCCTGTCTTCTTTGGACAACTCCAACATCGCCCGGTTGATCCGGGCCATATCATCGGCTTGAATCGCCGCCTTCTCGGGGTTGGCATAGCTGGAGGCGCCCGCTCGCTCGCCCGCCTCCACCTCGTCCACAACTACGTCTTCCACCGAAACTTCCGGCCGGCTCCTACGAGACCGCAAGAAATCTCGCGCCGTATTCGAGGCTATGCGGAACAGCCACGTAGTAAACTTGGCTTCTCCCTTGAAACTCCCGGCCGCCCGCCATACCTTCACGAACACCTCGGCCAGCGCTTCCTCGGCGTCTTGGTGATTGGAGAGCATCCGATACAGGAGATTGTACACGGGTTTCTCGTGCCTTCGAAAAAGCGCGTCCAACGCGTCCTGATCCTGGCGCTTACACAGCTCCAGAAGTTCTTCGTTGCTCATAGATAGGTCGTAGTCAGTCGCCCTCGTCAAGGCAACCTCCTAATCTTGTCATTAGTATAGACGCTGTACCAGTGCGCCGGTTTCAAGGCGCAGGGGTTGGTAGGGTTGGTAAGGTTAGTAAGGTTGATAGGGTTGGTGGGGTTCCAAGGGCCTTGCGCGTGGGGTCCGCGCCGCGATAGCGCGCGAACCCTATCAACCCTATCAACCCGCCACCAACCCCCGCCGGCTGATGGATGACGAACTATCAAGCCTATCAACCCTAAAGCGGCGTAGCCGCAACCAAGAGGGCCATCGCCGGAAAATCAATACGGCCTTTCCGTAATTCGGAAGGTCGGTGGTTTCTTCTTACGTATCTTACAACTGAAATCCGAGGTGACATATCAAAGTTCAGGTACAGCTTGTATAGGATTTCAGTTGTAAGATACTATTAATCCTATTAACCCTTTCCCGTAACCTTGTACCCTCATATCCCCGTTCCCTTCACGCCGCGCTTTTTCTGAATCGGACAGTCGCCAGCGTGATCAGGACAAGCGTCAGCGCCACCAGCCATATCACGCTCGGCAAGAGGTCCGCAAACCCCGCTCCCCGCACCACGATGCCCCGGCTGATCCGGATGAAGTGCGTCACCGGGAAGATGTCGGAGAGCAGGTATAGCGGGCCGGGAAGCGTCTCGCGCGGCGCGATGTAGCCCGACAGCAGGATCGATGGCAGGGCGGTGAGCATCGTCATCTGCAGCGCCTGAGCCTGGTTCTGCGCTACCGTGCTGATAACCAACCCAAGCGACAGGGCCGCCAGAATAAACGGCGCCGCCAGAGCCACGAGCAGCAGGAAGCTGCCCGCAATCGTCACGTCGAAGATCAAGCGCGCCATGAAAAGTATGAAAACCAGCTCGATCATTGCCAGGATCGAGTAGGGGACGAGCTTTCCGAGCATAAGGCCGAGCCTGCCGACCGGGCTGACCATCAACTGTTCCAGAGTGCCCAGTTCCCGCTCGCGCACGAGGCTGAAACTGGTCAGCGAGACGGTGATCATTTGCAGCAGCACGCCGACCAGGCCGGGGATCGTGTAAACTTGCGTGCGTATTCGCGGGTTGAAAAGCACGCTGTAGCGCACATCGACCGCGCCCGGAGTCGACGGGTCCGGAGGTCGCAAAAAGGCGTTGCGGGCGGGGTTGGCGACCTGAGAATCGGAGCCATCCACCAGCACCCGCACCATCGGGGCCTGCCGCGTGCCGTGCCGCCGGGCGAAATCGGGAGGGATGATGATCGCGACGCGGGCGTCATTGCGCCGCAGCGCCTTCTCCGCCAGATCGGGGCTCGGAAGATAATCCACAATGTCGAGGTATTGCGTGTTCTGGAGGCTCGCGATATACTCGCGGCTCTCGGGCGACTTGTCCATATCCACCACCACGCTCGGCACGTGGCGGACATCGAAGTCGATGGCGAAGCCGAAGAGTATGAGCTGGACAATGGGAATGCACAGGGCGATCACCAGAGTCGTGGGATCGCGGCGGATGTGCAGGAACTCCTTCGATATGATGCTTCCGAACCCGTACAAGGCCTTCATCTTCCCGCCAGCCTCCGAGTGATTGTCACGAAAACGTCCTCCAGCGATGGTTCGATGGCGCGGACGCCGGCCCCGGTAATGCCGCTGGCTTCAAGCGCCGCCAACACCTCGCCGTCCACGGTGCTTGCCGGCGCCAGCAGGTGAGTCTCCGCCTCCACCAGGGTTGCATCGATTGCAAACGGCTGTTGTTTCAGGACGGCGAGCGCGGCTGGCGGCCTGGAAGACTCCACCGCTATGCGGCGAGTTCCCCGAGGGGAGACCTCCGGCAGCGCCTTAAGCTCGTTTGGCGTTCCCTTGACCATCAATTTAGACATATAGATATAGGCGATGTCGTTGCAGCGCTCGGCCTCGTCCATGTAGTGGGTCGTTACGAACAGTGTCTTGCCCGCGCCGGCCAGCTCGAAAAGCAAGTTCCAGAGTTCGCGGCGGGCTACCGGGTCGATACCGGCGGTCGGCTCGTCGAGGAACACCAGATCGGGTTCGTGAATCAAGGCCGTGGCGAGCGCCAGCCGCTGCTTCCAGCCGCCGGACAGCAGGCCGCTCCGGCGGTGCAGGTAATTTCCGATTCCCACCAAATCCACCACCAGCGCCTTGCGCCGCCTCAGGTTCTCTCCGCGCAGGCCGTAGATCCCGCCGAAAAATGCCAGGTTCTCGTCCACGGTCAGATCGCGGTAGAGGCTGAACGTCTGGTTCATATAGCCGATGGACCGCTTGACGGATTCTGAGTCGTGAACGATGTCGTAACCGTTGACGGTCGCGGTGCCCGAAGTGGGCTGGAGCAGACCGCAGAGCATGCGGATGCAGGTGCTCTTGCCGCTGCCGTTTGGCCCCAGAAAACCGAATATAGTGCCCTTGGCGACCGCGAACGAGAGCGAGTCCACGGCTATGGTCTCGCCGAAGCTCTTCGTCAGGCCGCTGAGTTCGATCGCGTTCACGGCTGCCACGTTCCTATTCTTTTGACGGTGGTGTACATCCCGGCTTTAACGCGGGCATCCGGGCGCTTGAGGCGAATACGCACCGCGAAAACCTGCTTGCCGCGCTCGTCGGGCGTTTGCAAGTTGGCGGGTGTATACTCGCCGCGGCTGGCGACGCTTTCCACGTAAGCCGGAACGCTCTGGGAAATGCCGTCGATCGCAAGCTGGACGCCGCTTCCCACTCTCACATTCGCCAGCTTCGCCTCCGGGACGTAGACTCGAACCCAGATATCGGCGGGGTTTTCGAGCCGCAGCAGCGCCGTTCCGGTAGTGACCAGGTCGCCTTCGGATACAGGAATGTTATTCACCACGCCGTCGAGGGGAGCGCATACCGTGTGTTCGGCCAGATTTATCTCGGCGCTTCGGGCGGTGTCCCGCGCCGACCGCGCGGCCGCCTTTGCCTGGGCGATCTCCTCTTTGCGGCTTCCCGCCTTAAGCTCCGCGAGGGCCTCCACCTGCTGCCTCAAGTGCGCTTCGGCCGCGCGAATGTCTTCGGAGCGGGAACCCGCCAGCACCAGGTCCAGCGCGGCTTTCGCCTGCTTGTAGGACTGCCGCGCTTGCTCCATCTCCTCCGAGGGCGTGCCTTCGTCCGCGCGGCGCCATGCCTGTTGGGCCTCACGGCGGTTTGCTTTCTTCTGATCCAGATCGGATCGCGCCTGATCGAGATGCTGGCGGCTGATCGCTCCGTCGCGATACATAGCTTCATCGCGCTCGGCATCCTGCACGGCCAGGGTTTCGGCGGCGACGGCGGCATCCAGGCGGGCTTTGACTTCGGCTCGCTCCTCGGGCGTGAGACCTCGCTTCGCCTGAGCAAGACGGGCTTTGGCGTCAAGGGCGGCCGCTCTGGCCTGATCGATTTCCTGGGGGCGGGGACCGTTCCTGAGGCGGGCAAGGTCCGCCCTGGCCTCGGCGACAGCCGCCTCCTGCTTGAGGATATCCTCCGTGCGCGGCCCGTTTTCGACCTCGCGCAATTGCTCCAGCGCCTGCCGGGCCGCTGCCTGCTTGGCGAGGGTCTGGTCGCGGTCGGGTGATGCGTCCAACTCGATCAGAGTCTGGCCTTTGACGACGGTATCTCCTTCGTGGACCAGAATCCGAGCGATCCGGCCTCCGATGCGAGATGCGACCTGCGTGGGCTGGCTTTCGAAGAAGCCGGTCAGCTCCTCGCGGGCCTTGGCGCGCTGAGTATCGACGAACCATCCCCCGGCGCCAAAAATGCCGGCGGCGACGACCAGTAAAAGCATCCCGACCACGGTGGTTTTCTTGCCTTTGTAATGATACGGCCAGTCCTTGCAGGAATATGTCGACCGTCGCGGCCAGCAGCGTCTCCCCATCGAGAACCAGCTCATCTGTCAGATGCAGGACACTGCGCGCCACCACATAAGTGAACAGCGGTCCGATGAAACATAACGCCGCCGCCAAAGGGTCGCAGGGCCGGAGCAGGCCCTCCTCGATCTTACGCTCGAGATAGTCCGCCAAAAGTTTCCAGAGCCGGGGCGGGCCGACTTCGCTAATGATAGCGGCGAACTTCGGAGAGTGAAGGGCCTCGCCGATCAGGACCCGGACGCAGTCGCCGATTCTGGACTCATGCATGACCCCGAGATACGCTCGCCCGAACTGCGTCAGGGCCTGCCGCGGGGGAAGCGCCAAAAAGCTTTCGGACTGCGCCACGAGGCGCATTGGCGGCGCGTGGTGCTCTATCACCGCCAGAAGCAGGTCCTCTTTGCTTGCGAAGTAGTGATATATGAGGCCCGGCGAGTTGATCCCGGCGGCGCGGGCAATCTCGCGATTTGTCGCCGCGACGAAGCCTTTGGTGGAAAACACCTCGAGCGCGCCGTCGATTATTTGGCAGCGCCGCTGGTCGTGGAGTTCCTGTCTTCTGCCGGCCATGTTCGCCTCCCACGTTAATTGATTGATCAATCAAATTATGCCATGGAAGGTGTCCGGCGTCAAGGGAAAAATGGCGGCGGAGACGATGGCGCGTCACGCCAACGGCAAGGCCCGCTTCTTCGTTTCGGGATTTCCGGAGCGACTGAAATGTTTGTGCCCCACTCGAACGATTGTGCTCGCTCCTCAAATCCCGAAACACCGAAATCTGCCCGAACGGAGGATTCTCAACAGCTTGTATAGAAAACTGTTTCAGGGCCGTCTGCTGAACTCGTTCCGTGGGCCTTTTCGCGCTTTCGCACTTTCGCGTTTTCGCGATTAGATTTGGTTTCGGCTTTGCCGGTTTAAGAATAATGAAGATCGATCTTGCGGCAACTGGAGATTTTCAATGCCATTGATTTGTGGAGCAGCTTACTATCCTGAGCTTTGGCCTGCGTCGGTCGTGGAAGAGGATATCCGCTATATGAAGGACGTAGGCATCAACGCCGTGCGGATGGGTGAATTCGGGTGGTCGAAGATCGAGCCTGACATCGACGAAATAGATGTAAGTTTCTTCGTTGAGACAATTTGCAGGCTGGATGACGAAGGAATCTCCACGATATTCGGCACCCCAACAGCTACTCCCCCCATCTGGATGTCGCACGCTCACCCCGAGCGAATGCATATAAATGAACACGGAGTGGTAATGAGCCACGGCGCTCGTCAACACGTGTGCACGAACAATCCATTTTTTAGGCAGCGATCCAAGATCATTACCGAGGCGGTGGCAAGATCATTGGGTGGCTTACCCGGTGTAATCGCCTGGCAGATTCACAATCGAGCTCAAGAACGAAGTGTCGGAATGCATGTGCGCTGAATGCGGAGAGCAATGGCACGCCTGGCTTGAAGCCCGCTACGGCGGCATCGAGCGCCTCAACGACGCTTGGGGGACTGGTGTTTGGAGCGAACAATACCAGAGTTTCGACCAGGCGCCGCAGCCGATTGTGACTACTGTCATGCATAATTCTTCACTGAGCACGGCGTATAGAACGTTTATGCGAGAGACAACCGCTGAGTTTGTTGCCGACCAGGCAAACATCATTCGCGGGTTCTCTGATGCTCCCATTACTCATAACACCAACCGGCTGTTTACGCTTGATAACGAATTGGCCTTCAAGCATCTCGATTTTGCGTCGTTCGACAACTATGTAGATTCGGACTCATATCAGGAAATGTTGCTCGATTACAGACTGTGGCGCAATGCAAAAAAGGAACGCGGGTTTTGGGTTATGGAGACCGGCGTTTCCCACGGTGGCAATCTCCGCGGCTGCCAGAGGCCGCACCCCGCGGGGTTCCTGGTTTCGGAGGCCGTCAGCGCCTACGCGATGGGGGCGGA